>DATAUO010000054.1:0-1977 GCA_036268215.1 Steroidobacteraceae bacterium
TCGTCTTCGAGTGAGAGGTGGGGCGAATACATGGGCGGGTGTGGCATCATTGTGCTCTGCCGCCCTCCTGGTTCGACAAGCTCACCATGAGGACTCCCGAATGGTGTCCTCGACCCGCCAGCGGATATGCTCAACCCCGCAGGAGGACCTCACCCTCAGCCCATCGAAGGGCGAGGTCCGGGAACACTCCCAGTGGGCAGCGCTCCCCTGATCGAGAACCGATGACCACTCCCCTCCTCTCCGTCCGCGATCTCGTCGTCTCGGTGGCCACGCACGGGGCGCCGAAGGTGCTTGTCGACCAGCTTTCGTTCGACCTCGACCGGCGCGAGACGCTTTGCATCGCCGGCGAGTCCGGCTCGGGCAAGTCGATGACGGCGCTGGCGCTGATGCGGCTGCTGCCGCCGCCCTATGTCACCGTTACCCAGGGCGCGGCGCTGCTCGCGGAAAAGGATCTGTTCGCGCTTACCGAATCGGAAATGCGCGCGGTTCGCGGCCGCGATATCGGCATGATTTTCCAGGAGCCGATGACCTCGCTCAATCCGGTGCTGACCATTGGCCGCCAACTCGTCGAGGCGATCGGCGCGCACAAGCCGATGGCCGCCGCGTCGGCCCGGGCCGAGGCGCGCCGCCTGCTCGACATGGTGCAGATTCCGGAGGCCGGGCGGCGTCTGGCGCAATATCCCTTCGAGCTCTCCGGCGGCATGCGGCAGCGGGTGATGATCGCCATCGCCCTGGCGCAAAATCCCTCGATACTCATCGCCGATGAGCCAACCACCGCGCTCGACGTCACCGTGCAGGCGCAGATCCTGTCGCTGATCCGGCACCTCCAGCACGAGCTCAATTCGGCACTGATCCTCATCACTCACGATATGGGGGTGGTGGCGGAAATGGCCGACCGCGTGCTGGTCATGCGCTATGGCCGAGAGGTCGAGCATGCCCCCGTGCGTGCGCTGTTCGCTGCGCCGGCCCAGCCTTATACACGCGAACTCCTTGCCGCAGTGCCGGTCCTCGGCGCAACCGAGCCCAAACCACCACCGCCCGAAGCTGTCGCCGGGACCGAGCCGAACATCATCGAGGTCGATGACCTGATTGTCCGCTTCGATATCCGGGGCGGCCTGCTGCGCCGGCCGGTGAGCCGCGTCCACGCCGTCGAGGGAGTGAGCCTGAAGCTCGGGCGCGGCGAGACGCTGGCGCTGGTGGGTGAAAGCGGCTGCGGCAAATCGACGATCGGCAAAGCGATCATGAACCTCGTGCCGTGGAGCGGCTCGATCCGCATCGCCGGCCAGGAGACCGCGGGCCTTGGCTCGCAGCGCATGAAGCCGGTACTGCGCAACGTGCAGATGATCTTCCAGGACCCCTACGCCTCGCTCGATCCGCGCATGCGGGTCGGCGAGCTTGTCGCCGAGCCGCTCGTCATTCACGGACTCGCCAAGGGCCGCGAGCTCGAGGACCGCGCCGCCTATCTCTTCGAGCGGGTCGGCCTTTCCCGCGACCTGCTGCGCCGCTACCCGCACGAATTTTCCGGTGGCCAGCGGCAGCGCATCTGCATCGCCCGCGCCCTGTCGCTTTCGCCCAAGGCGATCATTGCCGACGAAAGCGTCTCGGCGCTCGATGTCTCGATCCAGGCCCAGGTCCTCGAACTCCTGCAGGAAATCCAGCGTGATACCGGCGTCGCCTGCATCTTCATCTCGCACGACATGGCGGTAGTCGAGCGAATCAGCCAACGTATCGCCGTCATGTATATGGGGCGGATCGTCGAGACCGGAGCCAGCGCACAGGTGCTGGCCAATCCGCAGCACACCTATACGCAGCGCCTGCTGGCCGCCGTCCCGGTGCCCGACCCCACCCGCGCCCGGCGCGCCTACGTCCCCTACACGGGCGAACTCCCGAGCCCCGTCCACGGTCTCGATTACCAGCCGCCACCGCTCAATTACACCGCGATCGCCGACGGCCATCTCGTGGCCGTGACGGCATGAA
>DATAUO010000055.1:0-14735 GCA_036268215.1 Steroidobacteraceae bacterium
GGCGAAGAGCTGGCGCACCATTTCCTGGATGGTGGTCGCGGTGCAGGCGGCGTCATACCTCCGGCCGATGCGTCCGATGCGAGCTTCGACAACGGCGAGATGGGCGGCAACGACTTCGGGATGAACGATCCCGGCTCGGGCTGGGATGACGGCGGTGGCGGCGGCGGCGGCTTCGACGGTGGCGGCGGCGGCGATTGGAGCTGACGCCTTGACGGAGCAGGTTGGCGAGCCCGCGGTCACTTGACGAGGAGGATTCTGTCTCCGTAGGCCGAAAGCTGCTTGTCCGCCGTCAACAGCACGAGCGGCTCATACAGCGCCTGTGCGATCAGCAGCCGATCGAAAGGATCGGCGTGGTGCGGGGGAAGTGTTGCGACCCCGAGCGCATGCACAGCGCGGACCGGCAGTTCCTCGAATCCTCCCGCTGAAATCGCATCGCTGAGGGCATCCGCGTCCACGCGGATTTTCTTCAGGCGCGCCTTGATGGCGATCTCCCAGATCGATGCGGCGGATACGTGCACCTCCTCCGCGTCATCCATCACCTTGCGCATGGCCGCCGTGAGCGCGGAATGCTCCTGCAGCGTCCAGAGAAAGACGTGCGTGTCGAGAAGCAGCCGCATCAGCGCTCGAAGCTAGCGAGCACATCCGCCGGCAATGGAGCGTCGAAGTCGTCGGCGATCCAGACCTTCCCTTTCAGCAGGCCATACTGAATTTGGCGCTTCTCCGGCTTCAACCGCGTGATGCGCACCAGCGGCTTGCCATTGCGGCTGATGATCACGTCCTCGCCGGCATGGGCCCGGTCGACCAGCTCAGAGAATCGCGTCTTGGCGTCATAGATGTTCACCGGCTTCATGCCTCGTTCCTTGCTAGACCAAGTCTAGTCTAGATAGAACGGACATCATACCGAAGAATCGGACCAATCATCGAGATGTGCGCACGTTTTGCAGAGCAGCAATTCAGCTGTGTTGCGCAACCGCCCGGGCGACGGCGTCGTGGAGCGCCTTCATGCCGAAGGAGATGTCCTGGATCACGCCGTTCAGGAAGAAGGCCGGCGTCGCGCGAATGTGGCTGCGCTGTCCGCCATTGATGTGCTCGCGCACTTTCTGCAGATAGATGTGATCGTCCATTTCCGCCACGTAGCGCGCCATGTCCACGCCGAGACCTTCCGCATAGCGTTTCACGTCGCCGTCCTTGAGATGCGTCTGGTTGGCGAATAGCACGTCGTGCATCTGCCAGAACTTACCTTGCGCGCCGGCGGCTTCAGCCGCCTCGGCGGCCAGCATGGCGTGCGGGTGGGCCTCCACGAGGGGAAAGTGCCGGAAGATGAAGCGCACCTTGTTCGGGAAACGCTCGAGCAACAGCTTGGGCGTCGTCGCTGCCACCTTGCAGCTCGGACACTCGAAGTCGCCGTATTCGATCACCGTGACCCGAGCGTGCTCGGAGCCGGCAAGATGATCGGTGGGCTCGGGAGGCACCGCGAGGGTGCCTGCATGAGATGTTGCGCTCATCGTTGAACTCCTATCGGTGTGCCCGGGGTGGCCGATCCACGTCTCAGCTCAGAATGATTTTCGACGGTTGCGACAACCCTTCCACGATGAGCTTGTTCATGCGGCGCACGAACGTCGCCGGATCGTCCAGCTCGCCGCCCTCCGCCAGCATCGCCTGGTCGTACAGAAGCAGCGCGAGGTCCGAGAACGCCGCATCGTCGGCCGTGTCCTTGAGACGCTCCACCAGCGGATGCTTGGGATTCAGCTCCAGGATCGGCAAGGTCGCGAAGGGATTGCTCTGCCCGGCCTGCTTCAGAATCCGCCCCATGCGCAGGCTCAAACCGAATTCACCGGCAACCAGCACCGCCGGCGAGTCCGTCAATCGCGAGGACACCGCCGCGCTCGCGATCTTGCCGGTCAACGCTTTGCCCAACCGCTCGAGCGTATCCTTGAAAGCGGCTTCCGCCGCCGCCTTGTCCGGCGTCTCGATCGCGGAGGCGACATCCGCGGCGCTGCCCGCGACGCTCGCGAGCGCCTTGCCCTGGAACTCGTGCAGATGCCCCGCCAGCCACTCGTCGATGCGCTCGGTGAGCAGCAGCACCTCCATTCCCTTGGCGCGAAATGCCTCCAGATGCGGGCTGTTGCGGGCAGCCGCGAGCGTGTCCGCGGTCAGATAGTAGATGGCCTTCTGGTCCGGCTTCATCCTGGACACGTACTCGTCGAGCGTGACCGTCGGCGCATCGCCGGCCGCCGTGGAATGGAAGCGCAGCAGCTTCGCGATGCGCTCGCGCTGGCCCGGGTCGTCGATGATCCCTTCCTTGAGGATCACGCCGAAGGTCTTCCAGAATTCTGCGTACTCCTCGGGTTTGTTCGCCGCCAGGTCCTCGAGCAAGTCCAGCGTCCGCCTGACCAGCGCGGACCTGATCTTCTCGACGGTGCGATTGTTCTGCAGCAGCTCGCGCGACACGTTGAGCGGAAGATCGGCGCTGTCGACCAAACCGCGCATGAAGCGCAGATAGGGCGGCAGCAACTCCGCCGCCTTGTCCATGATGAACACGCGCCGGACGTAGAGCTGGACTCCGCCCTTGTGCTCGCGATCGTGCAGGTCGAAGGGCGCCCGCTTCGGCAGGTAGAGGAGCGAGGTGTACTCGAGATTGCCCTCCACCTTATTGTGCGCCCAGGTGCGTGCGGGCTCGGAATCGTGCGTCGAATGCTTGTAGAAAGCCTGATATTCCTCGTCGCCGATCTCGGACTTGGGGCGGGTCCAGAACGCCTTGGCTTGGTTGATGGTGTCTTGCTTGTCCTCGGCCTCGAGGATGATGGGCAGGCTCAGGTGGTCGGAGTACTTGCGCACGAGCTGACGCAGGCGCGCCGGCTCGAGAAACTCCTTGTCATCGTCCCGCAGGTGCAGGATCACCTCGGTGCCGCGGTCGGCCTTGTCGGCCGGGCGAATCTCGAAGCTGCCCTCGCCGTCCGACTCCCAGCGCACGCCCGCAGCGTCGCCGCGCTTGGTGAGCACGGTCACCTTGTCGGCGACGATGAAGGCCGAATAGAAGCCGACGCCGAATTGTCCGATCAACTGCGCGTCCTTGGCGGAGTCGCCGCTCAAGGTCTCGAGGAACCGCTTGGTCCCCGAGCGCGCGATGGTGCCGAGGTTGTCGATCACCTCGGCCTCGCTCATGCCGATGCCGTTGTCCTTGATCGTCAGCGTCCCCGCCGCGGCGTCCGGGATCAACCGGATCGCGAGCGTATCGGCACCCAGCAGGTCGGGCTTGGCGAGCGCCTCGAAGCGCAGCTTCTCGCACGCATCGGAGGCGTTGGAGATCAGCTCGCGCAGGACAATCTCCTTGTGCGAGTAGAGCGAATGAATCACCAGCCGCAATACCTGCTTGGTCTCGGCTTGAAACTCCCTGATCTGCGGTTCTGTTTCGGCGGTCATGGCTCTGTTGCTCGAGTCTCTCGGTGGTGCGCGAACCCCGAACTGTGGGGCTGTGCGGCGCGATCTTCAAGCCCGCTAGGCGGGCCAGCCGGCGCGCGGGTCGAAGTCAAGCTCGCGCTTCATGCGCTCGTATGCTTCCTTGGCCTGGGCCGAGTGCGCCGCGGGCGTCACGAGCTTCACGACCACGAACTGATCGCCGGCGGGCGATCCCGGGAATCCGCGCCCGCGCAAGCGTAGTTTCTGTCCCGATTGCGCGCCCGCCGGCACCGTGAGCTCGACTCGTCCGCCGAGGGTCGGTACCGGCACCTTGGCTCCGAGAGCCGCCTCCCACGGCGCGAGAGGCAGCTCGATCACGACATCCCGCCCCTGCACGGAGTACAGCGGATGCGGCCGCAGCTTGATGCGAAAAACCAGCGATCGGCCCCCGCTCCCCGGGATGCGCAGCGATTGGCCATCGGCGACGCCCGCGGGAATCTGCACATCGAGGGTCCGGGATCGTCCGGCCTCGCTCAGGCTGACGCGGCGCTTGGCGCCCGCAAAAGCCTCCTCCAGGCTGATTTCCAAGGATCCTGCCTCGGCATCCGGCGAAAGACCGCCGGCCCCGGCAAACCCGCCGGCGCCGCCGAAGCCGCCCGCCCCTCCGCCGAACAGGCTCGAGAAGAAATCGCTGAATCCGTTCAGGTCCGAGAAACGCTGACCGCCCCCCTGACCAAACCGCTGCGCCCAATCGGGAGGCGGTCGAAATTGCTGCCCCGCACGATAATCCTTGCCGAGGTGGTCATAGGCGGCACGCTTCTCGGGGTCGCGCAGCACTTCGTACGCCTCCTGGACCTCCTTGAACCGATCCTCTGCGTTCTTCTCCTTGCTCACGTCCGGGTGATACTTGCGCGCGAGCTTTCGATAGGCCCGCTTAAGCTGGTCCGCGTCGGCGCCGCGGCTCACCCCGAGGATCTGGTAATAGTCCTTGTATTGCATGCCTGCCTTGCTGAATATTCCCTTTGGTTACAGATACCTATGCAGTGCCCGGGGATTGGGCTCGCCCATGTGCGCTTGAAATCGAGCCGCAACGGCCCGACGTTCTGTTAGGCCGCGTTACCATATTGAGATTCTTTTCCCGTTCAAAAGGGGCCCATGAAACGCATTTTCCTGTTCATTGTCACGAACCTGGCGGTTCTGGCGCTGATCACCGTGGTGGTGTTCATCCTGGAACAGACGCTCGGGGTGCGTTTCCCGCGCGGCGGTCTCGGCGGACTTCTGATTTTCTCGGCCCTGTTCGGTTTCGGCGGAGCGCTCATTTCTCTCGCCGCATCCAAGTGGACTGCCAAGCGGTTGATGGGCGTCCGGGTCATCTCCGCCCCGCAATCGGAGGGCGAGCAGTGGCTGGTGGCAACGGTACAGCGGCTCGCACAACGGGTCGGCGTCGCCATGCCCGAGGTCGGCATCTTCGATGCGCAGGAGATGAACGCATTTGCCACCGGGGCAAGGCGCAATGCGGCGCTCGTGGCGGTGAGCAGCGGGTTGCTGCACGGCATGTCCCGCACCCAGATCGAAGCCGTGCTCGGGCACGAGATCAGCCATGTCGCCAACGGGGATATGGTCACGCTCGCCCTGTTGCAAGGCGTCGTCAACACCTTCGTGATCTTTCTCGCCCGCATCATCGGCGGCATCGTCGACCGTGCCTTGCTCAAGAACGATCGCGAGGAGTCCGGCATCGGCTATTTCCTCACCACCATGGTGGCCCAACTGGTGCTGGGAGTTATCGCGAGCGTGATCGTTAGCTGGTACTCTCGGCGCCGGGAATTTCGCGCCGATCGGGGCGGGGCCGACCTTGCCGGAACCGCCAACATGATCGGGGCGTTACAGCGTTTGAAGACCGGCGAAGGAGAGCCGATGCCGCCGCAAATGGAGGCATTCGGCATCAACCGAGGGACCACCACCGGATGGATGCGCTTGTTCATGAGCCATCCGCCGCTCGACGAGCGCATCGCAGCACTTGAAGCTAGAGTAGGCCAATGACCCCAGAGAACGACATCGCCATCGCGCGCCCGACCAACGACCGCCTGGGAAGAGAGCTTTCCCGCTGGTTCGGCAACAGCGATTTCGCCACGCGGCCGAAGGAAGCCTCGGAGCCGGGGTCCGTCGAGCGCATCGACTGGGCGCGCCTCATCCCCTTCATCTTCATGCACGCCGTATGTCTCGCCGTCATCTGGGTGGGGTTCAGCTGGATGGCACTGCTGGTGACATTGGTTCTGTACCTGGTGCGCATGTTCGCGATCACCGGCTTCTACCATCGCTACTTCTCGCATCGGACCTTCAAGACATCCCGCGCCGGTCAATTCATCTTCGGCCTGCTCGGCGCAACCGCCGTCCAGCGGGGGCCGATCTGGTGGGCAGCGCACCACCGCCATCACCACGTCCACTCCGACAAGCCCGATGACGTGCATTCTCCGGTTCAGCACGGCTTCTTCTGGAGCCACATGGGCTGGTTCATGTCGAACAAACACTTCGCCGCGGACCTGTCCCGGGTCAAGGACCTGCTCAAATATCCGGAGCTGCGCTTCCTGGACCGCTTCGACGTGGCGGTTCCCGCGCTGCTCGGCGTCGGCGTATTCCTGCTGGGCTTGCTGCTCAAGCATGTGGCGCCCGGGCTGCACACCAACGGATGGCAGATGCTGGTGTGGGGCTTCTTCATCTCGACGGTGGCCGTCTATCACGGCACGTACACGATCAACTCGCTGTCGCATCGCTTTGGCCGCCAGCGCTACAAGACCGGCGACGGCAGCCGCAACAACCTCTGGCTCGCCATCATCACGCTCGGCGAGGGCTGGCACAACAATCACCACCACTACCCGGCCTCGGTCCGCCAAGGCTTCTACTGGTGGGAGTTCGACCTCACGTTCTACATGCTGAAGCTCATGTCGCTGTTTGGCCTGATCTGGGATTTGAAACCGGTGCCGGCGGCGATCCGCGAGGGCAGCGGCAAGCGCTTCTAGCCCCACGTGCCGCGCCCGCCCGACAACGAGACCCTGAGCGCGCTCAAGGAAGTGGTCGGCGCGTCCTCGTGGCTCGACTCGCCCGAGGACATCGAGCCCTACCTGCACGACTTTCGCCGGCTCTATCACGGAGCGACGCCGCTCGTGCTGCTGCCGCGGAGCGTCGATGAGGTGTCGCGCCTCCTCGCGATCTGCGATCGCGAGGAGGTCGCGGTGGTGCCGCACGGCGGCAACACCAGCTATTGCGGCGGTGCGACTCCCGGCGAGGCCGGCTCGGAGATCGTGATCTCGCTCAAGCGCCTGAATCGGGTCCGCGAAGTGGACGCCGACAATTACTCCATGACCCTCGAGACGGGGTGCACGCTGGCCGCAGCTCAAAACGTCGCGCGCGATGCCGGACGGCTGTTTCCGTTGAGCCTCGGCTCCGAGGGCACCGCGCAGATCGGCGGCAATCTCTCGACCAATGCGGGGGGCACCGCGGTGCTCCGCTACGGCATGATGCGCGACCTCGTGTTCGGCCTCGAGGTGGTGCTCGCCGATGGCCGCGTGCTGCACGCGCTGAAGGGACTGCGCAAGGACAACACCGGCTACGACGTGAAGTCGCTCTTCGTCGGCGCGGAGGGCACGCTCGGCGTGATCACCGCGGCGTGCCTCAAGCTGTTCCCGCTGCCCGCCGACACCGCAACCGCGCTCGCCGGCGTCGAGTCGCCGCGGCAGGCACTCGCCTTGCTCGCGCGGTTGCGCGGCTCGGCCGGCGACCAGGTGACCTCGTTCGAGCTCATGCCGCGTCTTGCAGCCGAGCTCACCGTCAAGCACATACCGGGCGTCGCCAACCCGCTCGGCATGGAGATGCCGTGGTACCTGCTGATCGAGCTGTCCTCGCCCAATCCGCGGCAGGGACTCGGCACGCTGCTCACCGCGACGCTCGAGGAGGCGGCCGAGAAGGGCGAGGTTGCCGATGCCATGCTGGCCACCTCGCTGACGCAGGCCCGAGCTTTCTGGAAACTGCGCGAGACCATTCCCGAGGCTCAGCGTCACCACGGCGCGAGCTTGAAGCACGATGTGTCGGTGCCGGTCTCCGCGATTCCGACTCTCATCGAGGAGGGCTCCGCGCTGGTGCGGCGGCTGGCCCCCGAGGGCGACGTGATCGCCTATGGTCACGCGGGCGACGGCAATCTGCACTTCAACGTGGGCCAGAAGCCGGGGGCGGATGCTCGCACGTTCCACTCCCGCGGGCCCGAGCTCGAGCACGCCATGTTCGATCTGGTGGAAAGTCTCGGCGGCAGCATCAGCGCCGAGCACGGCATCGGGCGGCTCAAGGCCGCCGAGCTCGCGCGCCGCGCCGACCCGGTGGAGCTTTCGCTCATGCACGCCCTCAAGCGCGCGCTCGACCCGAAGGGCATCCTCAATCCCGGCAAGGTGCTGTGCGCACCCTGAGATTGCCCCTGGCCACCTCGCGCCTGCGCTTGCGCGACTTCGTCAAGACCGATTTCGATGCCGTATACGCGTATTCCTCCGATCCGCGGGTGACGCGCTATCTCTTTTTCGGGCCGCGCGACGCGGACGCCACCGCGGAGTACCTCGAGGGTCTCCTGGCCTCGCAGCGCGAGCGGCCGCGCATGCGCTTCGAGCTCGCGGTCGAGGAGATCGGCACGGCGCGCGTGGTGGGCGCCTGCGATCTGTCCTACATCGAGCGCAACGTCGTGGATCTCGGCTACATGCTGGCCATGGACGTGTGGGGCCGGGGCTACGCCACGGAGATCGCCCTGGCGCTGGTCGATGCGGCGTTCTACGACCTGCGCGCCGCCCGCGTGATCTCGACGGTGGACGTTAACAACGGCGCATCGATCCGCGTGCTCGAGAAGATCGGCATGCGCTGGGAGGCCGTGTTCCGCAAGCACCGGCGCGCGAAGAATCGCTGGTGGGATTGCCACCTTTTCGTCCTGCCGAAAGAGGTGTGGGAATCCTCGCGGGTCGATTACGCGCCGTGACGCGCCGGCGCCGGCCGCTCGCCGCCGTGCGCGCCGGCGGAGGCGCCGCGGTCAACGTGTCTCGTCGTCCTCGGCCGCCTGCTTGCGCGCCCGCTCGGAGGCGCGGTGCAGGACTTCATCGCTCGGCATTCCCGTACGGCCGCTCCGGCGCAGCACCGCGAGACCGCCGCCGAGCACCGCCACCACCAGTCCGACGATCAACAACGCTTTCAGCATCACGACCTCATCCTGATCAACCCTTCCTGCGCCGCGCTCGACACCAGGCGCCCATCGCGCGCGAACACGCTGCCGCGGGTGAAGCCGCGCGCTCCCGAGGCGCTCGGACTGTCGATCGCATACAACAGCCAATCGTCCACGCGCACGCTGCGGTGGAACCACATCGCATGGTCGATGCTGGCGATGACCAGCTCGGGCGCCGCCACCGACACGCCGTGCGGGCGCAGCGCAGTGTCGAGCAGATGGAAATCGGATACGTAGGCGAGCATGCAGCGGTGCAGCGCCTCGTCGTCGGGCAACGACCCGACGGCTCGGAACCAGACGTATTTCAGTGGCTCCGTCCTCTCGCGCCGCGACGGATCGGGCGGCGGCTGCACGGGGCGGAACTCGAAGGGGCGCCGCTGCTCGAGCACGCGGCGCGCGTGCGGCGGCAGGCGATCGGCGACGGCGCGATAGTGCGACTCCAGGTCGATCAAGTCCTCCGGCGGCGGCACGTCCGGCATCGAGGACTGGTGATCGAGCCCCGTCTCCGGGGATTGAAACGAGGCCGACATGTTGAAGATCTGCCGGCCGTGCTGAATCGCGACGACGCGGCGCGCTGCGAAGTGCTTGCCGTCCATCGCGCGATCCACCTCGTAGACGATGGGCGAATTGAAATCGCCGCGGCGCAGGAAATACGCGTGCAGCGAGTGCACGACGCGCTCCTCCACGGTTGCCGTCGCCGCCACGAGGGCCTGTCCCAGGACCTGCCCGCCGAACACCTGCGGGCTGCCGATGTCGCGGCTCTCGCCCCGAAAGAGATTGATCTCGAGCCGCTCGAGGGTCATGACCTTGACCAAGTCGTCGAGCAGATTCATCGGGCCCTCAGTGCGGGTCGGTTCCGGCCACGCCGAGCCGCTTCTGCATGATCGGGCTGGTGGTGGTGTATTGCAGGAACTGGCGCTTGTCCGGGAACAGATGATGCTGGATCGCGAAGGCGGCCAGCGCAGCTTCATGGAAGCCGCTCAGAATCAGCTTCTTCTTGCCGGGGTAGGTGTTGATGTCGCCGATGGCGAAGATCCCGGGCACGCTGGTCTGGAACTTTTCGGTGTCGACCTTGAGCGCGCGCTTCTCGAGCTCGAGCCCCCACTCCGCGATCGGACCCAGCTTCGGGTGCAATCCATAGAACGCCAGCACCTGCTCGGCGGCAATGTGCACGTCCCCGCCGTCGGCCATACGGACGTCGACGCCGAGAAGCCGGCCGCCGTCCTTGCGCAATCCCGCGGTCGTGCCCTGGACCAGGCGCATTTTTCCGGCTCTCACCAGCTCACGCATGCGCGCCACGGTCGCGGGTGCCGCGCGAAATTCCGCGCGGCGATGCAAGAGCGTCAGCGAGCGGGCTTGCTCGCACAGTGCAACGGTCCAGTCGAGCGCGGAGTCGCCGCCCCCGCAGATCAGGAGATCCTTGCCGTGAAAATCCGCGGCGCTCCGCACGCGATAATGCACGCTCCTGCCCTCGAATTCCTCGATGCCGTCGAGGCCGAGGCGGCGGGGCTGGAAGGAGCCGACGCCTCCGGCGATGACCACCGCGCCCGCCATGAGCTGGGTCCCCGTCGAGGTCGCGACCAGGAACTTTCCGTCCCCTTGGTGCTTGACCTCGGTCACTTCCTGCCCTAGATGGAACGTGGCGTTGAACGGTTTGGCCTGCTCCAGCAGCCGATCGATCAGCTCCTGCGCGCCGCAGATGGGCAGCGCGGGAATGTCGTAGATCGGTTTGTCCGGATAGAGCTCGGTGCACTGCCCGCCCGCGGTGGCCAGCGAGTCGATGATGTGAG
The DNA here is from genome assembly GCA_036268215.1 of Steroidobacteraceae bacterium. Taxonomy (GTDB): domain Bacteria; phylum Pseudomonadota; class Gammaproteobacteria; order Steroidobacterales; family Steroidobacteraceae; genus Bog-1198. Next base: position 10,438 of record DATAUO010000055.1, read on the forward strand.
CGCTGATGCCGAGCAAGCCGAGCTCGAAGATTTGAAACAAGCCCACCGGACCGGCGCCGACGATGACGGTCTCCACGGGCGTGGGGGCGGCTGGGGCCGCGCTGGATACTTCCGACATGGAGCAGGTTTCCTTGAGCTTTCCAGAAAATCGGTCGCGAATTGTAGCCGAATGCCGCCGTTCGTGGGCTCCGAAGGGCCTGCCCTGACGACCCTGATCTGGTTTCGGCAGGATCTGCGGCTTGCGGACAATCCCGCCCTGGCCGCCGCGGAAGGTGCGGCCGTGGTGCCGGCGTACATCCATGCTCCCGGCGAGGAAGGCGCATTCGCTCCGGGGGGTGCGTCCCGCTGGTGGCTGCATCGCAGCCTCGCGGCGCTCGACGCGGAGCTGCGCAGCCGCGGCTCGCGCTTGATCCTTCGCAAGGGTGGCCATTCGCTCGCCGAGCTCATCCGGCTCGCCCGCGAGTGCGGCGCCACACGTATCGTCTGGAATCGGCGCTACGAGCCGGCGGCGGTCACGCGCGATCAGCGGATCAAGTCCGAGCTCGACGCCGCAGGCTTCGAGGCCAGGAGCTTCAACGCCGCATTGCTGCACGAGCCGTGGACGGTCGAGACCCGCGCCGGAACGCCCTTTCAGGTGTTTACCGCCTTCTGGAAGCACTGCAAATCGCTCGCGGACCCGACGGCGCCGCTGCCGGCGCCGGAACGCCTCGAAGCACCGGCGGCATGGCCGGATTCGCTGCGCCTCGATGAGCTCGCGCTCGAGCCCGCCATCGACTGGGCTCGGGGACTCGCGGCATCGTGGAGTCCGGGCGGTCCCGGCGCGCGCTCCGCGCTCGACCGCTTCCTCGCGGGCGCGTTCGACGACTACGACTCGCTGCGCGAGCGTCCCTGCGAGCGAGGCACCTCGCGTCTGTCGCCGCATCTGCACTTCGGCGAGATCGGGCCCCGCGAAGCGTGGCATGCCGTGCGGCGAGCGGCGCTCGATCGCGGACGGTCGATGTCGTGGCGCGATTCGCAGTTCCTGACCGAGCTGGGTTGGCGCGAATTCGCCCATCATTTGCTGTTTCACTTTCCGCACATGCCGGAGCATCCGCTGCGGGCCAAATTCGAGCAATTTCCCTGGCGGCCCTCCGAAGCGCTCCTCCGGGCATGGCAGCGCGGGGCCACCGGGTACCCGCTGGTCGATGCCGGCCTGCGCCAGCTCCGGCAGATCGGCTGGATGCACAACCGCGTGCGCATGATCGCCGGCTCCTTCCTGGTGAAGGATTTGCTCCAACCCTGGACCGCCGGCGCGCATTGGTTTTGGGACACGCTGGTCGATGCGGACCTCGCCAACAATTCTCTTGGATGGCAGTGGGTGGCCGGCTGCGGCGCCGATGCCGCCCCCTACTTTCGCATCTTCAACCCCACGACGCAGGCAACCAGATTCGACCCCCAAGGTACTTATGTACGGGAGTGGGTTCCCGAGCTCGGACGCTTGCCGAGGGAGTGGATCCACCAACCGTGGGCGGCGCCGCCTGGGATTCTGTCGGCGGCGGGTGTACGACTGGGAACGAGCTATCCGCACCGTGTGAAAATCCACGAGGCTGCCCGCGCCGAGGCGCTGGCGGCTTTGTCGGCGATGAAGGGATGAGCTTCGCTCTCGGCACTCCGGGCCTGCGGCTATCATGTTGTTTTAAAAGACAAACATCATGTCGAGGCAGCCATCATGCACGCCAAAGTGGAGTCTTCAATGGAGATGCCGGCTGACGGAGCAGGGCCAGGGAACGAAGCGCTTGGACTGCGCGAGTCCACCCGCCCCATCCGCGCGTTGAATCGCGGTCTCGATGTGCTGACGGAGCTCAATCGGCTCGAGCGTGCGGCCATCAACACACTTTCCGCGGCGGTCCGCCTTCCGCGCACCACCACCTACCGCATCCTGGAGACCCTGCGGCTCGCCGGCTATGTCGACCGCGATCCGCACGACGACTGCTATCGCCCCACCATCATGGTGCGCGCCCTGTCCGACGGCTTCGACGACGAGGCCATGGTCGCGCACATCGCCAAGCCGCATCTCGCGGCGCTCGGCGCCCAACTCGTGTGGCCGGTCGCGGTGGCCACCCCGTCCGGCGCCACCATGATGATCCGCGAGACCACGGATCGCGAGAGCCCGCTGGCGCTCGAGCAGTTCAGCGCCGGCATTCGGGTTCCCATGCTCGGCTCGGCCGCGGGCCGCGCCTACCTTGCGTTCTGTCCCGCCCCGCAGCGCGACGCCCTGCTCGAGCTCCTCGCCCGCTCATCGCTTCCCGAGGATCGACTCGCGCGCAGCCGGGCGGAAGTCGAGCGTCTCCTCAGCGAGACCCGCTCGCAAGGCTATGGCATGGCGCACCGCGCCCGACGCGTGTCGGAGGAGACCAGCCTCGCCGTTCCCGTGCGCGGCAGGGATCGGGTGCTCGCGACCGTCACCGTGCGCTATGCGGCGACCGCCGTGCCGTTGCGCACCGCCGTCGAGCAATTCCTGCCGAAGATGCGCGAGGTGGCGCAGAAGATCGAGAGCGAGTTCGCCTGAGGGACCCGCGCGCAGAGATTCGCTAGAGCTTCGGCATGTGGCCGAGGATTTCCGCGGCGATCCGATGGTAGCTGTCGCCGAAGTGGTGGCCGCCCGGCATCTTGATGATGACGCCGCCCTTGCCGGTCACCGCGGCGCATGCAGCGTCCTTGTCCCGTGCGCCGTAGAGACAAAGATACGGTGATCCGCTCCAGTGCGCGAGCTCCGGCGCGGTGGCGAGTCCGCCGCCGGAGTTGCCGAGCCAGTTGGCGAGGTGAAACTCGAACAACGCGTTGTCGCTGATGCCGAGCAACGTCGTCAAGCCCACCATGTTGCGCGTCTCGTCGGGGAGCCGGTTCTCCATGAACGGAATGGTGTCGGCGCCCTGAGAGAAGCCGATCAACAGCACGTGATTGCGATGCCACTTCTCGGCGAAGTGCCTCACCACCCGATCGAGATCGTGCGCCGCGCCCTCGGGCGTGCGCGGCGACCAGAAGTACTTGAGCGAATCCCAGCCGACGATCGGGATGTCGCGCTTCGCGAGCTCCTCCGACACGCCGCGATCGAAGGCGACCCACCCGCCGTCGCCCGACAAAAATATGGCAAACCAGGGACTCGGCGGGCCCGCCTTGGCGGGCACGATGACCAGCGGCAGATCCGAGACGGCGGACTCCGACGTCCCCGCTTGGGGCCCCGCCCCGGTGATGCGCGAGAAGGCGGCCAGATATTGCGGCAGCCAGTTCTTCTCCACCGAGTAGCCGTGGCCCACCTTGGGGAGCATCACGACCTCGCTGCCCGGAACCTGCGTCGCGAACTTCCGGGTCGGGTCCGCGGGACAGACTTGGTCGAGCTCGCCCTGCAACGCGATCCACCGCGCGGAGAGCTTCTTCGCCGGACGGAAATCGACGCCCTCCAGCTCGCCCTTGGCATTGCGCCGCGGGGTCGATTCGATGCCCGAGCCCTTGCACAGCGGCTTTTTCAACTCCAGATCCGGACAGAAACCCAGCGACAAGCCGCCCTTGAAGGTTCCATCCGACGCTTCGGCCAGCGTGGCATAGACCAAGGTTGCGCCCGATGAGTAACCGACCAGCGTCGGCTGCAGGTACTGCCTCAGCCCGAGCCGCGTCTGCAGATAGCGGCTAAAATTCTCGAAGTCCGTCGCGGGCGATACGCATGCATCGGAGGATTGCTCGAGCTGCGCGAGGTAGTGCCGGATGTCGATGCCTGCGACGAGGGTGTCATCGGCCGCGAGCCGGCGCGCCATCGAGACCACGCCGAGGTTCCAGCCGCCGTCGCCCGACGCGAACAACGCCACGTCGCGCGCCTCGCCCTTGGGGCGATACACCGAAATGTCGCCGAAGCGCCCGAAGCTCCAGACTTCATCGGGCGGCGGCGCCTCGCCCTTTGGGGCCTGTGCGTCGGCCTGCGCCGCGCCGGCGGGCGCCTGCGCGGGGCCTTTTGGGGGCTGTGCGTCGGCCCGCGCCGAGGGCTCGCCGTCGGGCGGCTGCGCCTGCAGCTGCATCGGCGTCGACGTGGGGGTGGGCGTCGGCGATCGCGCGGGGACCAAGGCACACCAGAGTGCCGCGGCGATTCCGGCCGCGCGGCGGGCGACTCGTGCCGGCCGAGCCGTCATGTTATTCCTGCGGCACCCTTCGTCATGCTATTTGCGCAGCACCTTGCCGACGCCGCCCGAGATCAGCGCGGTGACGTCGAGCAGGGCACCCCCGGTCGCGAGACCGCTCGGGGCCGCGAGGTAGCGCGGGCGCCAGAC
>DATAUO010000056.1:0-7014 GCA_036268215.1 Steroidobacteraceae bacterium
ATCATCATCGGTGCCGCCCAGCACAATCTGTCGCTCGCGGATGCGGGCCGAAATTACGCGCTGCTCACCATCGGCGACGGCCTGGTCGCGCAGATCCCGGCGCTGCTCCTGTCGATCGCGGTCGCCGTGCTCGTCACCCGCGTCTCCCGTGCGCACGATATGAGCCAGCAGATCGTGGCCCAGGTGCTCGGCCAGCCGCGGGCGCTGGCGGTGACCGCCGGTGTCCTGACCCTGCTCGGCATCATTCCCGGAATGCCGAACCTCGTGTTCCTCGGCATGGCCGCGGTGTGCGGGTTCGGCGCCTACTTCGTCAACAAGCAGAAGACGGCGCCGAAGCCGGCCGCCGCGGCGCCCGCGCCGGCGCAAGGAGTGCCGCCCGAGCAGCGGGAGCTTTCCTGGGACGACGTCGAGCAGGTCGATCTCATCGGGCTCGAAGTCGGCTACCGATTGATCCCGCTGGTCGACCGCAACCAGGGCGGCGAGCTCATGGGGCGCATCAAGGGCGTGCGCAAGAAGCTATCCGAGGAGCTCGGCTTCCTCGTTCAACCGGTGCACATCCGCGACAATCTCGAGCTCGCGCCGAACTCCTATCGCATCACCATCCTCGGCGCGCCGGTCGGTGAATCCGAGGTATTCCCGGACCGCGAGCTCGCCATCAATCCCGGCCAGGTATCCGGACCGCTGCAAGGCTCGCCCACCAAGGATCCGGCCTTCGGCCTGGAGGCCGTGTGGATCGAGAAGTCGCGGCGGGATCAGGCGCAGGCTCTCGGCTACACCGTCGTGGATGCAAGCAGCGTGATCGCCACGCACTTGAGTCACCTGCTGCAGGGCCATGCGCACGAGCTCCTGGGTCACGAGGAGGTGCAGCAGCTCCTGACCCGCCTCGCCAAGAGCGCGCCCAAGCTGGTCGAGGATCTCGTGCCGAAGCTCCTGCCCATGAGCGTGCTCGTCAAGGTGCTGCAGTATCTCCTGCTCGAGCGCGTTCCGATCCGCAACTTGCGCACGATCTGCGAGACCCTCGCCGAGCTCGCGCCGAAGAACCAGGATCCGCTGTCGCTGGTCGCGGCGGTGCGCGTCGCGCTCGGCCGCAGCATCGTGCAGGGCATCGGCGGCCTGCGCCAGGAGCTGCCGGTCATCACGCTCGATCCCGGGCTCGAGCAGGTGCTGCAGGACTCGATGGCCGTCAGCGGCGATGCGTCGCCCGGGTTCGAGCCGGGACTCGCCGACAAGATCCAGACGGCGCTCGCGGATTCGACACGGCGTCAGGAGGCGGCAGGCGAGCCCGCCGTGCTGCTGGTCGCGCCCAGGATCAGGCCCTGGATCGCACGGCTGATGCGTCATTCGACGCCGTCGCTTGCCGTGCTCGCCTACAACGAGATTCCGGAAAACCGCCGCGTCCGAGTGATCGCGGCGGTGGGCCGCTGAGCTGCGGTCGGCCGCTAGGTTTTGAGTGGAGGTTGCATGAAGATCAAACGCTACACGGCCCCGAGCATGCGCGCGGCGCTGGCGCTGGTTCGCGCAGAGCAGGGAGCGGACGCCGTGATCCTGTCGAGCCGCCGGGGTGCCGACGGCATCGAAGTCATCGCCGCGGTGGATTACGACGAGGGCCTGTTCAGGGACATGAACCGACAGCGGCTGGCCGCGATCGAGGCCGCCGGGCAGGCTGCAGCGCTCGCCGCCGCGCAGCGGTCCGCAGAGGTCGCCTCGGCGCAGCGCCCCGCGTCCATGCCGGGCTCGCGATTCGCCTCCGCCGCGGCCGCGAGCTCCGCCCCCTCACCGCGACAAATGACCCCGCCTCCCGCGGCTGCGCCGCGACCTCTTCCGGCCGCCGCCGCCGCGGCAGCGGGTCCCGCGCCCGTCCCCAAGGCCGCAAGGCCCGGGGCCGCCGCGGCAGCCAGGCCCGCGCCTGCATCTGCGGCGGCGAGGGCCGCCCCTGAAGTCGCACCGGGGCCCGCGCACGCCGCAAGGCCCGCACGGGCGCCCGCGGCTGCGATGCCCCCGTTTGCGGCCGCGACACCCGCGCCCGGCGCGGCCAGACCCGCGTCCCCGCCGGCAATGCGCGCGCCCGCCGCCGCGGGGGCCCACTCGCCGCCGACCGCGGTCCGAGCCGCGGCGAAGCCCGTATCGGCCGCCGCGGCCGCCTCCTCGTCCACGGAGCCGGGGCTCGGCGCCGTGCAGCGTCAGATCAAGGATCTGCAGCGAATGCTGGAGACGGGCCTCGCCGACATGAGCTGGAATGACCGGCGCGTGCGCGAGCCCCTGCAGACGCGGGTGCTCGAGGATCTGTCGGATCTGGACATCGCGCCGGATGTCGCCATGGCGCTCGCCAGCCTGGCGCCGAGGCGCACCACGGTGGAGGATCCCTCGCGAATTCCGCTGGCCCTGCTGGTCAAACACCTGCCGGTCACCGCCGATCTCTCGTCCCTCTCCAGCGGAGTCGTTGCCGTGGTCGGTCCGACGGGGGCCGGCAAGACCACCACCATCGCGAAGCTCGCCGCGCGCTGGTGCATGGAGCACGGGAGCGGCGACCTTGCGCTGGTGAGCACCGACGGCTATCGGATCGGCGCGCGCGATCAGCTCATGACCTACGCCCGCATCCTCGACGCTCCCATGCACGCCGCGGTAAGCGGACGCGATCTCAGGCAGATCCTCGACCGGCTGTCATCCAAGAAGCTGGTCCTGATCGACACCGCCGGCATGGGGCCGCGCGACTCGCGCCTCGCGGAGCAGCTCGCGGCGCTCAAGCTGGGCGCGGCCCGCGCACGCGTGCTGCTGGCGCTGCCGGCGCAGGGCGAAGGCCGGTCGCTCGATGAGATCGTGCGGGCCTTCGCGGGCGCGGCGCCGGTGGGCTGCATTATCACCAAGGTGGACGAGGCCGCGAGCATGGGCGCGGTGATCTCGGCCACCTTGCGTCACCGCCTGCCGCTCGCCTATGTGTGCGATGGGCAGCGCGTGCCCGATGACCTGCATGCGGCGCACGAGCGGCGCGTGTGGCTGGCGCGATGGGCGATGAAGCTCAAGGAGGGCAGGCCGGCAACCCGCGATCCTGCGTATCTGTCCCGCCATTTCGGCCGGGTGCCCGCCCATGCGTGAGCTCAGACTGTCGGCATCACAGCTCGAGGCCCTCGCCGAGCTCAATTCCTCGCGGCCCGTCAAGGTGATCGCGGTCACCGGCGGCAAGGGCGGCGTCGGCAAGAGCACGGTGTCGGCGAATCTGGCGGTCTCGATCGCCGCGCAGGGCCGGGACGTCATGCTGCTCGACGCCGACCTCGGTCTCGCCAACGTCGACGTGCTGCTCGGCCTGCATACGCGCTTTCACCTGGGTCACGTGATCAACGGCGAGTGCGCCCTCGAGGATGCCATCGTCACCGGGCCGCACGGCCTGCAGATCGTCCCGGCGGCCTCGGGGCTGCAGCGCATGGCGAATCTCACGCCTGCCGAGCACGCCGGCATCATCCGGGCGTTCAGCGACCTGTACCACCGCATCGAGGTGCTGGTGATCGATACGGCCGCGGGCCTGCACGAGAGCGTCACCGCCTTCACCCAGGCGGCGCATCACGTCCTGGTGGTCATCTGCGACGAGCCGGCCTCCATCACGGACGCTTACGCGTTGATCAAGGTGCTGAGCCGGGAGCACGGGGTACGGCGCTTCCAGATACTGGCGAATCAGACCCGCAGGTCCGGCGAGGGCCCGGACCTGTTCCAAAAAATCGCGCGAGTCTGTGACCGATTTCTCAATGTCTCGCTGGAATACGCCGGCTCGGTGCCGTTCGACAACTACCTGAGGCGTGCGGTGCAGCGTCAGAGCCCCGTCGTCGACGCATATCCCGCCTGTATTTCGTCCATTGCCCTCAAGAATCTGGCCTCGAAAGCCGATAAGTGGTCGGTGCCCCAAGGGGCGCGCGGTCACCTCGAGTTCTTCGTCGAACGCATGGTAGGGACTCGGATGGGTCCGTCGACGGTATTGCAATGAGAGCAAGCACACAGTACGCGAACACCCACAAGCGCGGCGCGAAGCCGGTCGTGGACGATGACGTCCCGATCGACCAGGTGCCCCAGCAAGAGCTGGTCCTGAAACATGCCGACCTGGTCAAGCGCATTGCATACCATCTGGTCAGCCGCATGCCGCCGAACGTCGAGGTCGACGACCTGATCCAGTCGGGCATGATGGGGCTGCTCGACGCCGCCAAGCATTACTCCGCCGACAAGGGCGCCAACTTCGAGACCTACGCCGGGATCCGCATCCGCGGCGCCATGCTCGACGAGGTGCGCAAGTCCGACTGGACGCCGCGCTCGGTGCATCGAAACATGCGCGAGATGGCCGACGTGGTGCGCCGGATCGAGAACGAGAAGGGCCATGATGCGACGCCCGCCGACATCGCCGAGGCTCTCGGCGTGTCGCTCGAGGAATATCACAAGCTGGTGCTGGACGCGGCGAGCTGCCGCCTGTTCAGCTTCGATCAGATGGGCTCGAGCGATGACGAGTCGAGCCCCGCGGATCACGCGCGCGACGAGCGGCCGAGTCCCTTCGACCACATCGAGGACGCCGGCTTCCGCGACGCGCTCGCCGGCGCGATCAACGTGCTGCCCGAGCGCGAGAAGCTCGTGCTATCCCTTTACTACGACGAGGACATGAATTTGCGCGAGATCGGTGAGGTGCTGGAAGTGTCCGAGTCGCGCGTGTGTCAGATACACGGCCAGGCGCTGGTGCGGTTGCGCGCGCGCCTCGCCGAGTGGCTGCAGCCCAACTAGGCCCGACCGATGGATATCCTCAGTCTCATCGGAGTCGTCCTCGGCCTGATCGCCATCATCGGCGGCGCGATCCTCAAGGGCTCGAGCGCCGGCGCGCTGGTCGGCAGCGCGGCGTTCGTCATCGTGGTCGTCGGCACCTTCGCGGCGAGCCTGGTCCAGACTCCGCTCGCGACGTTCCTGCGCGCATGGAAGATCGTCGCCTGGGTATTCAAGCCGCCGGCGAACAATCCCACCGCGATGATCGAGAAGATCGTCGAATGGAGCAACATCGCACGCAAGCAGGGCCTGCTGGGATTGGAATCCGCCGTGGAGTCCGAGAAGGACGAGTTCGTGAAGAAGGGACTGCAGTCGCTCGTGGACGGCGGCGAGCCGGACGCCATCCGCTCGGGCATGGAGATCGAGCTCGACGCCATGGAGCACTTCGACACCCAGGCCGCCAAGGTGTTCGAGGCCATGGGCGTGTACTCGCCGACGCTCGGCATCATCGGCGCGGTCATGGGCCTGATGGCGGTCATGCAGAACCTGAACGATCCCTCGAAACTCGGCCACGGCATCGCGGCCGCGTTCATTGCGACGATCTACGGCATCTCGTTCGCGAACCTGCTGTTCCTGCCGATGGGCAACAAGCTCAAGGCGGTGATCCACGGCCAGTCGCAGGTGCGCACCATGGTGATCGAGGGGCTCATCGCGATCGCGCAGGGCGAGAACCCCCGCAACATCGAGTCGAAGCTGCAAGGCTACTTCCACCATTAGAGGGCCGGCAGCATGGAAATCCGAGACAGTCTCTAGATCATGGCGCGCAAGAAAAAGCACGAGGAGCACGTCAACGCGGAAGCCTGGGCCATTCCATACGGCGACCTCGTCACCCTGCTGTTCGCGCTGTTCACCGTGATGTACGCCATCTCCTCGGTGAACGAAGGGAAGTTCCGCGTGCTGTCGGATTCGATGATCGCGGCCTTCCATGGCTCTCCCAAGAGCATGCGGCCGGTGAACATCGGCGAGAACGAGGCGGGCAAGGGCGGCGACAAGCAGCTTACCGGCGTGACCCCGACGGTGTTCATGAGGATGCAAGGCAAGGAGACGGGCGAAGGCGCGGTGGCGACGGCCCGCAACCCCGCCAAGCCCGAGCTCAAGAACGAGATCCCGGGAGCGCTGATCCAGATGCAGCACCGGGTGCAAGAGGCCATGCAGTCGTTGATCGACGCCAAGCTCGTGACGGTGCGGCGTGAGAATCAGTGGCTGGAAATAGAGATCAACGCCGACATCCTGTTCCCGAGCGGCTCGGCCGCGTTCACCACCGCCGCGGATCCCGTGCTCGACAAGCTCGCCGAGGTATTGAAGCCATTTCCGAATCCCATCCGCGTCGAGGGGCACACCGACAACCGGCCGATCAAGACGGCCGCGTATCCGTCCAACTGGGAGCTCTCGGCGGCGCGCGCGGCGAGCGTCGTGCATCAGTTCACCCAGCAGGGGGTCGAGCCGCTGCGCCTCGAGATCGTCGGGTACGGCGAGTTCCATCCGCGGCAGTCGAACGACACGGCCGAGGGCCGCAACGCCAATCGGCGCGTGGCCGTGCTCGTGCTCGAGGAGGTCGCCCCGGGCGCGCCGAGCACGGCGAAAAACGATCAAGACCCCGGCAGCGCTGCCACCGCGCTCGAGATCGCCGACGCGGCCGGCGCCGCGAAATCGCCCACCGAGACCGCGAATCCCCCGGCCGCAAAGGCGGCCATCCGGACGGCGATCGCGGGCGGCTCCGACAAGGACATCGCCGCGGCGGCGAAGTCCGCGGCCGCGGCATCGCCGGAGCGCGCGCCGCCCGCGGCACCCTCGAATAAAACCGTGCTAGTCAAAGACCGAGCGAAGCCGACGAACCAGCCATCCAAGCCCCCATGAGCGAGGTCACGCAATGAGCGAAGTTGACCGCTTGAGCAACTCCGGCCTCTACCCGGCGCTTCCGATCGCAGACAAGCGATCGTCGCGGGACGGATCCGCGACCCCCCGGCGCGAGGACAAGCCGGCGGCAGAAAAGCCGGCACCTCAGGCCGGAACCGGCGGCGACTCCGGCTCGCCGCGCCCCCCCAAATCCCTGATCGACGAGTACGCATGATGAGCACGACCTTGAACTTGAGCCTGGACCAGATACTGAGCGCGGGCGGCGCGGGCCTCGGAGTGGTGGGGCTCATCGCCACCCTGTACGCGGTCAGGGCGGTCCGAGCGGTGCGCGCGCGGTGCTTGAGCGTCGAGGCGAGCCTCGCGGCGGTG
>DATAUO010000057.1:0-24094 GCA_036268215.1 Steroidobacteraceae bacterium
CCGCGTGAGCTCGGCCGGGACCACGCCGTGACAGTGATGATCGATGAGTGCGATGTCTTGCATGAAAAGCTTCCAAGTGGCGTGGTGATCCCGCGTCGGAACCGGATGGTCGCGAACGGCTCAATACAGCTCGCGGTACGCCCGCGCGATCTCGTCCGGGCTCGCGCCCGCGAAGCGCTCGGCCTCCATGCGCTTGATGCCCATGAAGGTCTGGTAGAGCCGCGGCGGCAACCACGTGCGTGCGATCGCGTCGGCCTCCAGCGCATCGAGCGCCTGGGTCAGGGTCGCGGGCAACGGGCGCACGCCGAGCGCCGCGCGCTCCGCCTCCGACAGCTCGGCAGGGTCCACGCTCACGATCGGCGGCAGCGGCAGCTTCTCGCGCAGCCCCTGGAGGCCCGCGCGCGCCAGCGCCGCGGTCGCGAGGTATGGATTGCAGGTTGCGTCGGGCGAACGGATCTCGAGATTGGCGGCGGCGGCGGCGGCGCCCGGCTCCGGATCGGGCGACAGGCACACGCGCAGCGCCGCTTCGCGATTTTGCACGCCGAAGGCGGCATAGCCGCAGCTCCAGTGGCTCGGGCCGAGCCGCAGGTACGACACCGGCGCCGGCGCGCTCAAGGCCGTGATCGCGCTCATGTGGCGGATGACGCCGGCGATGAAGCTCGCGGCGCCCGTGGAGACGGAAGCAGGCCGGCTCCCGTCGAACAGCGCCGGGCGCCCGGCATCGTCGCGGAAGCTGAAATGCACGTGCAAGCCGTTGCCGGCCGAGGCAGGCGTGGGCTTGGGGGAGAACGTGAGCTCGACGCCGTGGCGGCGCCCGATCTCGCGGATCACCTCGCGCGTCAGGATGGCACGGTCGGGACCCGTGACGCCGGGCGCGGGCGAGCAGCTCGCCTCGAACTGCCCCTTGCCGAACTCGGGCTCGAAGCATTCGAGGCCGAGCGGACGCAGAGCGCGCGCGACGTCGTGCGCGAAGCGCGCGGCGAGGCGGATGCTCTCGACCGAATAGACGTGACCGAAGCGGAACGGCGCCGCGACCGCGGTGAACTCGTGCTCGAACGCGCTGAGCAGGGTCCATCCGGTGGCGGCGTGCAAATCCGCGAGGGCGCCCTCGCAAACGCTGCGCGGACAGCAGTCGGAGGCGCCGGACCCGTCCACCGTTCGAGCCAGATGCAGATGCATCGCCGGAATGTCGCCGGCCGCCTCGACCGTGACCGAGGCGCCGTCGACCGGGATCTGGCGGAATTCGTCGAGGGGCCCGAACGGATTGTCGACGATGCCGTCGAACGGCGTGATGGCCATGCCCGCCGCCGCCCAACCGAGTCCATGCTTGCGCTTCGACTCGAGCTGATCGAGTGGCACGGGCCGGGTGCGCAGCTGCCCGACGAGATCGCACCACGCGATCAGCGCGAGATCGCCATCGGTCGTCACCACGTTCGCCTCGCTCTTCCGTCCATTGATCCGGCTCCCCGGCGCCCGATTCTACGCGCACTCATGATCCCGCCCGCGCGTGCGCTTCTTCGGCGCGACGCCTGGCCTCCTCGATCGATGCCACGCGTCCGCGGCCGCGCTCGCCGGCCCTTTCCGTCGCGGCGGCGATCACCGTCTCGACCAGCGCCATCATCGGCACCAGCGAATCGTACGGCGAGGGCGTGTCGAGGTCGCACGTGAGCACATCCCGGGAGAAGCGCGCTATCGGCGAGAGCAGCGTATCCGTGAACAGGATGATGTGCGCGCGCCGCGCCTTGGCCTGTTCCGCGAGCTCGATGATGTCCGCCTGGTAGCGCCGCACGTCGAATACCGCCAGGACGTCGCCGCGTCCGATCTCCACCAGCTGATCGGACAAACTGACGACGCCCGGGCGCAGGACGTGCGCGCCGGAGCGGAGCTGATACACGTGCCCCCAGAGCATCTCCGCGAGGTGGTGCGTGAATCGTCCGCCGACGAAATACACCGGATGGCGCACGTCGCACAGCGCGCGCGCCACGCGATCGAGCTGGGTCTCGTCCAGGCGCCGCAAGGTGCGCTCGATGCCCCGCTGAAAGATCTCGGAGGCGCGCCGTATGCGTCCGTGGGGCTGCGGCGCGCGCGCACGCTCGTACAGATCGAGCGGCGAGGTGAAGCGGCTCTGGATGTCCTCGCGCACGGCGTCCTGGAATTCCGTGAACCCCCCGAATCCGAGCTTTGCGGAGAAACGCAGGATGCTCGGGCCGCTCACGTTGGCGCGCTGCGCCAGCTTCACGATGGTGTCGAGACCCGCCAGCATGTTGCTGGCGGACAGCACGTGGGCGATGCGCCGATCCGCCGGGGTCAGGCTCCCGGCAGCCGACGCAATGCGCTCGGAGATCCCGGCCATCACTCCATCCCCCGGGTCCAGCGCCCGATGCCGCGGATGTCGTCGGCCGGCGCGAGGCAGTGGGCGCGGCGCGACCAGAGCTCGTGCGGCCCGACCCGCGTCAGCGCCTCATGCAACACATCGGCCCAGCGGCGGGCATCCTCCACGGTGGACAGGAGATCCTGGCGAAACTCCACTTGCAGGTGGGGGAGCCCGCGCGTCATGGCGTGCTCCGGCGTGGTGAAGTCATCGCCGATGTCGACCCCATAGGGTTGGTTGTCCCCAACGATGACGTCGCCGCGGGCGCGCAGGCTCTCGATCACCGGCGCAGCGGCACGGTCGTCGCGCCGCCAACCCACGCCGATCTCCCAGGGCCGGCGCTGACCGTTCATCACGTCCGTGCAGCTGTGGATGGACAGGAACAGCGGCGTCTCGCCGCGCCGATCGGCTTCGCACAGCGCGGCGTCGATCGCGCGATGGTAGGGCGCGAAGAGCGCGCGGACTCGTTGCCGCCGGCCCTCCTCGGTCAGCGCCCGGTTGCCCGGGATCCGCAGATGATCGCTCACCGCCGGCATGGCATCGGCGGCGGCCGGGTAACGGTTGCAGTCCACGACCAGGCGCGAGTACCGGGTCGCGAACAGGGGCGCATCCAATCGCATTGCCAGGTGCCGCGCCACCTCGAGCGCGCCGATATCCCAGGCGATGTGCGTTTCGAGCTGGGCGCGCGTGAGGCCAAGCGACCCAAGGGCCCGCGGCACGCGGTTCGCGGCGTGGTCGCACACCAGGAACCACTCCCGGGCGCTGCCTGGCTGCTGCATGAACGGCGGCGGCTCGTCCGGCGCGAGCAGCACGCCGTCGGGTTCTCGGGCGTCATCCATCGGCTTGAGCATATTCAGATCATATTGACTTGCATTGCAAAGAATGTAACAAATATTCCAAAGCCGCGGCAATCGGCCGAGCGCGCACCACCGCGGGGACGAATCCGACCTTGACCAAGCCCGACCCGGGCGGCGCACCCTCCCAAGCGCACACCGGCCTTCGACGAGGCACCCTCGGCCCGGTGCTCCTGTCCGCGCTGGGCGTCTCCTACGTGATCGCGGGCGACTACGCCGGATGGAATCTCGGCCTCGCCTCGGGTGGATGGGGAGGCCTGTTGCTCGCGGTGATCGCCGCAGCCGGCATGTTCTTCGCGCTCATCCTGTCGATCGCGGAGCTCGCTGCGATGATGCCCGGAGCGGGCGGCGGCTATGACTTCGCGCGCGAGGCATTCGGCCCCGCCCTCGCGTTGGTCGCCGGCCTCGCCATCCTGGTGGAATACGGCGCCGCCGCGAGCGTGGTCGCGATCTTCGTCGGCGCCTACTTCGAGGCGCTGTCGGGCGTGCCGGCGCTCTACACCATGCCCATCCTCTACTGTCTGGTGGCCGCCATTCACGCCGCCGGGGTGGGCGAGGCCATGCGCGTGCTCCTGGTGCTGGCCGGCATCGCGGCGCTCGGTCTCCTGCTCTATCTGGCCGGCGTGTATGCGCACTTCGATCCCGCCAAGCTCGCGGATGTGCCGGCAATATCCGCGGCCGGGGCTTCGAAATGGCTGCCGGGCGGATGGCGCGGAGTGTGGATCTCGTTTCCGTTCGGTACGGCGTTCTTTCTCGCCGTCGAAGGGATACCGATGGCGGCGGAGGAAGCGCGGGATCCGGCGCGCACGGTGCCGCGGGCCATGATGGCCGCCATGGCGGTGCTGGCCTTTTTCGCGGTGTCACTGGTGATTTTCGGTCCCGGCGCCGCGGGCGCCGCGGCGCTTGCCGGCGCGAACGATCCCTTGATCGTGGGACTGCTCGCGGCGGGACATGATGGCGGATTGCTCAAGGCCGTGAACGTGTGCGGGCTCGTCGGTCTCGGCGCCTGCTTCTTCGCCGCCATGTTCGCTTATTCGCGGCAGGCATTTGCGCTGGCTCGCGCCGGCCATCTTCCGGCGCTGCTCGCGCGCACCAACGCGCGGCGTTCCCCGGTGCCGGCCCTGCTCGCGGTCGGCCTGGGAAGCTATCTGCTCGCGGTGCTCGCGAGCTCCGCCGCCGTCTACGTGGTCATGGTGACCGCGGCGTCGCTGTCATATCTCATCATGCTGGCCGCGCACCTCGCGCTCCGCCGCCGTCAGCCGGCTCGCGAGCGCCCGTATCGCACGCCCGGCGGAGTCATCACCGGCGGTTTCGCTTGGGTCATGTCGAGCTTGTGCATGAT
This sequence comes from Steroidobacteraceae bacterium, assembly GCA_036268215.1. Taxonomy (GTDB): domain Bacteria; phylum Pseudomonadota; class Gammaproteobacteria; order Steroidobacterales; family Steroidobacteraceae; genus Bog-1198. Next base: position 4,568 of record DATAUO010000057.1, read on the forward strand.
CGGCTGCTTCGCGGCCGACTGGACATATGCAGGCGCAACCACGCTGGCGATCGGCATCACGGGTGTCGCGCTCGTGCTTCGCAAGAATATCGGGGAGTCCCGCAGCAAGATTCAGTAGAACTACGCGATTCGCGCGCAGCTCCCGGCGCGTAGCGTCTGCTCGCCCGGTATGCTCCGGGTCCACACAAGGAATATGTCATGCCCAGCCACCCGAAACTCAAGGCCGCAATTTACCTCGCCCTGTGCGCGACGTCGCTGGCTGTGCTCAGCGTCCCGGCGCATGCCGGCGAGTCCGACGAGGCTCCCGGTCGCGTGGTGAAATTCGCCGACCTCGATCTGACCAGGAGCGCCGGCGTTGCAGCACTCTACGCGCGGCTCCAGTCCGCCGCACGCCAGGTCTGCGAGCCGGCGGGGACGCGTGACTTGAAGGCCGAGGCGTTGGCGCGGACCTGCGTGGCGCACGCCGTCGAGCGCGCGATCAACGACATCAACGTCCCGCAACTCGCGAGCTACTACCAGGAGAAGACCGGCCGCAAGCCGACGATTTCCCTGGCCAAGCTCGACTAGCCCGAGCAGAGGGCGGTGGCTTGCACCGCCCTCTTATCAGGCGCTTCGCGCCGGATCTACGGGGGCTCCTCAGGCGCTTCGCGCCGGATCTACGGGGTCGAAACGACCCCGTAGCTTTGGTCAGGATGAGAGCGTCTGCGACACGCCTAATGTTGCTCGGCCAGCTTCTTCACGTTGTCGAGCCCACCCTGATACACGGAGGCAATCGTATCGCTCGCGGCCTTGTCGTTCTCCTTGTCGCCGGGATTGTCGCCGGTATTCTTGCGCTTGTAGTGTCCGCTCCAGGTGATCGTCGACTTGCCCTTGCCCGCCGCCTTCACGCTGATGGTCGCGGAGTAGTGGCTCACCGGCAATGCGCCCTCGAGGATCTCGTACTTCATCGAGCGGCCGGCCGCGTTGTAGGCCAGCAGTTTCTCCTTGATGGTGCCGCCATCCTTGAGCGTCAGCAACCGCACCGCGCCGACGGCGTTGTCGCTGCCCTCGACGATCTCGGTCTTGGCGAGCGCGGGATGCCAGTTGTTGATCCCGCCGAAATCCTTGACGACGCCCCACACCTTGGACGCGGAGGCATCCACGTCGACGCTCTTGGTCGTGGTCAAGGGCGGCGCGGCGGCGAGCGCCAGCCCCGAAAACAGCGCGCACACTCCCGCGACCAGCGCCCCCGTCAAGCTCCCCGTGATTCGCTTGGATTGCATATCGTCCCAAATCTTCATTTTCATGAGCGTTCCTTTTGTAGAGTGATTCCAATCAAAGTCCGTGCGCCGCCGCGAGGCGGCGCGTCCCGTTTCATCCGGGAGCCTTTCCCGGCCGCAGCCACCGCGCCGCCATCGGCGGAATGAGCAGCAGGCTGACCATGGTAGAAGACACCAAGCCGCCGAGAATTACCACTGCCATCGGCCCCTCGATCTCGTGACCGGGCTGATGCAATTGCAGCGCCACCGGCAGCAGCGCGAGCCCGGTGAGGGCCGCGGTGAGCAGCACCGGCGTGAGTCTCTCCTCCGCGCCGCGCGCGGCGGTGTCGAGGTTCCAAACCTGTCCTTCCTCGTGCACCAGGTGGTCGTAGTGGGATACGAGCAGGATGGTGTTGCGGGCCGCCATGCCGAACAGCGCGACGAATCCGACCATGGCGCCGAGCGTGAGTGTCCCGCCGGTGACGGCCACGGCGGCGACGCCGCCGATCAACGTGCTGGGGAGGGACAGCACCACGAGCAGCACGTGCCGTGCCTGGCCGAAGGCGAGCGCGAGCAACAGCACGATCAGCACGAACGCCGCCGCCGAATGCCACAGGAGCTCGTCGCGGGCGGCGGTCTGCGCTTCCGCGGCGCCGCCATAGCGCAGGTACACGCCGGCCGGCAGCGGCACCTTCGCGGCGATCGCCTTGCGCGCGGACCCGGCGTATCCCGCCTGGTCCGCGCCCTTGGGCGAGGCGACGACGATCTGCCGCCGCAGACCATCCTGGTGGTCGACCAGACTGCGCGCGGACGTGAGATCGACCTTCGCGACGGACGACAGCGGGATGACCGAGCCGTCGCGGCCGCGGATCAGCAGAGCGCCGACCGCCGCGGGATCGGAGCCGGCGCCGGCGATGCGCACCGCGACGGGAATGCTTCGATCGGCCTGATTGAGATCCGCGACCACGCTGCCGTGATAAGCGGCGTTGAGGGTCTGGAGCACGTCCTCGGCCTCGAGGCCGTAGAGCTCGAGACGCTCCGGCTCCAGCTCCACGTGCAGCTCGACCTCGCGCGGCGGGACGGTGAGGCGCACGTTGCCGCTGTCCGGCAGGCTCCTGAGAACATCGACGATGCGGGCGCCCACCGCGTCGTCCGCATCGAGGTCCGATCCGATGACGCTGATCGTGAAGGGCGCGGACTCGCCCGACAGCGTCTCGCCGATGCGCTCGGCCAGCACCGAATAGATCTCCACCAGCTGATTCGGGTAGTCGTCGAACACGTCGCGGATCGAGGCGTCGATCGCGCGCGCGTCGTAGCCCTTGCCCGGATCGATCTGCACCTCGAACTCCGTCTTGTTCGGCGCGTCGGGATCCTGGCCGTTCTCGGCGCGGCCGATCTGCTCCGCCACGCTCTTCACACCCGGGATCGCAAGAAGTCCCTTGGAGATCTGCAGGCCGATGCGCGAGGTCTCGGCCAGGGATATGCCCGGGCGGAGCGAGGTGTGCGCGATCAGATAGTTCTCGCGGAAGTCGGGCAACAGCCGCGCGCCGAGCACCGGCAGGAGCACGATGCCCGCGATGCCCGTGACCGCGACGATGGCGACCAGGATGCCGGGCCGGCCGTTCAGCCACGCGACCGCGCGCATCTGTCCGCGCTTCAGGTGCCGCAAGATGCCGGCCTCGGACTTCGGCCGATGATGCGCCATGGCGAGCACGCCGAGCGCCGGTGTCGCGCTCATGGCGACCAGCAGGGACAGGCCGACCGCGAGCAGGAACGAGATCGACAGCGGACGGAAGAACGATCCCTGCAAGCCGGACATGGTGAGGATCGGCAGGAATGCCACCGCGACCGCGGCGGTCGCGTAGAACACGGGCCGGCGCACCTCGAGCGAGGCGCCCATGAACAATGCGTCGATGTCGATGTCGCCGGCCGCGATGCGGCGGCGCCTGAGGATGTTCTCTACGTCGATGACGGCATCGTCGACCACCACGCCGAGCGCGACCACCAGCCCGCCGAGCGTCATGGTGTTGAGGCTCAAGCCGCCGGCCTGGAGCAGCCAGATCGTCGTCAGCAGCGCGAGCGGGATCGCGCTGAAGGAGACCAGCGCGCCGCGCCAGTCGCGCAGCGTGATGAGCAGCAGCGCGACCACCAGCACGGCGCCGATGATGAGCGAGTTGCGCAGCTTCTCGATCGCGCTCTCGATGAAGCTCGCCGGCCGCAACAGCGCGGGATGGTACTGGATGCCCTGCTTCGCGAGCGCCGGCGCAAGCGCATCGAGCCGCTGCTCGAGCGACCGTGTGACCTCGAGCGTATTGGCGCCGAACTGCGTGGAGGTCTCGATGAGGATTCCGGGCTTTCCCGCGATCAAGGCGTCGCCGAATCGAGGCTCGGCGCCTTCGCCCACCGTGGCGACATCGCGCATGCGGATCGGCAGCCCGCCGCGGGTCGCGACCACCGCCCGCCCCAACGCTTCGATGCTCACACCCGGCGCCTGCGCCTGGATCACGATCCGCTGGATCGGCGTCTCGACGAAGCCGCCGCCGATCAGCGCGGTGGCGTGCTTGGCGGCGGTCATCACGTCGTCGACCGTGAGGCCGGCGGCCGTGAGCCTGGCCGGATCGATCTCGATCTGCCGCTCGCGCACTTCGCCGCCGAATATCTGCACCTGCGCCACCCCGGGCACGGCGAGGATTTGCGGCTTCACGATCCATTGGATGACGTCGCGCAATTCCAGCGGCGAGAGCCGCTCGCTGGTGAATCCGAAGTGCACCAGGTATTCCATCGAGGAGCTTAGCGGCGACAGCAAGGGCGCGCCGACGCCGGGCGGAAGCTGGCCGGCGAACTCGGCCAGCCGCTCGGTCACCACCTGTCTCTGCCGATACGGGTCGCCGCCGCGATCGAACACCACCTGGATGGCCGACAATCCCTGGCTCGACGTCGAGCGCACCGTCTTGACGTTCTCGGTTCCCGCGAGCACCTCCTCGAGCGGCCGCGTCACCAGCGACTCGACCTGGGTGGCATCGAGACCCGGCGCCTCGGTCTGCACCAGCACGTGCGGCGGCGCGAAATCCGGAAACACGTCGAAGCGCGCCTCGAGCAGCGCGGCGAGACCGATGGCCGCGATGAGGCACGCCAGCGCCGTGACGATTCGCGGATTGCGCAGCGAGGCGCGGACGATGGCGGCGAGCATGGCGTCTAGCGGGTGGCGGTGCCGGGGCGAAAGACCTGCGGACCCTTCCTAATCATCATCGTCGTCGGCGTCGGCCGGGCGCGAGCCCATGCCTTGCAAGGACCAGAGCACCCCCGCGCCGCGCACCACGATGTCGTCGTCATCGTCGATACCGTCCACGAGCCACCCGTTGCCGTAGCGCGCCAGGAGCTTCACCTTCACCGGTGCGTAGCGGGCCGTCTTGGGATCGGCGCCCCGCCCGAGCTGCTTGAACACGTAGGGTCCGCCGTCGTCGTAGAGCACGGCGTCCCGCGGCAGCGCCATGCCCCTGTGCCCGGCGCCGACCAGCTCGACCGGCACCTTCGCGCCCGCGCCCAGCCCTTCCGGCGCCTTCGACACCTCGATCAGCAAGCCGGCGCTCTGCACCTCGCTCGCCTGCCTCAACGCTCCGAGCACACGCCCCGGCACCCGCAGTCCGTCCACGTCGAGCAGCGCCCTGTCGGGCAGCGCCGCCAGGCTGTGATGTCCCGGCAGGTCCGCGCGTACCAGGAGCGCTCCTCCCGCGCCCGTGCGCTCGATCAGCTGCTGGCGCTCTCCCGCGGGCATGCCCGCGAGAGGCCCCCAATGCAGCGCGAATCGAGCCGCGGCGCCGGCCGCCGTCGCGTGCGCGCGGGCTTGATCGGCATCGGCGGCCTCCAGCATCTTCAACGAGGCGCCCGCCCCTCCCTGATAGAGCGCGCGCAGCCGCGCGGCCTCGGTGGAAGCCGATCGCTCGGCTGCCGCCGCGGCGGCGGACTCCCCCGATTCGGTGATCAACAGAGTGGGATCGAGGACCTCGCCGAGCGCATCGATCCGCTCCGGAGCCTGCGCGGCGACGGGGTGCGCGACCGCGATTCCGACCGCACGCTGCTGCTCGGCGTTGAGGGCGAGCGGCGCGTTCGGCCCGGGCTTCGCGGCATCATGGTCGTCATCGCCCGCCGCGGCCGGCGCGACCGCGAGGCCGAGGCCGCACGTGCAAAGTGCAAGCGCACGAAGGCTGATCATTGGGCCGGCTCCGCCGCAGGCCCGCCCGGGTCGCCGCCATCGTCGCGGGGGCGCCCCACGGCGAGCAGATGGGCCGACGGCTGGGCGAGCGCGAGCTCGGGGCCCGACAAGGGCGTCCGCAACGCATCCTCGACCGCGTTGCGCGCGCTCTGCAGCTTCGCGCGGATCTCCACCAGCTCGAGCTCGGCTCGCAGCGCGACGATCTCGGCCGCGACTCCCTCGTCGGAGCCGATCGCGCCCAGGCGCAGGCCGAGGCTCGCGCGCTCCTGCTGCTGCCTGGCCATCTCCACCTGCCGCACCGCCGCCTCGGTGCTCGCACGGGCGATGCTCTCGGCGCGCTCGGCCGTTGCGATCTGCCCGTAGATATCCGCCTGCAACGCCAACATGCGCCGCCCGGCGAGCTCGCGTCCGGCGTTCGCCTCCGCGATCTCGCCCTTGTTGCGGTTCACCGGCACCGTGAATCCGACGTCGAACGGAAATTTCGCGATGCCGTGGTCCCAATAGAATCCCGGCCCGAGCTGCAGCTGCGGATATTGGCGCTGGATCTCGAGCTTGAGCTTCAAATCCGCGGCCGAGTATTCGCCGATGGCGATGCCGAGGTCGGCGCGCGACAGCAGCGCCCGCTCGCGCGCCGCGCGCTGCGCGTCGCCGCCGACCGCAGGCGGCTCGCCCCATTCGGGCCACGCGAGCGCCACGCCGTCGAGCGCCTCGGGAGGAAGTCCGAGCGCCTTGGCGGTATCCGCCTGAGCGAGCGCAACCGCCTCACGCAGGGCGGCCGCCTGCTGCTCGATCTGGATGCGGGCCTGCTCAACGGTCAGGAGCTCGACCGGGGCGTCCTCTCCCGCGCCGACGCGCTGCTTCTCGAGCGCCACCAGCCGGTCCTGCGCGGCGGCGAGACGTGCGGTCAGGTCCAGCCGCCGTCGGGCGCTCTCCCATTCCGAGAGCGATGCGGCCAGGGCGCTGCGCACCGCCCAGGCCTGGTCCATGAGCTCCAGCTGCTTGTTGGCGGTCTCGACCCCGGCAATGCCGCGCTCCAGGCGCCGCTGCGTGCTCGAGCGCAGCAACCAGCTCGCTTCGATGCCGTAGAGCCAGGGGTACGCATCGTTGCGCGCATATTCCGATTGCAAGGTGAGGTCTGGATTGGGCCGCTCGGCCGCGGTGATCTCGCGCGCCTCGGCCGCGCGCACTTCCGCCCGTGCCACGGCGAGGTTCGGATTGCGGGTCCAGGCCACCGCGAGGAGCTGAGCGCGATCCCATTCCTTCGGCGGCCACGCGCGCCGCGCCTCCGGCACGAGATCGGCGAGGTCCTCGCTCAATTTCACGTCGGTGATCTTGCGCGCGGCAAACTCCGCGGCGCTCGCCGCGGGCTCGAGCGGTGCCGCCTGATAATGCGCGCATGCGGCAGCCACACCGGCACACAGGAGTCCGACCCGGCGGATCGATTCGAATCCCGGAACACGGCGCGTCGAGGCTCTATCCGCCGAAGGATACCGGCGCGCTAACGGCATTGACCAAACCCGCTCATCGGGAATATTTCCCCGGCATTTCGGCCGATTTTCCGGCCTCTTCTGCGGCGATACTGGTTCAAAGCCTGAGGAAAAACCAGTGTCCCAGAAGTGAAACAGTTGCAATCGGCGCGGCCAGTTGCTGCAATGAGATTCATGAGCAGTCGCAGTGTCCATGCCGGCGCCGCGCTCGTCGCCACGGCCGCGGCACTCGGCCTCTCGATCGCCGCGGGCGCCGTGCATGCGCAACCATCCGCGGCGCACCCCGCGCCCTCAGCCGGCGCGACGCCGGCCGCCCGGGACATCGTCACCGCACCGACCAGGAATCGCGGAGGCATCTGGAAGGCCGCCACTCCTCCCGTCCGCATGCAAGGCGAGTTCGACGATCTCGATCCGCTCGGCGTTGCGGCCGGCGTCAGGATCGAGGCCGACTGTTCCCTCAACTGGATCGATCCCGACGACGGCAAGCTCTACTGCTTTTCGAGCGGCACCTCGCTGGAATTCTTTCTCGACTCGCCGCACGAGCACATCGAGCGGGCGCGCGCCGGCTGGCGCAAGCTCAAGAGTCCGGGCTGAGCCGGCGGCGAGGCGGGCCGAGCCCCGGGTCTCAGACGGCAAACGAGTTCGAGACGATGCTGCGATACCACGCCTCGGCGGCAACGGCCTCCCGCTCGGACCCCGCGGCACCCGTCTCGCGCTGGTCGCTCGTCTCGCGCTTGTCGCCCCTCTCCCGCTTTTCGCTCGTCTCCGGCTTGTCGCCAGTCTCCCGCCTTTCGCCGGCCTCGACGCGGCGGATCACGCCTCTCTCGACCGCGAAGCGCGCGCGGATGGAAAGCGCGCGTCCGTGCGCCAACATGCTGAAGCACACGCTATCGAGCAGCGGCTCCGGCGCCGCGCGCTGCTCGAGAATCGCCGCGATGGACTGCGCGCACGAGACCGCCTGGGCGTACGCCGCCGATGCCGACTTCGGCATCGGATCCGCGATGCAGGCATCGCCGATGACGTGGATGCCGCGGACCTGCGTGGATTCGAAGGTGCCGGGCACGACCGGACACCAGCCGTGGCCCGAAGCCAAGCCTGCCTGCACGGCGAGCGCCGCCGGCGCCTGCGGAGGGATGACGCTGGCCGCGTCCGCCCGATGCGCGCCGCTCGAGGTGTAGAGCGTCCGCGTCGCGGGATCGACGCGCGTTACCGCGCCGCCCTCGACCACCGGCACCCACTCGATCGCATCGCCGTAGAGCTCGCGCCAGGCAGACGTGAATTCATCCTGTCTCGGAAAGCGATTGTTCGCATCCAAGATCAACACCTTCGCGCGAGGATTTCGCCGCTTGAGATATTCGGCCACCAGGCTCGCGCGCTCGAATGGCCCCGGCGGACAGCGCATGTAGCCGCCGGGAACGCTGATGGCGAATACGCCCCCCGGGCGAAGGGTCGAGAGCTGCGCTGCGAGCAGCGTCGTCTGCGCTCCCGCCTGCCAGGCGTGCGGCACGCACAGCGAGGACTCGGCATTCAGTCCCTCGATGCGATCCCAGAGAAAGCGGATCCCGGTTGCCATGACCAGCCGGTCGTAGGCAAGCTCCTCGCCGCCCGCGAGGCGCGCCCGCCTGCGCTCGGCCAGGATGGACTCCACGCGTCCTTGCACGCACGAGACACCGGCCGCCTCGAGTCCGCGGCGCGACACGGTGATCGACGCGAGGCCGCGCCATCCGGCGATCACCTGGTTGCTCATGGGACAGGTGACATAGCTCGCATCAGGATCGACGAGGGTGATGCCGAGGCGCGGCGCCGCGCGCCGCAGATTGAGTGCGCACGCCGCCCCGGCAAAGCCGCCGCCGACGACCAGCACCTTGGCCGCCGCTCGCGGCACCGCGCGGGCGCCCGGTACGTGCCCCGCAATGGCGAGCCCCATCAGGGCTCCCGCCCGCCCGAGAAATCCGCGGCGCCGCAGGCTCACTGCCACTCGAGCTCCCGGTACGCACGCACCACGTTGCGCGGATGCACTTCGTCCCACAACAGCCACCCCGCGCGCTCGGCGGGGGCAACCTGCGCGATCGCCTGCTGCAGCGAATCGCCGCGCCCGATCGCGGCGCGCACGCCCTCGGACAGCGCCGATAGATAACGGCGCTCGACCGCGATGGAGGGTTTCAGCTCGCGCGTGATGGCTCCATGCCCCGGCACCACGACCCGTGCCGGAATGCGCTCGAGTTCATCGAGCGCCCGCAACCATCCGGGCAGGCTCCCGTCGAGCGCCGGCAGACGCCCGCGAAAGAGCAGATCGCCGGTCCACAGCGTGCGCGTGGCGCCGTCGTACACTGTGAGATCGCAATCGGTGTGCGCCGTCGGCCACGCCCGAAGCGTGAGGACCCTCCCGCCGAGATCGAGCTCGAGGGCGCCGGTCACGGTCCGGTCCGGTGCGATCACCTCGGCCTTGCCGAGATCGGCGGCATATTCCCTGGCGAAGAAGCCGCGGCTGCGAGCGATCGCCTCTGCAAGCTTCGCGTGCCCCACGAAGCTCGGGTGCGCGCCCTCGAACGCCGCATTGCCGAGCACGTGGTCGACATGGACGTGCGTATTGATCACGTAGCAGATCGGCACGGCAGTGCGCCGCGCGACCTGCTTGCGCAGCGCCTCGCCGATGCGGACCGAGCCCCCGGTGTCGATCACCGCCGTGCACTTGGTGCCCACGATGAAGCCGATGTTCGCGATGTCGTCGTGGCCCGGGGCGTCGAGCGGCAGGTGCTTGCCGAGGTGCGCGAACACGCCCGGGGCGGCCTGGACCACGATGAAGTCGTCCGGGCCCGCGGCCGATGCCGGGCGCCAGCCGAGCAGGGAAAGCGCGGCCGCGAGCGCGAGACCGGCGTCAGCGGCTCCCATTCGATGCGGTGTAGTGGGCGTGAGTCTCCGAATCGGTCGCATCCACGCGCAGCGGCAGCGCCAGCGGCCGGTCCGAGCTGATGCGCAGCGCCGGGTTCTCGCTCAGGGAAATGCCGGTCTCCGCGTCGAGCAGCACCTCGGCGCCCGCGCTCAAGCGGATGTGGGAGATGTAATGGGCGGGTATCGGGTCGCCGGTCTTGGGGTCGAGCTGGAATCCCGAGGCGTTCGGGTGGCGAATCGCGAGCTGCACCGATCGCGCGTCCTCCGAAGGCCGCACGCGCACCTCGCCGAGCGTGCCGCCTTGCGCGGCGCTCGGCGGCGCGGAGCAGCCGCCGCTCGCCTTCACCCACGTCGAGCGCATCTCGAGGTCGCCCGACTCGGTCTCGGCGATCGCGCGCACGGAGGTGAACCGGTCGATGCGCACGCGCATGTCGATCTCGGTGATCGGCGTCGCGGCGAGATCGAAGGTGGCGACCAGCGGCGAAGGATTGTTGTCGATGAACACCCGCACGCGCTTGATGCGCCTGTGCTCATCGTCCGCGAGCTTGATCGTGACCGGCGTGGCCGCGGGATCCGGCGTGTTGGCCGGCGCATCGATGCTCATGAAGCGCTCGTCCACCACCCCCATCGGACGCTCGCCGTAATAACGCTGCTGCAGCAGTTCCCACGCGCTGCTCGAGGGTTGCGGCTCCTCGCCAACGGCGTGCGCACGCGGGGAGAGGAGCGCGGCGGCGAGCGCGAGCGCCGAGAGTCCTGCGGCTGCGGTTCGCAGCACGAGCCGGGCGGACCGGGGCGGCCGAGGGGAGGCAGGCGATCGCTGGCTCATGAGACGGGCGGTCTCCGCACTGGGGATGCGAAGCTAGTTTGGCACAACCCGGGATAAAAAGATCGGCGGCGCACCACCCGCGCCGCCGATCGGAAGTGCCCTTCGCAGGGGGATCAGAAGAAGAATATGCCGCCGAGCGCGAAGTCCTTTTCCTTGGCCGAGTTGCCGTTCCACGCGTCCGACTTGCTGTAGATGTACTCGCCCACCAGGTTCACGCTCTTGGTGAGCGCGTAGTAGGCGCCGAATACACCGGACTCGTTGCGCTTCAACAGCGTGCTCGAGCTCTCGAACACGCGCTCGTCATCGGCAAGCTTGAGATCCGAGATGCCGTAGCTCACGCCAAGCTTCAGCTTGTCGATTTTGTAGCTCGCCTGGACGTAGCCGCCGTCGGACTTGCGGGTGTCGCCGTCGGCCGAGGTCGCCAGGATGAACAAGCCCGTGGTGCCGATGCCCTTGCCGGTGTAGCCGTAAAACACGGCTTCGAAGGCCTGCACGTCGAGCTTGACGCCGCCGTCGATGCCGTAGCCGTTGAAGCTCGTGTCCTGACCGAGCGCGTTGGCGCCGGTGATCGCGGCCGATTGCAGCTTGAGGCGCTGGTCGACCACATCGAACCATACCTTGCCCGTGACCGGGTCGGCCTTCGGATCGCCCCAGGCGTAGGCGAGGCCTGCCTGGAATTGCGGCGAATTGTGCGCGGTGTACTGCAGCGTTCCGGAGGTCGTATCGAGCGGCTGGAAGACGCCGAACGACCCGCTGAAGCCGCCGAAGCTGGCCGTGGTGTAGGTGAGCTGGGGCTCCCAGTCGGTGTAGATGTAGCCGAGGCCGATGCGGCCGAGGCTGGTGTTCCCGGGCGCCGGATTCGCGAGCGCGGTGCCGACGCCGAGCAGCGTCATGTCGTCGAGGATCGCGTCCTTGCCGAACAGGCCGATGTCGCGGCCGATCTTCACCGTGCCCCAGCTCGCATCGCCGAACGTGAAAAACGCCTGGCGCGCATCGATGCCGGGAGTCGCGAGTGCGGCCGGCTCACCGGCGCCGTTCACCCCGGCCGCGGCGGAGCTGTTGATGCCGGGATAGAAGCCGATGGTGACGTTCACGTCGAAGTCGTCCTGACGCGAGCTGGCACTGAACACCAGGGCCGCCGGCAGGAGTCCGTTGCGGACGGACGCGGAGCTGTCGCCCGTGCACGCGAGTCCGCCGGTCACCGTCGTGGTGGTGCTCGGAGTGGCGCAACTCGACCCCACATAAAACCCATTGACGTTGCCCGAGAAGTCCAGCTTCCAATCGCCGGCCTGCACGTCGACTCCCGCGAGCGCGCGGGTCAGCGGAACCACCGACAACGCCGCGCTGACTGCGATCGCAAGCTTGATACGCGTATTCATGAAAAACTCCCTCCGTTTCGGGTTTCTTGGTGATATCGAAGGCGCCGGCAGCGCCGTCGCGATCGCAGCTCTTCCCGCACTCGCCAAACGCCGGATGGCGTCGGGTGAAGCTTCCCTTGAGCTGTGTGCAAGAGGCGTACCAATGGTGCAACCGCCGCTCGTGTCGCCGCATCCCGGGCGTAATTCGGAGGTTGCGGCCCTGCGCCAGGCCCCTGATTCCAAAGAGCAAAATGCGTAGCGGCGAGGCTCAGGGCCGCTGGGCCTCGGGCTCGCCCGGGACCTTGCCGAATGTGGTTTTAGAGCAAAACCGGGAGCGTGGAGGCGAGCGTGGCGCCGGCCCCACTGTCACGCCCAAGGATCAAAACTGTCGCATTCTGTATTGGATTAGATACAAGCGCGCGGCGCCTTCGCTGCTACATTTTTGAAGCACAAACTGTGGCGGATCAGAAACACCGGTCGCGGTCCCCAGCCCGACTTCCGCAACCGCCAACTGCAAGTAGTTGATCGGGCAACGTTATCCGCGAGTGAAGCGCCGCTGGCACGCTTGCTGCTTGTTTTTTTGAGCACCAAAAATTTCGGTGCTCGACGATCCGTCCCCGTAGACGTTTGCAGGAGCTCCTTCGATGAAGACGAGAGCGGCCGTCGCTTGGGAAGCCGGCAAACCGCTTAGCATTGAAGAAGTCGATCTCGCCGGCCCCAAGGCGGGCGAGGTGATGGTGCGCATCGTGGCGACGGGTGTATGCCATACCGATGCGTTCACCCTGTCCGGCGCCGACCCCGAGGGAATCTTTCCCGCAATACTGGGGCACGAGGGCGGCGGGATCGTGGAAGAGGTGGGCGCCGGCGTCACCAGCGTCAAGCCCGGCGATCACGTGATCCCGCTCTACACGCCCGAGTGCGGCACCTGTGAATACTGCACGTCGGGAAAGACCAACCTCTGCCAGCGCATTCGCGTCACGCAAGGCAAGGGCGTGATGCCCGACGGGACCTCGCGCTTTTCCATGAAGGGCAAGCCCATCCTTCACTATATGGGGACGAGCACCTTCTCCGAGCACACGGTCCTGCCGGAGATCTCGGTGGCCAGGATCAATCCCAAGGCGCCCCTCGACAAGGTCTGTCTGCTCGGCTGCGGCATCACCACCGGTATCGGCGCGGTGCTGAACACCGCCAAGGTCACGCCCGGATCCACGGTGGCCGTGTTCGGGCTCGGCGGGATCGGCTTGTCGGTCGTTCAAGGCGCCGTCATGGCCAAGGCCAGGCGAATCATCGCGATCGACTTGAATCCCAGCAAGTGGACCATGGCCCAGTCGCTCGGCGCCACGGACTATGTAAACCCGAAGGATCACGACAGGCCGATCCAGCAGGTCATCGTCGACATGACCAACGGCGGCGTCGACTATTCTTTCGAGTGCATCGGCAACGTTCACGTCATGCGCTCGGCGCTCGAGTGTTGCCACAAGGGCTGGGGCGAATCGGTTATTATCGGCGTCGCCGGCGCGGGTCAGGAGATCTCCACTCGCCCGTTTCAATTGGTGACAGGTCGCGTCTGGCGCGGCTCGGCGTTCGGCGGCGTCAAGGGTCGCTCGCAGTTGCCGGGATACGTGGATCGGTACCTCGGCGGCGAGATCAAGATCGACGAAATGATCAGCGAAGTGCTGCCGTTGAGCAAGATCAACGATGCCTTCGAGATGATGCATGCGGGAAAGGTGATCCGCTCGGTGATCAAGTACTGACTCGAAGGGTCGCCAACAGTTTTTCGATAGATGCCGTGCCAACGGCCGTATAACCAGTGGGAGGAAGAGTCATGGCAGTTTCAATTCATCCGTCGGTCGACCATGGTGTCAAGCAGGGATCGAAGGATTTTGCGGGAGGAACGTTGTCCTGCAAGTGCACCGACCGGCCCGTGAAGGTCTCGGTCGGGTCGAACGTCGCGCACAATCACGCTTGTGGCTGCACCAAGTGCTGGAAGCCGAAGGGTGCAACGTTCTCCGTCGTCGGCGTGGTGTCGAAGGACAAGATCAAGGTCACGCAGAACGGCGACAAGCTGGCGGTGGTGGACCCGTCGGCCACCATTCAGCGCCATGCCTGCAAGGTGTGCGGCGTGCACATGTACGGACGCATCGAGAATCAGAAGCATGCGTTCTACGGCCTCGACTTCATCCACACCGAGCTGTCGCCGGAATCCGGCTGGGCCGGTCCCGGCTTCGCAGCGTTCGTGTCCTCGATCATCGAGTCGGGCGCGGACCCCGCGAACATGGGCGCCGTGCGCAGCCGCCTGAAGGAGCTCGGGCTCGAGCCCTATGACTGCTTGAATCCGCCGCTGATGGACGCGCTGGCGACGCACGCCGCCAAGCTGTCGGGCGTGCTCAAGTAGGATAACCCTCGCGAAGCGCCCGCTTCGGGCGCTTCGGTTCGACGGTCTCGATGGATGTCGGCGCCGCCCTGCGCAAAGGGCGGCGCCTTTCGTTTTTGGGCGCTTACTGCTCGAGCACGATGTTGTGCTTGTGGATCTTGCGGTAGAGCGTATTGCGGCTGATCCCGAGCGCCTGGGCGGTGCGCGAGATGTTCCAGTGCATGCGCTCCAACTCGCGCAGGAGCGCCGCGCACTCGGCGTCGCGCAGAGCGGCGGACGGCAGGTTCATCGCAGGTGCCGAGGCGGCGGCATCGCCGCCATTGCCCGCAGCGCTCGCAGCGCCGCTCGCGGCGGCCGTGCCGGCATGCGGCGGGAGCGCGGCCGCGTGGGTCTGGGTGTGCAGGATCTCCTGCGGCAGGTTCGACAGGCGGATCGTGCCCTCGCGGCAGAGCGCGCAGGCGGTGCGCAGCGCGTTGCGCAGCTGCCGTATGTTGCCGGGCCACGAGTAGTCGAGCAGCCGCTCGAACGCATCGTCTGCGATCTCGATCGGATCCTGGTCGGAGTTCTCCTCCTCGAGGAGCGTGCGGATCAGGTCGGCCTTGTCGCCGCGGTCACGCAGCAACGGCAAATGCAGGGTGATGCCGTTCAACCGGTAGTAGAGGTCCTCGCGGAACTCGCCGTTCTGGATCATCAGGCGGATGTCGCGGTGCGTGGCGCTGATGACGTGCAGGTTCACCGGAATCGCCTGATCGCTCCCGAGCGGGACGACCTCGCGCTCCTCGATCACGCGCAGGAGGCGCGTCTGCAGCATGAGCGGCATGTCGCCGATCTCGTCGAGGAACAACGTGCCGCCGTTCGACTGCAATATCTTGCCGACGCGGCCTTCCTTCACCGCGCCGGTGAACGCGCCGCGCGTGTAGCCGAACAGCTCGCTCTCGATCAAGCTCTCCGGGATCGCGGCGCAATTGACGGTGACGAACGGCTTGTCGTTCCACAGTCCGCTGTGGTGCAGGGCCTTGGCGAGCGCCTCCTTGCCCGTGCCCGTCGCTCCTTGCAGCAGGATCGGCACCTGCTTGGCGAACAGCTGGCGCCCGACGGTGAGGTTCTTGCGCATCTGCGCATCCTCGCCGACGTGATGCTGGCTGCGCTCGACCGGCGCGCCGGCGGATACACCGGTGCGCGGAGCGGCCAGCTCCAGGTTGTGGGATGCCGGCCGGAGCGGCGCGCGCGCGATCGCGAAGAATCGCCTGCCATGGGCGAGATCGCGCACCGGCCAGATGGTGCTCGGCTCGAAGCGCGCGCGGCGCTCGAGCGTGGCGAAATCGAACTGAAAGAACTTCTCGATGGGCTCGCCCACCAGCGCCTTGCGGCTCGAGCAGCCGAGCTGCAGCAACGCGCTTTCGTTGACGGCCAGTATGTTGCCGCCCCCATCCATCGCCACCAGCGCCTCGTGCAGGAGGCCGACGAACTCGGGACGGGAGTGAAACCGCAGGATCCACGACTGGCTGAACTCGTTCAAGAAGTTCCAGCGCGAGATCAGGTGCGCCGACATGTTGACCAGCGCCATGGTGTGGCGCTGGATGAGCCGGCTGTCGCTGGAGTTCGCGGTGGAGGCATCCAGCACCGCGATCAGCGATCCGTGCGGGTCCAGGATCGGAGCGCCCGAGCAGGACAGTGAGAGGTTGTAGCCGCGGAAATGCTCCTCCCGATGCACGGTGACCGGCCCCCCCTCGGCGAGACAGGTGCCGATGCCGTTCGTGCCCTCGTGGCGCTCGTCCCACATCGCTCCCAGCGTCAGACCCGCCTGGCGAAACTCGCGCTGCAGGCTCGGATCGGTGATGGTGGTGAGGACGACGCCCTGGGTGTCCGAAAGGATGACGGCGAAGCCCGAGCCCGCGATCTGCTCGTACAGGCTCTCCATCTCGGCGCGCGCGACGGGCAGCAGCTCGCCCATCCCCTGCTGTAACTCTCTCAGCGACTGGGAGGAAAGCACCGTATTTTGGCGTGGCGCGGAAGGCTCGATTTGATATTCACGGAGGCAGCGATACCAGGAGCGCGTCACGTGCGGCTCGATGCCCGCGGGTTGGAGTCCGTTCTGAACCACGTGCAATATGCGGGACGCGTGGCTCGTGGCGAGATTCAAGTTCGTCATGACATCCCCTGTAAAGCCAGCCCTGGCTCACGACTCGCTGTTGCAGAAAGCCGACAATACAATATCCCGCGCATTTGCGCGGTGCCAGCCTCCTCATCCAAGGTTGGTCTCTTTATGTCGAGAGCGCAACCTGCGGTGCAGCATTATTTTTGGTCGGGCCGCTATTGCAGGTCCGGAGGCGTACCGAACTTGTACGCAGGGTCGCCGTCGTATTTGGAGCGGACGAATGCGAGGATCTTCCAGAGGTCATCCGCCGTCTTGATGAGGGGACCGAATGGCGGCATGGGTCCGACCACGTTCTCGCGTCCTTGCCGCGCGTAGCCCTGCTTCTGCAGCTCATCGCTCCCCAGGGTGACCAGCCGGAACAGCGTGTCGTCATCCCCGCCGTAGACCCAGACGTCGTTGATCAAGGGAGGGCACATGCCCCCGCCGCCCCCGCCGCCGTGGCAGCCGTTGCACGAGTAACTGAAGAAAATCTTTTGACCTTCCGCGACCACATCGGCCTGGGTGTCCTTGTAGGGATTCGACAACTTGCCTTTCGGCGTCTTGCTGACCAGATCCGGGGGAGAAATATTCTTGTAGTCGACTGCGGCGGCATCCGCCCACACCTTGCCGAGGGTGCCCACGGTCGCGGCGGCGACCGCCACGACAACGATTCCTGCAACGAATGATCCTCGAGTCACTGTCTATCTCCTCTTTGCTCTGTTTTCTGTTCCTGATTGTCAGCCGGTGTTGCCGTCCCGCGCGGATGCCTGTTGCAGGATCTTGATGACGGCATCGCTGTTGTTGTCATGCGCAATGGTCAAGGCGGTCCGGCCATCCTGGCTGCGGGCGTTCACGTCCGCCCCCGACTTGATCAAGAGACTGGCGAGGCCCGCGCGATTGCCGGCTGCCGCTATCATGAGCGCGGTCACCCCGCCCGGATTCGCGGCGTTCACCTTGGCGCCATGCTCGATGAGCGCGGTCGCCAGGTCGCTCGACCCGGAGATGGAGGCCAGCATCAGCGGCGTGTAGCCGCCCTTGGCGACCGGCGCATTGACGTCGGCGCCCGCAACCATCAAGGCGCCCGCGGCTTTGGCCTTGCCGTTTTGCGCGGCGATCGCGAACGCAGTCAGCCCTTCGCCTTCGGCGGCATCGAGCTTCGCTCCGTGCGCGAGCAGCAGCCGGATCAGCTCGGGATCGTCGCGCCACGCGCCATACATGAGCGGCGTCCAGCCGCTGTGGTCGGCCTGGTTGGGATCGGCCTTGTTGTCGATGAAGTACGCAGACAGATCCATGAACCCGAAGCGCGCGGAATTGAGCAGCGGCGTATATCCCTCGCCGTCGGCGCTCGAGAGGCGCGCCCCGTGCGCAACCAGATAGCGCGCGCGCTCGATGTCGTCCGCCACGATGGCATTTTGCAGCTCGACATCCGCGCTCGCTCCCTCCGCCAGCGATTTCTTCATCGCCGCCATGCGCACGGCATGGATCTTGGCGTCGGCGTGAACCGGCTCCTCGGATTTCGGAGGCTGGTAGGGCCCGTGCGAGGGCAGGTCTCCGGAGATCGTACACTCATCGCACTTCACCAGCGGCACCCCGTAGTCCACGAGGATCTGCCGGATATCCGCGGCATGCTCGCGCACGGCGGTCTCGATCGCCTCCTTGATCTCCGGGCGGCCGCGCGCCACCGCGAGCGCCATATCGAATTCCAGGGGTACTTCGTCTTCCATGAGATTCGCGGGCTGCAGCACCAGCGGGTCGTGCTTGATGACCTTGTAGTAGCCCGCCATGGGCCCCCACGCCGCGGCGATGTCGAGGGTGCCGTCGACGACCTGCTGGACCTGATAGGACGGCTGGTTCTCCTTGACCAGGTCGCCGTTGTGGCTCATGTACTGCACCACGACGCCCGACTGGATGCCGTGGCCGGCAAGTGCCTCGCGGATCGCCGAGGTCTGATAGACGCCGATCCGCAGCTTCTTCAGCGCCGGATCGTTGAGATCCTTGATGTGGATGCCCCTGTCGCTGCGGTACGCGAGCACGAAGGTGGAGCGATACAGCGGCGAGAGCACCTGCGCGCCCTCGGTATCGGTCGCCATGTCCATCCACAGATCGCAATTGCCCTCAGCCAGGGTGGTGCGCATCAGTCCGCGCTCGGTCGAGGGGCGCCAGTAGTAGCCGACGCCCGTGCCGAGCGCCTTGCCGATCACCTGGGCGATCTTGTTCTCGAATCCCTCGCCCTGCTGATCGGAGAGCGGCATGTTTCCGGGGTCGGCGCACACGGTCAGCGATTGCAGACTCGCGGCGGATGCCGAACCGGCGGCGGCCAGCGCCAGGGCAGCGATCGCCAACCTCTTCGTCCGGAGCTCTCTGTTCATATCACTCCTCCAGGACGCCTCTGCGCCCTTCCATTTCTGACTCGGGACGGCTCCGAAGGTTGCAACCTTCCGGGACTCGACGCCCCGCCTTTTGCCGCCCCATCGACAAGGAAACGCCCGGTGACTTGCGTCACCGGGCGCTCCCATTTCGTCATCAATCGACTAGAGACCGATCAAGTCTAAGATGGACCAGATCAGTCACCCAGTCTGAACGTGTACAAGGTGCCGCCCTGCGGTATGGACGCGAGGTTGGCTGCCTTGGTCATGGCCGTTGCGCCGATGGCACCGAACTTGTCGTTCAGGTCCAACCCGGCTGTCACCGGCAGGCCGATCCAGCCGCCGATGCCCGACCACACGGACACGTACTGCTTGCCCTTCACGGAGTACGTGATGGGATTGCCGATGATGCCCGACCCCAGCTTGCGCGACCACAGCACCTTGCCAGAAGAGCGATCGACGGCGCGGAAGTCGCCGCCCAAGCTCCCGTAGAACGCCAGTCCGCCGCCGGTCACGAGCGCGCCGCCCCAGTTCGGGAAGGAATCCGGAATGTCCCAGGCGGTCTCACCCGTCACCACGTTGAACTTCTTGAATCTTCCCGTGACCCCCGGCTTCTCCGGATACATGTACACGTTC
>DATAUO010000058.1:0-2161 GCA_036268215.1 Steroidobacteraceae bacterium
TCGAGGATGCCGGGATGCGTCGTTGTCGGGAATCCGACCACAGTGAGCGTGCGAAGATGATGGGCGCCGAGGCGGGGCTCGAGGCCGCCGGCAAGCGGCTCATCGGCGAGCAACGCATCGAGGTGCATCGGTGTCTCGGGCACGCGGATGCGATGCGCACGGGTCGAGATGGTCGAGTGCAAGTAGGTCAGCGTGTCGCCGTCGTCGAGCCAGGCCACCTCGGGCATGAACCCCTCGACCAGTTGCAAGACGCGATTGGTCCGATCGACAAAGCCGCGCAGCAGCTCCCACGGATCGACGCCCGTCTGCGCGCGGCCCTCATAGAGCCAGCCCTCGACGCGGGAGGCGTCCTCGGCGGGCGGGAGCCAGACGAAGGTCAGGAAGTAACGGCTCTCGAAATGCGCGCCAGCCTCTTCGAAGGCGTCCTGGCGCTCGAGATCAACCAGCGCTGACGCTGGATCGGAAAAGCTGCTGTGCGGATAGGTCTGCGCGGCGATCCGTTGCGCCTCGACAAAGATCGCCCAGCCGGAGCCGAGACGGCGCAGCGCGTTGTTGAGTCGGGCGGTCACGCCCACCAGCTCGGCCGGCGTGGCGCTATCGAGGTCCGGTCCGCGAAAGCGCGCCGTGCGCTGGAAAGAGCCATCCTTGTTGAGGACAACGCCCTCTTCGACCAAGGCCGCCCAGGGCAGGAAGTCGGCGAGACCGGCGGGACGACTGCGATATTCTGCAAGGTTCAGCATCGGAGCCTCAGACGCCGAGATAGGCTGGGTAACGAAGGTGCCGGCGCACCACGTCGACGAACTGCGGATCGCGCTTCGCCGCCCAGACGGCCGCGGTGTGACCTACCGCCCAGATCAGCGCGCCGGGGATCCAGAGCCGCAGGCCGAGGGCGATCGCCGCGGCGAGCGTGCCGTTGGCGATCGCGACGGTCCGCGGCGCGCCGCCCATCAGAATTGGGTCGGTAAGCGCGCGATGGACCGGCGCGAAGAAGCCGGGCACGTCGGGATCGACGATCGCGGCCATCAGACCAGCGCTCCGCCGGAGAACGAGAAGAAGGAGAGGAAGAAGCTCGACGCGGCGAAGGCGATCGACAGGCCGAACACAATCTGGATCAGCCGGCGGAAGCCGCCGCTCGTGTCGCCGAAGGCGAGCGTCAGGCCGGTCACGGTGATGATGATGACCGAGATGATCTTCGCGACGGGCCCTTGCACCGACTCCAGTATGGAGTTGAGCGGGGTCTCCCACGGCATGGAGGAGCCGGAGGCGTAAGCCGCCGGGGCGAAGGCGAGCGTCAGGGTCGCGAGCGTAACGAGCTCGGCCACGCGGCGACGCGAAGAATGAGCGACAGCGAGAACACGGATCATGATGGGTCTCCGGGGGGCAAGAGGTCGCCGCCCGCCCCGGCGGACTGGACGCGGTAATCGCCGGTGGCGGGATCGAGACCGGCGATGAGTGCGAGTTCGGAAAGGCGGCGTTCGCTGCCGCGCCCGCGCAGCACCGCGACGAGATCGATAGTCTCGGCGATTAGCGCCCTGGGGACGGTGACGACGGCTTCCTGGATGAGCTGCTCGAGGCGGCGCATCGCGCCCAGCGCGGTGCCGGCGTGGATCGTGCCGATGCCGCCGGGGTGGCCGGTGCCCCAGGCCTTCAAGAGGTCCAGCGCCTCCGCGCCGCGCACCTCGCCGATCGGGATGCGATCGGGGCGCAGGCGCAGCGAGGAGCGGACCAGATCGGAAAGCGAGGCGACGCCGTCCTTGGTGCGGAGCGCCACAAGGTTGGGCGCGCGGCATTGCAGCTCGCGGGTATCCTCGATCAGCACCACACGGTCGCCGGTCTTGGCGACTTCGGCGAGGAGCGCGTTGACCAGCGTGGTCTTGCCGGTCGAGGTGCCCCCGGCGACGAGGATGTTTTTCCGTTCTGCGACCGCTACGCGCAACAGCTCGGCTTGGCACGCGGTCATGATGCCGGCCTCGGCATAGTCACCGAGGGTGAAGACCGCGACGGCCGGGCGGCGAATGGCGAAGCACGGTGCTGCCACTACGGGTGGGACAAGGCCCTCGAACCGCTCCCCGCTTTCCGGCAGTTCGGCCGAGACACGAGGGCTACCGGCGTGCACCTCTATGCCGACATGGTGCGCGACGAGCCGCACGATCCGTTCGGC
>DATAUO010000059.1:0-34435 GCA_036268215.1 Steroidobacteraceae bacterium
TGCAGCGCGCTCAAGCCGGGGCGGGCGGGCGCGGCGCCTTCCGGCGGCAGGGCGTCCGAGGTCGGACGAAACGTGGAGGCGATGGATACCAGGGCCACGCGCCCGCGAGCGGCTTCGAGGAATTGCGGCGCGCGTGCAAGCCCCCGGTCCTCGCCGATGCCGGCATGGACCAGCCCGACGGCGTCGAGCCGGCGGCTGGTCTCGCGCATGCCCTCGAGCCCCCAGTCGAGCGAGTGGTTGTTGGCGCGCGAGACGATGCCGAACCCCATCGACTTCAGGTCCTCGGCGACCCCCGGCAGGCTGGAGTTGACCCAGTCTCCGTCCCACGAATACGGCGCACCGGTGAAGTTGCGGACATCGAAGATGGTGGTCTCGAGATTTCCGTAGAGCGCATCGTTGGCGCGCAGCACGTCGAGCACCGACTGAAACGCCGGCAGCCGCGGGCCGTACTGGCTCAAGGGCCGGGAAATGATCAGATCGCCCACGGCGCCCACCGTGAAGCCGTCCGGCACGTCCGTCTCGAGCTCGCGCGCGATCGGACGCTTCGGATCGAAGCGGTTCGCGTCCTTGATCACGGGATCGGCGGCGTCGTGAGCCGGCAGCTGTGCGTTTGCCACGGTACCCGTGAGGCATGCCGTCGCGGCGGCCAGCAACAGAATTTTTCTCATCGCGTCATCCTCGAGAATCATCGTACCATTTATGCATGCTGGTCAGCTGCGCCGCGTATCAGGACGGAAAAAAGCTCGCCGACATCGAGGTGGGCCGGATCCCGGAATACCTCGAGCGGCCGCGGGGATTCGTATGGGTGGCGCTGCGCGATGCGACCGCGGCGGAGCTCGAGGAGATGCGCGTGCAGTTCCACCTGCATCCGCTCGCTCTCGAGGACGCGCAGGCCGGGCATGAGCGGCCGAAGCTCGAGGAGTACGGATCATCGCTGTTCGCGGTGCTGCATCTGATCGAGCCCGAGGGCTCGGAATACCGCGTCGGCGAGCTGGCGGTGTTCGTCGGCAGCAACTACGTGCTCTCGGTACGAAATCGAGCGCAGAAGGGTTTTCAGGAGGTGCGCGCCCGCAGCGAGCGCGAGCCCGAGCTCCTGAAACAAGGTCCCGGCTACATTCTGTATGCCCTCATGGACGCAGTGGTCGATCGCTACTTTCCCATCCTCGACAAGGTCGAGGACGAGCTCGACGTCATCGAGGCGCGCATCTTTACGCCGGCCGGGGCGCCGCGCGCGAATATCGAGGGCCTATACGCCTTGAAGCAGCGGCTGACCGTGATCAAGCACGCCGTGGCGCCGCTGCTCGAGAGCGTGTCCAACCTGTCCGGCGCGCGCGTACCGGTGCTCTGCGCCGGAACGACGCTCTACTTTCGCGACGTGTACGACCACCTGCAGCGTCTGAATCAGACCGCCGACTCGATTCGCGACACCATCGGCACCGCCATGTCGGTCAATCTGTCGATGGTGAGCCTGCAGGAGAACGAGACCATGAAGCGCCTGGCCGCCTATGCGGCCCTGCTCGCGGTGCCGACCATGATCGCGGGCATCTATGGCATGAACTTCGAGCACATGCCGGAGCTCAAGTGGCGCTACGGGTATCTCGCCTCCCTGGCGGTCATGATCGCCATCGACGTGCTGCTCTACTTCCGCTTCAAGCGCAGCGGCTGGCTTTGAGGCCGAGGTGTCCGCCCTGCGGTCGTTATTACGTCAAATTGCCCCGCCCGACCGCCAAAAATGAGACGTAGTGCACGATTTCCTACGAACCTGTAGGACTAACATTACCGCGCATAAGGGTCCATTGGCCCCAAGGCTCAGGGTCCTAGAGGGGCCCAAGGAACGCGCACGATGCCGGTCAAAATCATCCTTCTGTCGATGGGCTTTCTGCTCTCCTGGCTGGTGCTCCTGCCGGTGCTGGTCATCGGCGGCGGCATGGCGCTGTTTGCCGGCGCCACCCTCGCCGAGATGGCCGATACGCTCACGGGGAGCAGCCCCAAGGGCCAGGATACCCGCCACGCCCGCGAGGTGGCACTGCGCATGTGCACGGGCGCGACGCCCCGGTCGCTCTCGCGCCGCTGATCCCGCCCGGCGATCGGAGCTCGGGCGCTCCGCCTCCATCGGGGTGACCGCCTCGGCCGCGCTTATTTGCGCGATCGACCCCACGTGAAGACCATGGTCACGGCGTAATTCCATACGGCACCGATCACGATGCCCGAGACCGCCGCCAGCACCCAGCCGCGTCCGAGACGATTCATCATCGACGCCACCGAGACGTTGGCGTACAGGCCGACGCTGCAGGCGAGCACGAACAGCACCCAGCCTTTCAGCCAGCGCCAGCCGACCAGGCGCCGATCGCGGTAAGTGAGCACGTTGTTGATGGTGTAGTTGAAGGTCATCGCGCACAGCGTCGCCGTGGTCTGCGAGACGGAGAAGCCCCGATCGAACCCGCGCAGCAGGGTGGTCAACACGGCAAAGTGCACGGCGACGCCGACCGCCCCGACGATCGAGAACGCCAGGAAGCGCACGGGAATCCAGCGGCCGACCGTCTTGTCGAGCAGCAGCATGGCGTAGTCCCACGCGGTCACCGAGTCGAGCTTGCTCTCGCCCGCCTGCCGCAGCCGGAACTTGTAGCCGAGCTCCTTGAAGCGCAGAGGCTGCGCGGATGAGGCGAAGATATCCGCGAGGATCTTGAATCCGATCCCCGAGAGGCGGCGGACCGATCCGTCCAGCACCGGCCGCCGCAGCATGAAGAAGCCGCTCATCGGGTCGCGCAGGCCCGCGGGCACGAGCACGCGGCTCAGGCGCACGCCGATGCGGCTCATGCGCGCGCGGCGCGCATCCCAGTCGCCGATGTCGCCGCCGGGCGCATAGCGGCTGCCGACCACGATGTCGAGGTCTCCCGCCTTCAACGCCTCGAGCATCTGCGGCAACAGCCGCTCGTCGTGCTGCAGATCCGCATCCATCACGGCGAGATACGGCGCGGCGCTCGCGAGCATGCCCTCGACGCAGGCCGACGCCAGGCCGCGGCGGCGAATGCGCTGAATACAGCGCACCCGCGAGTCGGCCGCGGCATGCTGGCGCACCACCGCGGCGGTGCCGTCCGGCGAATCGTCGTCCACGAACACGACCTCCCAGGATCGGCCCGCGAGGCAGTCGGCCAGCCGCCGGATCAGCTCGGCGACGTTGTCCCGCTCGTTGAAGGTCGGTACGACGATCGACAGCTCCGGACCGGCGTGCGAGGCATCCGGGCGGGGAGTATCCGCCGGATCCGGGGCGGATCCGAGCGATTGCGGGGGCTCGGCCACGTTCATCGACGGTTAACGTCTCCCCTGATTCACCGCGTTTCGTGATCCGCGGTACTATAAACACACGGCGTTGCCGGCGCACGCCCCAGATTCCGCGCTCGAAGAGACTAATGACAAACCGGTGAGCGCTTCCGCATCCATCGATCCATGCTGAACCCCGGCTCGACCACTTTGCCGTACAGAGCGAACGCCTGGCGTACCGGCACTGGATTGCTCGCCGTCGCGCTGCTGGCCTGGCTGCTCTTCGGCGGCATCCTCGCCGAGGAACGTCACGCGTGGGGGTGGTCCATGGCCGCCGCCCTCGTCCCCGCGCTGCTGACCGCGGGGCTGGTGCTGGCGGTGGGCGGGGCCTGCGTCGCCTCGAGCGTCCCGGATCGAGGCCGCGCGCGCCTAGCCGCCTGCATCGTAATCTACGCATTCGCGCTGCGCCTGGCCTACGCCGGCGCGGTGGACCTGCTGCCCGAGGAAACCTACTACTGGAGCTACGCGCAGCACCTCGACTACGGCTATCTCGATCATCCGCCGATGGTCGCATGGCTGATCCGAATCGGCGTCGCGCTGGCCGGCAACGATGAGCTCGGCGTGCGTCTCGGCGCGATCGCCTGCGCGGCCGTCGGCTCGGTGTTCACCTACCGCCTCACCCGCAATCTATTCGGTGCCGAAAGCGCGGCTGCCTCGGTGATCCTGGCGCAGTCGCTGCCGTTCTTCTTCCTGGCCGGATTCCTCATGACGCCCGATGCGCCGCTCACCGCGGCGTGGGCGGCGACGCTGTATTACCTCGAGCGCGCGCTCGTCGCGCGCAACGCCCGCGCCTGGTGGGGGGTGGGATTCGCGCTCGGATTCGGCATGATCTCCAAGTATTCCATCGCGCTGCTGGTGCCGGCGATCGCGCTTTTCATGATCCTCGACCGCCCCGCGCGAATCTGGTGGCGGCGTCCGGAGCCCTACCTGGCCGCCGCCGCGGCGCTGCTGGTGTTTGCACCGGTGCTCGTCTGGAACGCGGAGCATCAGTGGGCATCCTTCGCGTTTCAGACCTCGCGGCGCCTGGTGGAGGCGCCGCGCTTCTCCCTGCACAAGCTCATCGGCTCCGTGCTCGTCCTGATCACGCCGGTCGGCGTCCTGGCGGTCGCGGCCGTGCTCGGCTCCGGGGGCCGTGCCGTCGGGAACGCCGGCGATCCGCGTCGCTGGCTGTTCCTGCGCATCGCCGTCCTGTTTCCGCTGGCCGTGTTCACGCTCTTCAGTCTGCGCCACGAGGTCAAGCTCGACTGGACCGGCGCTCCGTGGGTCGCGGCCCTTCCGGTGATGGCCGCGGCCATGACCCACGGCGGCCGCGGCCTCGCGCGCCGGCTGCGCGGCGCCTGGACGCCGACGGCCGCGATCGTGCTGATCCTGCTCGGGACGGGCCTCTATTACCTCGCCTGGGGTCTGCCCGGCGTCGGCTACGGCAAGCACATCGAGCTCGTTCCGGTGGCCTGGCGCGAATTCAGCCGCCAGGTCGATGAGATCGCGGGGCGGGTCCGCGCGCAGAGCGGACGCGATCCGCTCATCGTCGGCATGGACCGATACGCCATCGCCAGCGAGCTGGCCTTCTACGCCGCGGCGCGCACCCGGACCACGTTGAATCCCTCGAGCGTGCATCTGTTCGGCGGCGTCGGCCTCATGTACGAGCGCTGGACTCCCGCCGAGGCGCAGGACGGCAAGACGCTCCTGCTGGTCGCATGGGATCCGCGCGACATCGACGGGCCTTCCATCGCCGGGCATTGCGAGCGCCTGGGTCCCTTGATGGAAGGGCATTTGACGCGCGATGGTCACGCGGTGCGCGACTACTACTACCGGGTCGCCTACAATTACCGGAGCGCGCGGCCTTAGGTGCCTCGAGTCGAGGAGATGGACATGCGGCGGTCGATGTTGGCGCACGTAGCGGCGGGTGTGATCGTCGTGCTCTGCGCTCGCGCAGGGACGGCGCTCGCCCAGACACCCGAGGAAACCAAGGCGTGGGAGGCGCAGCGTGCGAAAACGCAGGCCGAGGACAAGGCGCGTGCCGAGCAGCTGGCGCGGGAACGGGCGGCCCGACGGGCCGACCCCATGGCCTGGGTCAGAACCCTGGACCCCATGTCCTCGGGCGGGTGGACGTTTCGCGCGGTGGCCTCGGACGGCTCCTGGGCATCCTTCAGCACCGACCACCAGCTCAAGCGATCCGGCCACGACATCACTGCCTGGCTGCGCCAGGAATATCCCGAGACTCAGCGCAGCGCCGGCGGGGACGCGTATCTCAGCGACGTGGAGAAAGTCCAGTACGATTGCGCCAAGGAGCGCGCACGCGTCCTCGAGATCGTCTATTACACCCAGAACAACCTGGCCGGCGGCCAGCAGAGCGAGCAGGCGGACCTGAAACAGGTGCAGTGGGATTCGATCGTGCCGGGCACCCAGAGCGAGACCATCTTTCGCTGGGTGTGCTCCGCGGTATCACGCTAAGCCCCGGCGCCGCCCCATTTCGCCGCGCGGCCGGGCGAGCCGCGTCTTCCGACCCCAGCAAGGGCGCGGCCCGGCGAGCCACGCCTCCCGCCTTCAGCAAGGGCGCGACCAGGCGAGCCGCACCGTCTCGATCAGGAGACGCGTGCGGTCGGCGCAGGGGCCGACCAGGATCTCCACCTCGCCGGGCTCGTACACCGGTTTCAAGTCGATGCCCGGGAATTTGAGATCCGCGGCGCGCAACGTCAGCTTGACCGTGGCCGAGGCGCCGGGCGCGAGCGCCACGCGCTCGAATCCCTTGAGCTCGAGCAGCGGCCGGGCCACGCTTGCAACCTTGTCGTGGATGAACAGGAACACCGTCTCCTCGGCGGATCGCGCCCCTTCGTTGCGCACGTCGACCTCGATGCGCATGGTGTCGATATCCTCGACCGCCGCGGGACTGACCCGCAGATTCGAATGGACGAAGCGCCCATAGCTCAAGCCATGGCCGAACGGGTACAGCGGATCGTTCGGCACGTCGAGATACTTGGACGTGTAGTAGTCGTTCGGATCGGCCGGCCGGCTGCTCGCCCGCTCGCCGAAGAAGATCGGTACCTGTCCCGCGGCCCGCGGCCAGGTGACGGGCGTGCGGCCGCCGGGGGAAACCCGGCCGGTGATCACGTCGGCGATGGCATTGCCGGCCTCGGTCCCCGGGAAGAAGGCGGCAAGCACCGCCCGCGCCTCATCCGCCAGCCACGTGATCACGAGCGGCCGTCCCGAGAACAGCACCACGATCACCGGCGTGCCCGAATCGCGCGCGCGCTCGAGCACGGCTTCGGCCAGGCGGCGCTGCTCTCCCGGCAGGCCCAGATGAGCCCGGCAGGAGGCTTCACCGCTCATGCGCGCCGCCTCCCCCACGCAGAGCACGATGGCGTCCGCTCCGGCACAGCTTTCGACCGCCTCGCCGATCCTCGATGCGTCGCCGGACTCGATGTCCGTCCCGCCCGCGTGCACGATGTCGGTCGAGGCGAGCGCCGCGCGCAGTCCGGCGAGCACGGTCACGCAGGATTCCGGGTCGCCCGCCGCCGCCCACGGTCCGCGCATCTCGGACGGCGCATCCGCGAGCGGGCCGATCACCGCCAGCCGGCGGATGCGCGTCGACAGCGGCAGGACGTCGCCGTCGTTCTTGAGAAGCACGAGCGCGCGCGCCGCGACCGATCGGGCCAGCTGGCGCCGGCGGTCCGTCGCGCCGCGCGGCTCGGGCGCCGCACCGCGCCGGAACGGATCGTCGAACAGGCCGAGCCGCTCCTTGAGCTCGAGCACCCGGCGCACGGCCGCATCGATCTCGTCCATGGCGACGAGCTTGCGCTCGAGCGCGGCCGGAAGGCCCTTGCGATAGGCATCCGACATCATGTCGACGTCCACCCCGGCCTTGAGGGCGAGCACCGCGGCCTCGGTGAGATCGGCGGCGACGCCGTGATTGATGAGCTCGGCGATGGCGTGATAGTCGGTGATGATCAGCCCGCTGAATCCGAGCCGCTCGCGCAGCCAGCCCTTGAGCAACGCCTTGTTCGCGGTCATCGGGATGCCGGCGAGATCGGAGAACGCCGGCATGACCGCAACGACTCCCGAGGCGACCGCGGTCTCGAACGGCGGCAGGTACACCTCGTGCACGGTGCGCTCGGAGACATCCGCGGCGGCATAGTCGCGCCCCGCCAGCACCGCGCCGTAGGCGCAGTAGTGCTTGGCGCATGCCGCGAGCGCATCCGGCGCCGCCAGGTCGGCGCCTTGGAAGCCGCGCACCTTGGCCTGCGCGATCCGCATGCCCACGAACGGATCCTCGCCGGGCCCCTCCACGCCGCGTCCCCAGCGGGGATCGCGCGCGATGTCGAGCATGGGCGCGAAGGTCATCGCCACCCCGTCGGCCGCCGCCTCCATCGCCGCCTCGCGTGCCGTCATCTCCCAGGTGGCAGGATCGAACAGCGCGGCCTCGCCGAGCGGCACCGGAAACAAGGTGCGGTGGCCGTGAATGACGTCGAAGCCGATCAGCAGCGGAATCTTGAGCCTCGATTGCTCGATCGCGAGCTTTTGCACCTCGCGCACGTGCTCGCGGCCCACCATGTTGAGAAGGTTGCCGATCGTGCCCGCCTTGATCGCGTCGGTGGAATCGCCGACCACCACCGGGCCGGTGACCGCGTAGCTCGAGGCCACCATGGTGAGCTGCCCGAGCTTCTCGGCCAGCGTCATTCTCCCGATCAAGGTGTCGATCCGGCTCAAAATTCCGCCCCCCCGAGCGCCGCTCCCGCGCATTGGTTGATAATGGCGCAATTCCCAGCGCCTGAGGGGCCCGCATGAACGCCGCAGCGACCAACGAATCGAAGCCCGCACCGAAGCCCGACGAGCTTGCCAATTCCGGCCTCGTGTCGCAACTCGACATGATGGTGCGCGCGTTGTGGTCCTCGCCCGTGCGCAACCCGCTGTTGGTCCTGGTCGTGGCCGTCTGCGCGGTGGTGGCCGTGACGGCATACGGGCAGATCAGGCTCAACACCTGGAACCAGCCCTTCTACGACGCGCTTTCTCACCGCGACGTCAAACATTTCCTGGAGCAGCTCGGCGTCTTCGGCGTGATCGCAGGCTGCCTCCTGGTGCTGAACGTAGGACAACGCTGGTTGACGGAAACCTTGAAATGGAAGCTGCGTCAAGGCCTGGTGCGGGACCTCGTGGAGCACTGGATGCAGCCCGGCCGCGCCTTCCGGCTGGCGAACGCCGGTGCCATCGGCGTGAATCCCGACCAGCGGATGCACGAGGATGCCCGGCACCTGACGGAGCTGTCGGCCGATCTTGGCATCGGCCTCTTCCAGTCCTCGATCCTGCTGGTGTCGTTCGTGAAGGTATTGTGGGATCTGTCCAGCGATTTCGTGTTCCACACCGGAGCGCATCACTTCACCATTCCGGGCTACATGGTCTGGGCCGCCGTGATCTACGCAGGGTCCGCCTCGCTGCTGAGCTACTGGGTCGGCCGCAGCCTCATAGACCGCAACGCCCAGCGCTATGCCCGCGAGGCCGACCTGCGCTACAGCCTGGTGCGGGTCAACGAGCACATCGATGCCATCGCGCTGAGCGGAGGCGAGGCGGACGAGACCCGCCGCATCGAGGTGGATCTCGCGGCGGCGCTGCTGGCCACCCGCCGGCTGGTCACGGGGCTCACCAACCTGACGTGGATCACCTCGGGCTACGGCTGGTTCACGCTGGTCGCGCCCATCCTGGTCGCCGCACCGCTCTACTTCGCCGGCGCTCTGTCTTTCGGCGGCTTGATGTTGGCGAGCGGGGCGTTCACCCAGGTGCAATCCTCGCTGCGCTGGTTCGTCGACAACTTCTCCACCATCGCTGACTGGCGCGCGACGCTGCTGCGCGTGGCCACCTTTCGCCGCGCCATCATCGAGGCCGACGGACTGCACGAAGGCGAGCAGCGAATCTCCTTCGTCGAGGGCGAGCCCGGCAAGGTCCGGATCGACGGCCTCGAGATCATTTCGCCGGCCGGCTGCACCCGGCTCGAGGAAAAGAAGGTCGAGATCAACGCCGGCGACCGCGTGCTCGTGGTCGGCGAATCGGGCACGGGCAAGACCTTGCTGTTTCGCACCCTTGCCGGTCTCTGGCCCTGGGGCAAGGGCCGCGTGACGCACCCGAAGGGCGAGGAGGTTCTGTACATCCCGCGCACCCCGTACTTGCCGCCCGGCACGCTGCGCGAGGTTCTCGCCTATCCTTCCGCCGTCGATGCCTTCGAGCAATCGGCGTACGAGAAGGTGTTGGGCCAGCTCGGCCTCGGGCGCCTCGCGCCGCTGCTGAACGAGCGCAAGCGCTGGGACCACGAGCTCAACGAGGACGAGCAGCAAACCATCGCGTTCGCGCGCATCGTCCTGCACGAGCCGCCGTGGCTCCTGATCGACGAGGCCATCGAGTCGCTCGACGAGGATTCGCATGCGCACGTGGTCGAGATCATCGAGACGGAATTGAAGCGCACCGGAATCGTCTACATAGGGCGCCCCGATTCGGGGGTCAAGATCTTCAACAGAACGCTGCACCTGGTGCGCGACTCGGAGGCTCGAAAACTCGAGCGCCCGACCCTGAATCAGCCGCGACCGGCGCCGGCGCCCGCCTGACCGCCCGGGAGCCGCTTCTCCAGCACCACGAACTCGAGATCGTCCCGCAGCGGCGTCCCGAAGCGGCGATCCTCGTATGGAAACGCCTGGGTCTCGCCGGTGCGCCGGTAACCGCGGCGCTCGTACCAAGCGATCAAGCTGTCGCGGATCGACACCACGGTGAGACGCGCCAGCACGGCGCCCCGCCTGCGCCCCTCCGCCTCCGCGAGCTCGAGCACGCGCCGGCCGACTCCCCCGTCCTGGAGCGCCGGCTGCACCGCGAGCATGCCGATGTAGCAGCCGCGGATGCCGCCCGGCGTCTCCGTCGTCTCGACCCGCACGCAGGCGAGCAGGCGGCCTGCCTCGCGGAGCAGCAGGATGCTCGCGGAGGGCGCATCGGCCAGATCCTGCTCGAGGAGCTCGAGCGTCACTCTTTGGCCATCGACGAAGCCCTGCTCGTGCGTCCAGCCGGCCTTGCCGTCGAACCCCCGATACGCCGCGTTGACGAGATCGACGACCTCGCCGAGCTCCGCGGGAGCGCAGAAGGAGAGCGTTCGGTCGGCAGCGTGGCTCATGACGGCGATCTCGGGACGGGCGGCGGATATGGGCGCGCGAGCTCGTACGGAGCTACGCGCTTCCCGCCCAGGCCGCCGCGCGTGTTTTGAGCGTCTCCGGCACCAGCGCGATCCCGATCGCGACGCTCGCCAACGAGGCGATGATCGGATACCAGAGTCCGCCGTAGATGTCGCCGCTGCGAGCCACGATGGCGAAGGCGATGGCGGGCAGGAAGCCCCCGAACCAGCCGAAGCCCAGATGATAGGGCAGCGAGATCGCGCTGTAGCGGATGCGCGGCGGAAACATCTCCACCAGCCACGCCGCGAGCGGGCCATACACGATCGACACGTAGAGGATCAGCACGGTCAGAAGGAACAGCATGCCCGGCACGTTGATCGCGCGCGGATCCGCGGTCGCCGGGTAGCCGGCGGAGGCCAATTGCGCGCCGAGGCGCCGGTTGAAATCCGAGCGTGCGCCGCCGAGCTCCGCGGCGCTCATCGACTCGCCCTCGAACGAGGCGACGACCGCGCCGCCGACGCCCACCCGGGCGACGCTGCCGGCCGCCGCGGCCTCGTTGGAATACGGAACTCCGGCCTTGGCGAGGTAGGTCTTGGCCACGTCGCATGAGGTCTTGAAGCTGGTCTTGCCGATGGGGTCGAACTGCAGATGGCAGCGGGCGGGATCGGCGCGTACGACGACGGGCGCGTGCGTTACCGCGGCCTCCAGCGCCGGATTGCCGAAATGCGCGAGGCCGTGAAAGATCGGCAGGAACGTGAGGGCCGCAATCAGGCAGCCGGTCAACACCACGGGCTTGCGGCCGATACGATCCGCGAGCGAGCCTGCGAGCAGCGAAAACGGCGTGCCGAGCGCGAGCGTGACGGCCAGCAACGTGCTCGCGGTCACGGCGTCGATCTTTAGACTGATGGTGATGAAGTACAGTGCGTAGATCTCGCTGGTATAGGTCACCATCGCCTGACCGACGGTCACGCCGAAGAGCGCGAGCAGCACCACCTTGAGATTCGCCCAGTTGGCGAATGCCTCGCGCAGCGGCGCCCGGGAAACCTGGCCGGTGCGCTTCAACTGCTCGAACACCGGCGATTCATGCAGCTTCAGGCGGATGTACATCGATACCGCGAGCAGGATCGAGGACAGCAGGAACGGGATCCTCCAGCCCCACACGTCGAAGTCCGCGCCCGTGAAATACCGGCATGCCAGGATCACGATCAAGGAGAGCATCAGCCCGAGCGAGCCGGTCATCTGGATCCAGCTGGTCACGTACGCCCGGCGCTCGGGCGGCACGTGCTCGGCGACGTAGGTGGCAGCCCCGCCGTATTCGCCGCCGATCGCGAGTCCCTGCAGCATGCGCAAGACGACCAGCGCGACCGGAGCGGCCGCCCCCGCCGCATCGCGGGTCGGCAGGCAACCGACGAAGAATGTCGAGCCGCCCATGAGCAGCAACGTGACGAGAAAGGTCTGCTTGCGGCCGACGAGGTCGCCGAGCCGTCCGAACACCAGCGAGCCGAACGGGCGCACCAGGAATCCGGACGCGAACGCGAGCAGCGTGAGTATGAAGGCGGTGGTCTCGTTCAGACCGGAGAAGAACCGCTTGGCGATGACCGCCGCGAGCGAGCCATACAGGTAGAAATCGTAGAATTCGAACAAGGCGCCGAGCGATGAGGCAAGCACCACGTGCCGCAGCGTGCTGCTGGCGGGGGCCGTCGGATCATTCGCCTTGAGTGTCGTCGCCATCGTCTCGGCCTCGCAGGACGGCCGCTAGCTTCGACTCCAGACCACGGGAAAGAGCGGGTGCGACATCTCGGCACCCGCCGGCAGCTCTTCGGCGAGCCCGGGAAAGTGCGGCGAGGTCTTCCAGCGGCGCGGAGCGTGGCGGATGTCCTCGCCCATGAAGCGTACCGACAGCACGCGGCGGCGGCGCTCCCCGCCGACTCCGGCCGCGCCGTGCAACGCCAGCATGTGAAAGAACACCGCGTCGCCCGGCTCGACCGCCCAGCCGATGATGGGATATGCCGGACGGTTCGACTCGATGTCCGGCAGGGGCGTCAGGCTCCCCTCGGGAAACCAGCGCGCCTCGTTGTCCAGAAACGCGCGCGGCATCCGCCACGGCCCGAGATGCGACCCGGCGATGAACTCGAGCGACGACTCGCGCGGCACCGGATCGATCGGCAGCCACATGCTGACGCTCATGCGCCCGTCGATGTTGTAGTACGGCTGGTCCTGGTGCCACGGCGTGCGCTGGCGCGTGCCCGGCTCCTTGACCAAGAGGTGATCGT
Organism: Steroidobacteraceae bacterium; assembly: GCA_036268215.1. Taxonomy (GTDB): domain Bacteria; phylum Pseudomonadota; class Gammaproteobacteria; order Steroidobacterales; family Steroidobacteraceae; genus Bog-1198. The sequence goes on from DATAUO010000059.1 coordinate 12,737, forward strand.
GATACAGCCGCACGGTCGAGGCGCGCATGAGCTGCGCCGCGGCGCCCGCCGCCGCCGAGCGGAAGATCAGCTCGCGGTACTCGGGGATGCGCTGCCAGTTGCAGTAATCCTGAAAGAAGAATCCAGGATCGTCCGACCGGCTCGCAACCTTGGCATTGGGGCTCGGCTCGCGAATGTTGCGCTCGATCCCCGCCGCCGCTGCCTCCAGCTCGCGCGCCGAGAACAACCCGCGCAAGCGCACCGCCCCGTCACGCTCGAAGGCCTCCACCGCCTCCGCCGGCACCGTGTAACCGGCACTGGCGCTGGCGCTGGCGCTGCCGAACGCTCGATTTGCGGCCATGGCTCATCAGAGCACAGCCGTGCTTATTTGACCAGCACGACCGTGATCAGCGCGGTGAGCATCGCGACGAACGCGGTGATGGCGAGGCCGAATATCCCGTCCCGATGCTCGCGGTACCAGAGATCCATGCGCCCCCGCCACGTGTGCAGACGGATGGCGCGATCCGCGCCCGCGAACGTGACCGCCACCGAGAACTCATCCTCGCCTTGATCGGTGAACCGGATCAGCCGCCGGTACTGCAGGTAACGCAAAGGCAGCTCGAGCTTCGCGGTGAGCAGCGTGAGCTGGATTTCGCTCGGGAAGTCGGATGCATCCACGCCCTGCAGCCTGCCGTCCGCGCCCCAGGCCTCGCCTTCCGGCAGCGGATGCATCGCGAGCCAGAGAAGCTGCGCGCCCGTGACCTTCACTTCCGCGTCGATGCTCTGCCGATGGTAATAGAGACCATGCAGGATTCGGTCTTCGTCGTCGCGGCTCATATCGAGGACATCCGGCTGATCACGGAGCCAGTCTACAGGAGCGCGCGGAGGCGACCCTCCCCGGCCCTGTTGCGCGTGCTGCGGCATCGAGCGGTTCTCGGTCGCCGGAGCATTAAGTAATGTAGCGATCGCCGCGCACCCGGCCGTTCGAGACGACCGTTTCGAAGTGCCAAAAGCTTCACGGAGAACGCGCGCGCCTCGTGCGAACGTGCCTCATGGCTGCTGCACATCTCTCCCTGGCGGACTCCCGCCTTCCCCTCCCGGCCGACGGCTCGTTCGCCTCGGGTCTGCGCAACATCCGCCATGCCATCGAGTCGCGGCTCGCCGGCCTCGGCTTCAAGAGTCCGTCTCTCGGCGACACGGCGGCGCGCTCTGCGCGCGGCGTGCCCGGCATGGTCATCGTCGACGTCGCCGCCGGCGGCAAGGCCGCGCGCGTCACGTTCACGCGCGACGAGGTCGAGGACTGCGCCCGGTGCGTGGAGGTCCATTGCGTCATGCGTAAGATCGACCATCTGGTTCTCGAGATCGCCGGCGCATAGGGCAGCTGGGGCCGCGTGATGCCGCGCCGCGAGTGGGCGCTGGTATCATTGGACCGTGCTCAACACTCCCCCTCGCTTGATCGTCGCGTCGATCGCGGCATGGGCAATGGCATACGGAGCCACGGCCGTCTGCGCCCAGGCACCCGCGGCGGCGCCCTATGGAATCGCCGCGCGAGTCGCGCCGAAGCCCTACCTCAACATGCCCGAGCGTGCCGGGGGCAAGATGCCCGCGCTCCTGTCGCAGACCGGCGCCTTCGCGGACACGCGGCGGCTGGTGCCCGCGCCGGGACTCATTCCCTACGACATCGTCGTGGCATTCTGGTCCGACGGGGCGCAGAAACGGCGCTGGGTCTCGATTCCCCCCGGCGGCATCCGCTATTCCTCGACGGGCGACTGGGTCTTTCCGAAGGGGACGGTGTTCATCAAGACCTTCGAGCTGCCGACCGACGCGTCCCACCCGGCCGTGCGCCGCCGGCTCGAGACCCGGCTCCTGGTACGCGACAGCGGCGGAGGCGTCTACGGGGCGCTCTACCAATGGCGTGCGGATCTCTCCGACGCGGACCTGCTGGCCGACGCGCGGGTCGAGCCGATCCGGGTGAAATCCGCGGACGGCCGGATGCATGAGCAGAACTGGTATTACCCGAGCCGCAAGGACTGCGTGACCTGCCACAACCCGAACACCAGCGGCGTGCTCGGCGTCAAGGCGCGGCAGATGAACCGCCGCTACGCCTATCCCTCGGGCATCACCGACAACGAGATACGCACCTGGAATCACCTCGGGCTGTTCTCGACCGACGTGCCGGATGCCGACCTCGCCTCGCTCACCACCCTGGCGGCGGCCGACGACACGACCCGCAGCGTCCAGGATCGCGCGCGCTCCTATCTCGACGCGAACTGCTCGCAGTGCCATCGCCCGAACGGAACCGTGGCTTATTTCGATGCGCGCTACGACACTCCGCTCGACCGGCAGCAGATCATCGATGGCGCGGTGCTGCTGGATGAGGGCATCGACAGGCCGCGGGTGATCTCGCCGCACGACATCTGGCGCTCCATCCTGTACATGCGCGTCGACACCGTGGATGAGATCCGGATGCCGCCGATCGCGCGCGAGACCATCGATGCGCGGGGTGTCGCGCTGCTGCGCGAGTGGATCGACGGCATGCCGGGCCGCGACGTGCTCGATCCGCCGACCATCAGCCCTCCGGGCGGGACCTTCTCCGCCCCCGTCGAGGTCGCTTTGGGCGAGCGGGTGCCCGGGGCCGACATTCATTACACCCTGGACGGAAGCGTTCCCGGGACTTCGGATCCCCGCTATCAGGGGCCGATCAAGCTGGACGGCACCGCGGTGCTGCGCGCCCGCGCGTACAAGGACGGCTTCACCCGCAGCATCACCGCCCAGCAGGTGTTCACCGTCGGCAAATGACCCGGCGATCAACCCCCGGTGGGGACGATCGCCACCGACCAGGGGCTGGTGCCGGCCTTGATGCGCGCGATCTCCTTGTTGGTCTCGAGATCGACGGCCGACACGTCGTTCGACGGTCCGTTCGCGACATACGCACGCTTTCCGTCCGGGGTCAGCGCCATTCCCCACGGCCGGGTCCCGACCTTGATGGCGGTGACCAGATCGTAGCTGTGCGCGTCGAGCACATCGATCGTCGCGCCGCGTCCCGTGCTCACGTATATGCGCTTGCCGTCGCGCGACACCTTCACGCTCATGGGGCGGGCCCCTTCCGGCAGCTTGATCACCTTGCTGATGCTCAAGGTCGCGGTATCGATCACGTTGAGCTCGCCGGTCGATTCCGAGGGAACGAATGCAACGTTCGAGCCCGGCAGGAATCCGACGGTCCTCGGCCGGACGTTCACCTTGAAATGACCGATGACCGTGTACTTGGCGGCGTCGATCGCGTAGACCTCGCCCCCCGCCTCGCAGGTCACGTAGAAGCGCTTGCCGTCCGGCGAGGTGGCGACGCCCTCCGGCTCGAGGCCGACCGGGATGATGTGCTGCACCTTGCCCGAGGCGATGTCGATCACGCTCGCGGTCTTCACATCCTCGTTGGAGACGTACAGCTGCCTGCCGTCCTTGCTGAGCGAGAACTCCTCGGGATCCGATCCGCCGGAGATCCTCCCGATCAGCTTGCGTTGCGCCACGTCGATGACGCCGATGGCATCGGCCGACTTGTCGGACTTCACCTCATCCTCGTCCTCATCGTCCTTGCCGCGCTTGAAGATCGGATTGCCCTTGGCATCGAGCTGCGGCGGCGCCGAGATCGGCGTGCCGCTCAGCGCCACATAGATCTTCTTGCCGTCCGGGCTCGCGTGGATGCCGCGCGGACGCTTGCCCACCGGGATGGTGGCGATCGCCCGATCGGTGGCGCCATCGATGACGGTGATGTCGTCCGAGCGCTCGTTCGAGACCCAGACCTGATATCCCGCGGCGTGCGCGGACTCCGCCCGCACGCAGAGCGCCGCGAGCGCCAGTTGCAAACCGGCCAGGACGACCCGCCCGCGAGCGGTTTGCTTCCGCTGAAACGACCGTGCAAAAAGCTTCATTGCCGACTCCTGCTGCGATGTGCGGTCAGTATAGGCCGTTCGCGCGCTCGATGGTCTTCTCGACGTCGTCCTGCACCAGCGAATACGCGATGTAGTACTTGTAAATATTACTAACGTACTGGACGGTCTCGCGGCCGATGCGCTCCGCGGCCACCCGCTCCACGTTGTCGAACCACACGTTCGGATCGAGCTTGCGGGCAGCCGCTTCCTTGCGCAGCGTGCGTATCCGCTCCGGACCCGCGTTATAGGACGCAAAGGCGAACAGCGTCTTGTCGAGCTCGGTCATCGGCTCGCCCTTGTAGTAGGTGTCCACCATGAAGCGCACGTACTTGATCCCGCCGTGTATGTTGGCCTCGAGCTGGGTGATGTCGCCGACGCGCATCTCCCGCCCCGTCTCGGGCATGAGCTGCATCACGCCGATCGCGCCCACGGGGCTGCGCCTGCCCTGATCGAGCTGAGACTCCTGATACCCTTGGGCAGCCATCAGCAGCCAGTTGATGCGGTACTGCTCCCCGTACTTGCGGAACAGCGTCACCAGGGTGTCGAACTTCTTCAGCTCCTCCGCGGTGACGGCATTCCTCGCCCAGTGCGTCTGCTGCAGGTACTTCTGCAGCGTGACGTTGCCGAACAGCGTGCCCTGGCGGTGCGTGACGGTGAAGGCATCGAGCTCGGCCTTGAGCTTCGGGCTGTCCTTGCGCACGGCGAAGGCGATGTCGCCCTCGGTGCGCACCGCCAGATCATCGTGCACGTCGAGATTCGGATAGATGCGCCGCCAGAAGTGCGCCAGGTAGTCGTCCGCGATCACGATCGGCACCAGACCGCCGTTGACCATCTCCAGCATGTCCTCGGTCTCGAAGTGCGCGGGCGCCTCGCGCAAGCGGATCTGCGCCAGGTTGCGCTCGCGGAAGCGGTCGTTGAGCTCGAGCAGACTCTGGAAGTAGCTGGTATCGCGGCGTACATAGATGGACTTGCCGGCGAGGTCATCGAGCGAACGCAGCGGCGGACCCCCGGACCGGGTCACCACGAGCTCACGTACGCCGGTCGCCACCGGCGTCACGAACTGGAGCAGCCGCGAGCGCTCGGGAGTCACGGTCATGTTGGCCGCGATTACATCGCCCTGCCCCGAGAGCAGCATCGGAATCAGGTGATCGCGTGACACCGGAATGAACACCGCGTGGATCTTGAGCTCGTCGCGGCCCAGCTTGGTGTTGAGCGCCTCCTCGAAGGCCTGCATGAAATCGTAGCAGGCACCGCGCTGCACGCCCCCGAGATCGACGAAATACAGCGTCTTGCTGTAAGGCACCAGCACGCGAATCACGCGCTTTTTGGCCATCACGTCGAGATCGCCGATCCACGCGACCGACTTGAGCTCGATCGAGAGCGGCGCGTCGGCCGCGGCCGCGGCATCCTCGGCCGCCGGAGCTGCCGCGGCTCGAGCCGCGGACGCGCCGAGCAGCGCCGATAGCAGCGCAACGCCCGCGAGCGCCGCCGCCCGCCGGCTCGCTGCGACCCGCGCCACCTCCACGGCCCGCACCAGGGCCGCCGCCACGATCCGCGTCATCGCCGCGATCCGCGTCATCGCTGCGACCCGCGCCACCGCCTCGATCCGGGCTCGCCTGATCATTCGACATCCCTCGTCCCCGCGCCGATCATAGCATCGCGGGCCCGCGGGCTCCCGGGCCTGCCGTGCCTGGCAATCGGCCGGATTTGCGGCTAGATTGCCGGCTCCTTCAGGAATCTGCGCAGACCTTCTCAGTGCCGCTGAACGCCTTCGACAAGGGCAAGCTCAAGATCGCCGCTCACGTGCGCGAGGAGCTCGAGCGGGCCGGCATCGCCTTCGAGGCCATTCGCTGCAAGTCCGGCGGCTTGCACACCCCGCGCAACACGACGCGGGTCTCCGTCACGGTGGATGGGGAATCGAGACACGTCGACCTCAAGGCGGGCGAAGTCGAGGACTGCGAGTCGATCGTGGTCGGCGAAGTGTGGTACAAGATCGCGAGCTTCATCGAGCGTCTCAAGTAGGCGCCATGTTTCGGAGACTCCATGACCAAGCCCATCACCGGCGGCTGCGATTGCGGCGGCGTTCGCTATGAGGTCACCGGCAAGCTGCGCGACGTGATCGCCTGCCACTGCGAGCAGTGCCGGCGCACCAGCGGTCATTTCGTCTGCGCCACGGCCTGCCGCAGGCCCGACTTCCGGCTCGTGAAGTCCGATACGCTCGAGTGGTACCGGCCGGTCGCGGGATACCGGCGGGGATTCTGCACCGAGTGCGGGTCGAGCCTGTTCTTCGAGCAGGAGGGCGGCGAGCGCGTCTCCATCGCCGCGGGCTCGCTCGACGAGCCGCAGGGGCTCAAGATCGCGGCGCACATCTTCGCCGCGGAAGCCGCCGACTATTACACGATCGACGGCTCGGTGCCGGTCTCGCAGGACGGCACGCACGGCATCGCCCTGCCCTGAGCACGCGCTAATCGTCCGATTCCGTCGGGCCGCCTCCCGCAGGCCCGACCTGGCTCGCGTCGCGGGCCGATGACTGATCCGGGGGCTTCCTGCCGGTCCGATCGCCCTTGAAATCCTCGGGATACAGGCGATAGCGCGCGAGCAGATTGTAAAAATCGGTGCGATTGCGCTTGGCGAGGCGCGCCGCCTGCGTCACATTGCCCGCGGTCTGCTGCATGTTCTTGACCAGATAATCGCGTGAGAACGAGTCGCGCGCCTCCTCGTAGCTCGGAATCCGCGCGCTGCCGCCGTCCAGGAATTGCTCGACGAATTCCTTGGTCATGACACGGCCATGCGACATGGCGACGTTCTCCTTGACCAGCTCGAAGAGCTGACGGACATTGCCCGGCCAGTCGTGGGTCGCGAGCAGCTCGATCGCCTTGGCCGAATAGATCTTCCTCTGGCCGCCTGCCTCGGTCGCCTGCTCGAGAAAGTGGGAGACCAGCAGCGGGATGTCCTCGCGCCGCCTTCCGAGCGGCGGGATCTCGATCGCCATGATGTTGATCTGGTAGTAGAGCTGGCTCGAGAACTGCCCGCTTTCCGTCAACGATCTGAGGTCGACCGACGTCGTGCATATCAGCCGCACGCCGACCCGTGCCGCGCTCGAGGCATGGATCGTCGGATCGGGCTCGAGCATCTTCGCGAGCGCCGCTTGGAGATTCATGGGCAGCTCGCCGATCTCATCCAACAGCAGCGTGCCCCCGCGCGCGCGCGCGAAGGCGCCGGCGCCCGGCGCACCGGCCTCGGCGCCGTCGACCGGCGCCGGCGAAGCCACGCGCAGGTCCTCCTCGGAGGCGTTCCGGCAGCTCAGGGCCGCGAACGGCTCGTCGCGCCGCGTGCTCGCTGCGTGAATGGCGCGCGCGAGCAGCTCCTTGCCCGTCCCGTTCTCGCCGGTCAGCAGCACCGGCTCGTCGCTCTCGGCCGCGCGATTGGCGAGCCCGAGCCGCTCCTCCATGAGCTGGTTGCGCGACGCGAAATGCGCACGCCAATTCTCGTCGGTGAGCGCGAACGTCGATATCGCCGTCCCTCGCTGGACATGCCCCAGCAGCTCCTCCTTCTCGACGGGCTCGACCAGGTAGCTGAAGGCGCCGTGCTGAGTCGCCTGCACGGCCTGCGCGATGCTCCCGTGCGCCGTGACGATGATGACGACGAGCTGGGGCCAGCGGCTCTTGAGCTCCTTCAGGAAGGTGATGCCGTCCATGTCATTCAGCCGCAGCTCGGTGATGACGAGGTTGGGCCGCGAGCGCACGCAGGCATCGAGCGCGGCATGAGCCCCGCCCGCCGCCTCGACGGCATAGATCGATGGGCTCAACCGGTGGCCCACCGACCGGCGCAGCGCGGAGTCGTTGTCGACCACCAGGACCTTGACCTTGCGTGCAGGCTCCTCCGCGCTTCCGGTGCGGAGCGACTCCTTCGGCTTACCCATGATGCCGAAGCCGAGCGAGGTGGTTGGAATCGGGGCTTTTGGTTTCATCCGGCGGTCATAATGGTCGGGCCGATCCTACGAAAAAACCGTGCGCCCCATCACGTCATTCGACATAAATCGCGCGCCGCCGGGACTTATGGCAATGCGCCGACGCCAATCCTGCCGCCCGGCCTACATCGGGGCGACCCGATTTTTGCCGCCCCCCGACATCGGGTATAGTGCAAACCACATCGATAAGGGGGCCTCTCGAAGGGCCGAATGCGACACTCAACGCATCGGATGACGACGACGCGGTGGATGCTGGCCGCCCTCGGCGGGGGGCTGGTCATCGTCCTTTGCGTCTACTACCTCGGGCCTCCCGGCGACAAGCTCTCCACGGCTCTGCGCGCCACGGCGCGCTGGTCCCTCCTCTGGTTCACCCTCGCAACCACCGGCAGTGCGCTGACGACGCTCTTCGGCAGCCGGTTCGAGCGCCTTGCCCAGCGCGGACGGGATTTCGGGCTGTCTTTCGCCGCCGCGCACCTCAACCACGTCGCCTTGGTGGCCTGGTACCTGGTGGCGTCACGCGAACCGCATGCCTTCGAGCCGCTGATGTTCTTCGCCGTGGGGCTCGTGTGGGTCTACCTGCTCGCGCTCCTCTCCTTGAGCGGCAGTCTGCGGTCCATGTTGAGCGCCCGTTGGTGGCGGATCATCCGCACGGTCGGCGTGGAGTACATCGCCTTCGTCTTCCTGTCCGAGCTCGCGAGCCGAGCCTTCGGCAAGGGACCCGCCAACCTCCTCGTGTATCTGCCCTTTCTGGCGGTCAGCGTGTGCGGGCCGCTGCTGCGGATCGCCGCGCTGATCAAACGTTGGCGCCTGGCGATGGAAGCGGAGGAAACCTTGAAGCCCCGTCACGCGGCCTAGCGGAGGTCGGGCCATCGCCATGAAGACAACGCGACTCACCGCCGCCCTGGGCGTCCTCGTCGAGGACATCAACCTCGCCGAGGACCTGCCGCAGGAGTCGGTCGACCGGCTCAACGAGCTCTTGGTCGAGCACCAGATACTGTTCTTCAGAAACCAGCCCCTGACGCCGCAGGCGCAGGTGCGGTTCGCCGCGCGCTTCGGCAGCCTGCACATCCACCCCATCTACCCGGTGCTGCCGGAGTTGCCCGAGATACTCGTGCTCGACACGCACGGCGACTTCCTGCCGGACAACGACAATTGGCATACGGATGTCACATTCAGCACGACGCCGCCGCTCGCGGGGATCTTGTCCGCAAAGCAGCTCCCGAGCGTCGGCGGCGACACGCTGTGGTCCTCGAACCTCGCGGCCTACGAAGCGCTCTCCGCGCCCGTCAAACGCATGCTGGAGGGTCTGACGGCCGAGCACTCGGTGGTGAAGTCGTTTCCCGTCGGCCGCTGGGGGGCGGACCCTGCCTTCAAGGAGCGCTACGAGCGCGCCGTGGCGAAGCATCCGCCGGTCACCCATCCGGTCGTGCGCACGCACCCCGTCTCGGGACGCAAGAGTCTGTTCGTGAACCAGGGGTTCACCACGCATATCCACGAGCTCAACGCCAACGAGAGCGATGCGGTGCTCGCCTTCCTGTTCGCGCACTGCGCGCGGCCCGAGTTCACGTTGCGGTGGCGCTGGAGCGTCGATGATCTGGCGTTCTGGGACAATCGCATCACCCACCACTACGCCGTCGCCGATTATCTGCCCGAGCGGCGCATCATGCATCGCGCGACGGTGATCGGCGACCGCCCGTACTAACGATCCTCCGCGCCGGGTTCACGGCGCCGCCCCGGGCCGCCCGACTGCCCCGGCTCGAGCGCCGGCCCGAACGCCACCCGCAACGCAAACCCCGCGAGCAGCGCTCCCAGACTGATCAGCCCGAAGAGCAGCGGCGTGCGCTGCGCCGGGATGAGCGCCATGGCGAGCACGATGGCCAGCATTCCGGCGATCGCCGCGTAGGTTAGGTAGGGAAACGCCCAGACCTTGACGGTCAGCTTGCCCGGATCCTGCCGCTCGAGCCGGGTGCGCAGCCGCAGCTGCGATATCGCGATCGAGACGTACACGAAGACGGCCACCGTCCCGTAGGAGTTGACCAGGAAGGCAAAGACGGTGTCGGGCGCCACATAGGACGTCACCACCGCGCCGTAGCCGAACAGCGTCCCGAGCAGGATGGCCCGCTTCGGCACGCCGTTGGCGCTGAGCTTGGCGAGCGAGCGCGGTGCGTCGCCGTGACGGGTCAGCGCGAACAGCATGCGCGAGGAGGCATACAAGCCGGAGTTGAGCGCCGACAGCACTGCGGTGAGCACCACCGCGTTCATGACGTGCGCCGCGCCCGGGATGTGCAGCGCCTCGAGAGCGCTGACGTAGGGTCTGGCGATGGCGGCCGAGTTCCATGGCACCAGGCAGACCACGAGCAGCACGGAGCCTACGTAGAACAGCAACACGCGGGTGATCACCGAGTTGGTCGCCTTGGCCACCGCCTTCGCCGGCTCGGCCGCCTCGGCCGCGGCGATGGTCACGATCTCCGCACCGAAGTAGAAGCCGGTCGCCGCGACCGCCCCGGTGAAGATCGGCAGCAGTCCGTTGGGAGCGAATCCCCCGTGCGCCGTGAGATTGCCGAGCCTCGCCGGGACGCCGGGCCACAGTCCGGCCACGGCAACGGCGGCGACGACGAGAAAGATCACGATGGCCGCGACCTTGATGGAGGCGAACCAGAACTCGAATTCCCCGTAGGATCGGACGGAGAGGAGATTGGAGAAGGTGAGGCACACCATGATGGCGAGGCTCGCCAGCCAGGCGGGCACGCCCGGCAGCCAGAAGCGGATGAGATCGGCGCCCGCCACCGCCTCCAGTGCGACGACGATCACCCAGAAGTACCAATACATCCAGCCGGTGAGGAACGCGGCCAACGCGCCCGTCAACGGCCGATCCTCCCACGCCGAGCGGGCGTACTCGTAGAAGGAACCCACCGTGGGCCTCGCGACCGCCATCTCGGCCAGCATGCGCATCACGATCACCACCAGCGCGCCGGTGATCACGAACGACAATACCGCGGCGGGTCCGGCCTGCCGGATCACGACCCCGCTGCCCACGAACAGCCCCGCGCCGATCACGCCGCCGAACGCGATCATGGTCATGTGCCGCTGGCGCAGGGTGTGCCGCAGCCCGCCGCTCGTCTCGATTTGCCGGTTCATCGTCATTTCTTGAGCAGCTCCAGCTCGTCCAGGGTTCGCGGCCAATCGGCGCCGAGCAGCCGCGAAAGACCGCGATCGGCCAGCAACCTGCCGCCGGTCTGGCAGCGCACGCAATAGTCGGTCTCGTTGTCCGCGTAACGAATGCGCTGTATGGGCTCCCCGCAGCGGGGACAGGGCTTGCCGTAGCGCCCATGGACCGCCATGTCGGGACGAAATGCGGTCACCTTCTCGGGAAAGCCCTTGTCGGCCTCCGCGGCGAGCCGCCGCATCCACATCTCCAGCACCTCGCGTGCGGCAGTATACAAGCGCAGCAACTCCTGCGCGCCGAGCTTCTGCGTGAGCGCCAGCGGCGAAAGCCGCGCGGCGTGCAGTATCTCGTCGGAGTAGGCGTTGCCGATGCCCGAGAGGACGCGCGGATCGGTGAGGGCGCGCTTGAGCGTCCGATTCTCGGCGGTCATCGCCGCGCGGAAGGCCTCCGCGCTGCTCGTCAGCACGTCGATGCCGCCGGGATCCATGGCCCGCAGCGCCGCCTCGCCCTCCACCAGGTGAATCGACGCGCGCCGCTTCGTGCCCGCCTCCGTCAACACCAGGCTGCCGCCGGCGAAATCGAATGCGGCAAGATTGTTGCGCCCTGACAGCTTCGCGTTCGGCGTCCGCCAGTGCAGGCGGCCGGCGATCATGAGGTGAATCACCAACCACGAGCCGTTGGCGAGCCCGATCACCACCCGCTTTCCGACTCTGCGCAGCTCGCGCACCACCTGTCCCTCGACCCGTGCGATGGGCGGTTGCGCCGTTCGCAGCACGAAGGGCGTGCCGATGCGCACCCGCTCGAGCGTTTGCCCGACGATGCGCGGCTCGAGCGCGTGCAGGTAGGCGTTGATATCCGGCAGCTCGGGCACGATGCGGGATTCCGGGGTCGGGACGGTGCTTCGAGCTTACCAGCCGATCAGGCCGGCCTGAACAGGTGCGCGTGCGCGGTGCTGACCGGCAAGACCTCGGTCCGCTCCTTCAGCTTGACCTCGAGCGTGCCGCGAAAGGTGCGGTAGATCGTATCGATGGCGCCGACGTTGACGATGATGCCGCGGTGGATCTGCCAGAACATCGCCGGGTCGAGTTTTTCCCTCATTTCCTTGAGCGAGGAATTGAGCAGGTAGGTCGCGGAGCGCGTTGCGAGCGCGGTGTACTTTTGATCGGAGCGCAGGTAGCACACCTCCGCCACCGTGACGATGCGCAGATCCGTGCCCTGCGGCACCGACAGCCATTTGACGTACTTGTGCTCGCCTGCGCCGGCCTCGCGCAACAGCGCAAGCAGGTCTTGAAGCTCCGCGGGCGGCAGGCGCAGCCGCTCCCGCAGCCGGTTCACCGTGAGCTCGAGGCGGGCCATCGAGAGCGGCTTCAATATGTAGTCGAACGCGCCGCGCTCGAAAGCGGCGAGCGCGTGCTGATCGAAGGCGCTGATGAAGACGACATGGGCCTTGCCGCTCACATACGCCGCCACGTCGAGACCCGTCGCGCCCGGCATCTGGATGTCGAGGAACACGATGTCGGGAGATAGCCGCTCGACCGCCTGGATGGCCTCCAGGCCGTCCGCGGCCTCTGCGCCGATGACGAGCTCCGGCCAGAGCGTGCGCAGAGTCTCGCGTATCTCGGCGCGCAACAGCGGCTCATCCTCGGCGATGATGGCCGTCGGGCGGCTCACGGGGGCGGCTCGCGCAGCCGCAGGGCCGCCGCGGCCTCCGACACGGAGATCCGGAGATTCGTGATCAGCGCGTCGAGCGCCGAATCCGCCTCTGTGCCGCCTCGCGCATACAGGTCCCGCACCTGCGCGAGATCGAAGAGCAGACGGTCGGGATCGAGCTGCGCGCGCGCCGTCGCGAGGCGCGACTCGGTGAGCTGGCGCTCGAGGCGCACGCGCCGCAGCTCCGCGCCGCGCACCCCGTCCAGGATTCGCTGCGCGCTGCGGTTATTGAGATAGGCGAGCATCGCGAATCCGCCGTAGATGATGACGTCGAATGCCACCATGATGTTCTGCGTGAGCTGCAGCAGCAGCGGAATTCCCGGTCGCGTCATCACGGTGTAGAGGTGCAGCCAACGGCGGATGTACCACTGGCCGGCCGTCGCCACGACGGCGGCCGACATGAGACACGCAAAGAAGGTCGGGTAGAGCCGCGCGCCGCGGCGAATCGCCTCATCGGCGGTGAGCGCCGCGATCAGCACCGACAAAGCCCCGAGATTGGTGATGACGAGCCCGGACCATGGCATGTTCGGCGGCGCGACCCGCCAATACTGCGCCAGGCGCAGCAGATTCAAGGCAAGCCCGAGGCCGAGAGCCGTCAGCAACGCACGCCACGTCAGCGCGGCGGCGACGGCGCGCATGAATCCCGGGCGCGTTTCGCACGCCTTGCCGTCGATCTCTGCGGCTGCGCTCACGCCGTCGGCCTCAACGGCAGCGAAATGGCCGCCACCAGGCCGCGCGGCACCGCGTGGGCCACCGTCAGGGTCGCCGAGTCCCCGTACTGCATCAGCAGGCGCAAGCGAACGTTGGCAAGGCCGCTGCCCGTGCCCTCCTTCGGCTGATCGGTCATGCCCTGCCCGGAATCCGCGACCTCGAGCACGAGCGATGATCCCGAGCGTGCCGCGCTCACGCGAATGAACCCGCCTTCGACGGCGGGATTGATGCCGTGCTTCAAGGCATTCTCGACCAGCGTCAGGAGCATCATGGCCGGGATGCGTTGATCGTCCAGTCCGGGCGCCGTGCTCACCTCATAGGAGAGCCGTGTGCCCATGCGGACGCGGAAGATGCGCAGGTACGCGTCCACCAGCCGCATCTCGTCATCGAGGCTCGATTCGCCTTCCCGCAGCTTCGGCAGCGCAGCGGCGAGATAGCGCATGAGATTGTCGAGCATCTCCACCGCCGAGCTGCGATCGATGCGCGCGAGCGTGCGGACGTTGGCGAGCGTGTTGAAGAGAAAATGCGGCTCGATCTGCGAGCGCAGCATCTGCAGCCGGGCCCGCTCGAGCTCTGCGCCGAGCGTGGCACCCTCGATCTGCGTCCCCATCAGGGTGTCGGTCGCGCCCCGCATGGCGCTCTGATACCAGCAGACCGCCGCCAGCAGCACCGCGGTCAAAAGCCGCTCAGCGAAATATCCCCGCCAAACCGGGTCATCGGGCCCCAACATATAGATCGAGCTCCACATCGCCATGGCGAACACCGGCAGGACCAGCCACGCCGCCCGCTTGAGCGGCGCGCGCGGAGCGAGGTTCAAGGTGAGCGTCAACAGCGGCAACGGCGGCAGCATCGCGACCGCATATTGAAAGGCCGTGTGCGAGATGTGCCGCAGGGCCTCGGCGGCGCCGTAGCGAGGCAGGTTGTTCGCCTCCGATTGGATCGCCCATGACGCCACCAGCGCGAGCGCGAGCGCCACGGCATAAGCGAGGCCGCCGAACATGCCGCGCAGCCGCGCCCGCCAGTAGAGCGAGCCGCTCCCGGACATCCCACGCGCGCCGATGCTCATTCCTCGAGAACCTCGTTGTCGTGTCAGCGATACTAGCGAAGCAGGCTGCCGTCCGCACGAATCCGACGGAACCGGCTTTCCGGCGGACGAAACGACGAAAAAGGGCGACGGCATGACGCTCCTCGAAACACACGGGCCCCGATGAACCCCCGGACGCCCGTCGTGCTCTGCTGGCGCAGCCTCTGCGTAATGTTGTAAGTTACCGGCTCGGCTCCGGCCCCAGGACTCGAGTCCACGGTGTTCATTCAATGCACGGCGGAATGAGCGGATCCGCGCGGCGGATCGGCGGTCGCCGGAGGGCGGGTCGATCATGAGCAGAGAGCGGCGCCTGATGCTTCGCGAGGATTCGGAAAACGGCGGCGGCGGCCGCGGCGGGCCTCGGAACGTGCTGGGCGAGCGCCTGGAAATCTGCTCGATCCGGCCGATGACGGGATTCTTTCGCGACGGCTGTTGCGACACCAGCCGAGAGGATCTCGGCAGCCACACCGTCTGCGTGGTCATGACGGACGCGTTCCTGGAATTCTCGCGGTCGCGCGGCAATGATCTGTCGACGGCCGTGCCGGAGATCGGATTCCCCGGGCTCACGCCCGGCGACCGCTGGTGCCTGTGCGCACCGCGCTGGCAGGAAGCGCTGAAGGCGGGCCGCGCACCCCGGGTCGTGCTCCGCGCGACGCACGAGGGCGCCCTGCACCACTGCACGCTCGCCGACCTCAAACGCTCTGCGGTCGATCTCGACTGAGCATCGCGGCCGCCCGCGTCCTGGAGGAACCATGACCTTCAATCTCACGTCGCGATTCCATCTGACTCGATCCGGCCGACTGCCGGGGTTGACCCTGCTGCAGGCAAGCATCGCTTGGGGCGCCGGCGCCGCGACCGCAGCGGGTCCCGCAGCTTCGACGGCAGGCGCCGCGAGCCGGAGCGACGGAACCGGGCCGCGCGGCACGGCGACCTTTGAGCTCGGCAGCCCCGATTTGCCGGCGGTGAAGGACCCCGCAGCGGCATTCGCCGAAACCTTCATGGCCAACGAGTTCGGCTGCAAGGGCGGCAACGTGTCGCCGGCGCTCGCCCAGCGAGACCAAGGCGCTCGCGCATGCCGAGATCGTGCGTCACTTTCAGAGGCGGGCCGCCACGGCACACTGACGGCGGCAGGCATCGCGCAAGCGCGTGCGGTGGCCGGTCGCCGACGTTACGGCGGCAGGCACCGCGCGAGCGCGTGCGGGCGGTGCTCAGCCCGCCGACGTTACGCGCGGTTCCCTCAGGTCTTCTCCGAGGACGTCGGGATGACCGCGCGCTGCGGAGCCTCGTTGACGGTGAGCGAGAAGACGTCCGGCCGCGCGTAGTGTCCCGCCACGTCGAAGTCGAACTTCGCCCGGGGAAGCGCCTCAAGGTCGAGCTCCGCAATCAGCAGCCCCTCCTCGTCGAATAGGGGGCCGGCCAGCACTTCGCCGAGCGGACCGACGATCGCCGAGCCCCCGCGCATGATCGGCGCCTCCGGATCCGTCGCCATCGAGCAGCGATAGTCGGCGGGATAGTCCCGCAGCCTCATGACCTGGCACGCGGTGAGCACGAAGCAGCGCCCTTCGAGCGCGATGTGCCGCATGGTCGGCAGCCAGGTCTCGCGGTCATCCGCCGTCGGCGCGCAGTAAAGCGAGATCCCCTTGGCATACATCGCCATGCGCAGCATGGGCATGTAATTCTCCCAGCAGATCACCGCACCGATGTTGCCGACCGGCGTCGCGAACACGGGCAGCGTCGAGCCGTCGCCGAACCCCCACGCAAAGCGCTCGCCGGCTGTCGGCATGAGCTTGCGATGCTTTCCCAGCAGCGCACCGTCGGGACCGAAGATGAGTGCCGTGCAGTAGAGGGTGCCGAGCTCCCGCTCCATCACTCCGATCACGGCGTGGCAACCCGCCGCGCGCGCGGCCTTGCCCAGCCGTTCGGTCTCCGGGCCGGGCACCGCGATGGAGCCCTGGAAATAGCGTGCGAATTCCGCGCGCCCGCGCTCGGTCCTGCGCCCGACCGAGATGTCGAAGTCCAGTCCTTTCGGGTAGCCGGAGACGAGCGCTTCGGGAAACACCACGATCCGGCAGCCGGCCGCTCCCGCCTTCGCAATCCAGGTTTCGGTCTTGTCGATGGTGGCGGCAACGTCGAAGGGAACGGCGCCCAGCTGTGCAACTCCCGCGCGTACAAGCATCGGCTTCCCCCTCTAGCCGGCGCGCTTCGCGGCGGCTGATATCGTGCGTGTCGCCATGTGCCCCGCGCCTTCCCGCTACTTCTTGAGCTCGATCAGGATCGATTCCACGTCGGTGAGGGCCTCGTCCGCGTGCGTCACGGGCGGACGGATCATGGCCGCGCCGGTCTTGAGCTCGCCTTCCTTGGTGGTGCCGTCGGGAAAGGTGTACCTGACCTTGCCGCCCTTCACCACGTAGACCACGCTCTCGGGATGGGAATGCATCGGGGTCTTGTCGCCCGCGTGCGGCGCGTAGCGCAGCACCCGGACCTTGTCGTCCTCGGCGAGCACCGTGAGGTGCTTGAGGTGATATTGGATTGCATCCTGCGCCAAGGCGATGGTCCCCGTCAGGAACATGAGACCGCCGAAGATGGTCGATTTGCTGATCATGTATGCATCCCCCCATGGATTTGTGTTCCCACCGGGGCAAGTGTACCAGCCGAGCGTTCTCATCTCGTCACGGTCGCACCCGTCAGTCTTCCGATCGCGCCAAGCGTCGTCTGCGCCGCGTTCAAGCCGAGTCGAAAGTCGTCTTCGGAATAGGTCGCGAAGACGTCGGTGGGCTGATGCCATTGCGGGTCCCATCCGGCGCCGATCTCACGACCCCGCTCGTTCTCGCGCACGCTGACGGCCGGCACGAGATCCATGAACGGAGTGCTGTCCGTATTGGTCATGTGCGGCCCGACGGCGGCCGGATAATTGGCGGCATAGGCCTCGTTCGCGGCGTACAGCGCCCAGGCCAGCTTTTGCGCGCCGTCGGCTTCCTTGGAGCGCGCCTGGAATTCGACGTTCACGTCCGCTTCCGGCCGCTGCTGCTTGGACATCGTGCCGTCGGGACGCGGCATGCCGTGATCGAAGAGCATCATGTCGTGTTGGATCATGCCGAGCCAGCGGGGCTCCGGATACTTCCCGGATCCCGGAGGATCCTCCTTGCCCTGCAGCGAAGCGCGCTGCTCCACATAGGCGTACGCCCCGTCGAGCCCGGTCTCCTCGTTGTTCCACAGCGCAAAGCGGATCGATCGCTCGGTCTTCACGTCGGGCGATGAGAAGACTCGCGCAAGCTCCATCACGAGCGCGGTCCCGGACCCGTCATCGTTGGCCGCCTCGCCCCACCCGTGGCCGTCCATGTGCGCGCCGACGATGTACATCTCCTCCGGGTGCGTCGAGCCCACCTTGGTGCAGTAGACCTCCTCGCGCTCGCCGGCCTTGGTCGGCTGGGAATTCAGCGCCCGCAGCTTCTCGTCGGGCTGCAACAGCGGGTCGGTGTTGACGCCCGTCGGCGTGACGACCCCGCGGTAGCGGCCGCCGCCCACGGGCGCGTCCTTGGCGACGCGAGGGCCTGACGGGCGGCGCGGCCCGTCGGGCGAGTAGTCGTATTTGATGCGCGCGATACCCGGGCAGCCGTAGCTCTTGAGCTGCGCCTCGATCCAGTCGACGGCGGCGCGATTGCGGTCCGTCCCCTGGCGCCGGTCGCCGAACTTGGTCAGGCTCTTGATGGTTGCCTTGTATTTCTCGAGGCTCAGCCGCCCGGCCAATACGCTCACCGGATCGTCCGGCTTCGCGTCGGCATCCCCGGTCGCGGGCGCCGACAGCGCCGGCATCGTCGCCGTGAGAACGAAGGCCACCGCAGCCGGCAATACCCGTCGGATCATGAAAGGCTCCCCATTTCGTGTCGACATAGTTTACACGCCGCGATCAGCCTTGCAGGATGAGTGCGGCCACCAGCAGATTGTAGGCCGCGTGGACGATGAAGCTCGGCCGCAGCGACCCGCATCGAATCGCGAATATCGACGCGCCGATTCCGAGCAGCAGAGTGTCGGTGAATCGCACGACCGCGAGCACGCCGCCGTGAAAATAGTTGGCGTGGGCGAGGGCGAACAACAGGCTGGAGAGCGCCGCTGCGGCCCACTTCGACACCCATTGCCTCAGCCAATCGATCAGCATTCCCCGGAAGATCAGCTCTTCCACGAAGGGCGCCAGCAGCACCGCGACCGGCACCACCGCGAGAAGCTGGTCCCGCGCGCTCGAGCTGAATCCGGTCGAGGCCGAAGCCCGCGGAATTCCGAGCGGGGCCAGCAATCTGAACAACAGGTAGTGCATACCGACGATGTACGCAGCGCAAACCACGGCCGCGAGAATCGCGGTTCCGCTCACCGGCGCGAAGCGATCGGCGAGCGTCCGCCAGCCGCGAGTGCGTGCCATGCGCCGGTAGCCCAGGAGGAAACAGACGCAAAAGACGGATTCCGCGATCAACGCGAGAGGCAGCCGCGGGACACGGAGTGCCGAGCACACGAGCACGCTCACGATCGTCGCGAGCAGAGCGATGCCGGACAAAAGAACGAAATCCCGGATCGTCAAAGACGTCTTCAGCCTCTCATCGAACGTGTCGAGAAATGTACCATAACTATTTGAATATGATATTTATTATTGCATACGATTGTCGCCGCGCGCCACGGCCCGGCAGCAAGCATCCGGTAGTCCGCCATGGCCCGAGATATGGATGGCGCTACACTCGCCCGCGACGAACTTCGAGCCCCGTCGAGCGTCCGGAGACTCATGTGCCCACCTTCACCGTCTTTCCATCGCGCCCGATCCGAGCGCGCCTCGCCGGCGCGGCTCTCATGGTCGCCGCATCGCTGGCAAACGCCCAGCACTTCAGCATCGATCAGGTGCTCGGCGCGCCGTTCGCCTCCTCGCTCGCCGCGTCACCCGACGCGCCGGTCTTCGCGTGGGCCAGCAACCGCGCCGGGGAGCGCAACATCTGGGCCGCGCGTTCCGACCCAGGAGGCGCATTCAAGAGCGCCGCCGTGACGCGCTACACGGCCGACGATGGCCTGGAGCTCAGCGATGTCACCTTCGTGCCCCGGTCTCGGCAGCTGCTGTATGTCCGCGGCGGCGACGTGGAATATCCGAACAAGCCGGCCCCGAATCCGGCGGAGCTGCAGCCGGGAGTGACGCAGGAAATCTGGCGGGTCGATCTCGACGGCGGCGCCCCCGAGCGGGTCGGCGAGGGCCACGCCCCGAAGGCCGCCCCCGATGGCAAGCTGATCGTGTTCCTGCGCGCGGGCGCAGTCTATCGCGTCGGCATGGAAAAGGACGCCAAGGCCGAGGCGCTGTTCAAGATCCGCGGCGCCGTCACCGACATGAGCTTCTCGCCGGCGGGCGACGCCCTGGCGTTCGTGAGCGATCGCGGCGATCACAGCTTCATCGGCATCTACCGGTTCGCCGACAAATCCATTCGGTGGGTGGATCCCGGCATTTCCATGGACATGGAGCCGCGCTGGTCCGCGGACGGGCGCCGCATTGCCTACCTGCGCCTGCCCTCGATGCCCGACGAGGTCGAGATCGTGCCTCATCGAGCCGGGCCGCCCTGGTCGATCCGCGTCGCCTCCGTGGCCGACGGCCAGTCGCGCGAGGTCTATCGGGCGCCGCAGGGAGCGGGCAGCGTGTTCCATGCCCTGAGCTCCGACGTGCAGCTGATGTGGTCCGGCGGCACGCTGGTGTTCCCCGCCGAGAACGACGGCTGGCTGCATCTCTACTCCGTTTCCGCCGAGGGCGGCCCGGCGCGCCTGCTGACTCCGGGCGAATTCGAGATCGAGTTCGCCTCCGCCTCCAAGGACGGCCGCAGCATCGTCTACTCGTCGAACGCCGGCGATACCGATCGGCGGCATCTGACGCGGCTCGATCCGATCACCGCAAAGCTTCAGGAGATCACCCGGGGCACGGGCATCGAGACGCAGCCGGCGCTCATGTCCGACGGCATCACGGTGGCTTTCATCCGCGCCGACGCGAAGGTTCCCTCTCATGCCGCCGTGGTAAAGCCCGGCTCGAAGCCGGCGGAGTTCTTCGCACAGGGAATCCCCGCGGATTTCCCCGCGGCGTCGCTCCCGGAGCCCCAGTCGGTGCGGTTGCCCGAGCGGGCCGGCATCGCGGCGCACGGGATACTGTTCCTGCCGCCGCATCCGGATCGGCGCCACCCGGCGCTCGTATTCATGCACGGGGGCCCGGTGCGCCAGATGCTGCTCGGCTGGCATTACATGGACTATTACAGCAACGCCTATGGAATGAACCAGTATCTGGCGAGCACCGGATACGTGGTGCTGTCGCTCAACTACCGCGCCGGCATCGGCTACGGCTTGAACTTTCGCGAGGCGGAGGGGACCGGAGCCCGCGGCGCCGCCGAGTACAACGACGTGCTTGCGGCGGCCGAATATCTCCGATCGCGCCCGGACGTCGACGGCAATCGCATCGGCCTGTGGGGCGGCAGCTATGGCGGGTATCTGACGGCGCTCGGCCTCGCGCGCAACTCCGACATCTTCAAGGTGGGCGTCGACCTGCACGGCGTGCACGACTGGTACCACTGGATCTTGGCGCAGCGTGATTTCCACGCGTTCTACCAGGCCGACGCCACGCCCTCCGCGATCGCCACGGCCATTGCGGCGTCGCCGATTGCCTCGCTCGACACCTGGCGCTCACCGGTGCTCATCATTCAAGGCGACGACGACCACAACGTCGATTTCTCCGAGTCCGTGCGCCTCGCCGAGGGTCTGCGCGCTCACGGAGTCGAATATTCGGAGCTCATCTTCCCCGACGAGATCCACGGGTTCCTGCGTCACGAATCGTGGCTGCGCGCGTATCACGCAACCGCCCGGTTCCTCGACGCTCACCTGCAGCCGCGTTGACTCGTCATTCCGGCCACCCCATCACGAGGTTGTACGCATTGACCGACCCGATGCCGCTCGGGAAGTCCCAACCCAGGTGGGTGAGATACGCGGGAGCCAGCGTCGAGCTCGAGGTCGACAGCACGCCGTATTTGTCGCCCTTCGCGATCAGGCAGTCATACGCGGTGCCCTGGAGCTTCTTGCACACGCTTTGGTTGTCGCCCTGCGTGACGTCGTAGAAGATGCAGCCGTTCTGGAACTTGTCGACCGTCGTGGAGTT
>DATAUO010000060.1:0-17427 GCA_036268215.1 Steroidobacteraceae bacterium
GAGCAAAGTGGCAAGCTGCTTGCCGTACCCCAATGCGATGCTTTGATCGTTGACGATCTCGGCCTGTCCCAGCCACTCGATCGGTCCGGTGCGCAAACCCGCGAACACTCCGAGCGCGCTCTTGGCGCCGCCCGATTGGTCGTTGCGATTGGCGGCGGCCCCGACGCGCCAGCGGGATTCGACGTAGGAGAGCTGCGTGCCGTATTGCTTGCCGTCGCCGGTTACCGCGCCGCCGGCCGTGCCGTTGCTCACGTCGAATTGCGCGTCCCAGTGTCCGTGCTCCCACCCGAGCTCGACGCCCTGGTCCGGGTTGGTCATGTTGATGCCGGTGGCGGTGAGAATGAACGCGGTCTGATCCTGCAGGCGCAGCCCGAAGGGCAGGTACATCTGGCCGGCCTTGAGATACCAGTCGTGGCCCGCCGACCAGTAAAGGAGATACGCCTCGCGATTGAGTGCGCCGCCGGGAGCGACCTGCTCGTCGACGTACGCGAGCAATCGATTGGGGATCACGTCGGCTTCGAGGTAAATGCGCGTTTGCTCGAGCGAGAACTCCTGCAGCGAGCTCGCATGCGGAGTCTGGGTCGCCTGCGCATCGAAGCGCAGATCGCCGCCGGCGCGGAAGTACGGGCCCAGCTGCCCGGTCCAGTTGTCGAGCGCCGTGTCGATGTGCTGCATCGGCATCACCGTCTGCGCGAACGTGTCGCCGAACGCGGTACGCAAGCCGCCGCCGGTCGGATTCACGTGGCACTGGCCGCACTTGAGACCGAGTTGCACCGCGAGATAGGGCTCGGCATGCGCAACGCCGGCGAACAGGCAGGTCAGCACCGCGCCGGCGCGCAGCAAGTGTCGCAGGGCTCTCATCGGGCATTCTCCACCGTGAAGCGGAAGGTCAGGTCCGCGCCGAGCGTCCGCGACCGCAGGCTCGCGAGCGGCGCGCCGCCCGTGCCGCGCAGGGTTACCCGATAGAGACCGGGCTCGAGCGGCGCCCGTGGAGTGATGATGAGCACGGAGGCGTTCTCGCCCGCCACGCGGATGCCGGCCGGGACCGCGGCGGCGGCAGGCAGCTGCGCCGGGAGGTCGCTGTCCGCGCCGCGCGCCGAAGCAAGCGCGTCATCCGCGGCGGCCTCCACGCGTTCCAGCATCACCGTGGTCCCATTGACCAGCGACGCATCGAGGTCCTCCGTGAAAGTGACGATCACCCGCGTGAGCGGCGCGGTCACAAGCGCGCCCGCGACGGGCGCCGAGCCTTGAACCGCGAAGCTCTGCACCGCCGACACGCCCGCCGGCGCATTCGGCGCGCCGTTGGTGATCCATTGGCGGATGGCGTCGATCGTGGCCTGGGGCAGCGGTGTTTCGCCGAGCGGCATCTGGCCGCCGCTGATGCCCGGAAGGCCCTCGATCTTGTGCACCATGTAACTGTCGTCCGGATCTCCGGGCTTCACGCGCTCGAGGCTGGGTTGCTCGTTGCTCGGCACGCCGACCAGGAGGTTGTAGCTGTGCGCCGCATCGAGCTGCAAGCCCTCCGGAGCGCCTGCGCCGATGTGACACTTCGAGCAGATCGGGGTGAAGACGTTCTCTTGGATGGATTGGAAGTCCGCGGTCACCTCGCCGGTCCCGCCGCCGCTGCTGCTTCCGCCCGCGCCGATGGGCTGACCGTTCGCATCCAACCCTTCGCCATTGCCGGCACATCCCGCGGCGCACGCCATCGCCAGCAGTACCGGCCACGCTCGATGGCCCTCCAACTTCATGCTCGCTCCCGTTGATCGTGACCCGGAGTAAGTACCCCGTGCGCCACCGCGAGGTTCATCGGACTGCCCCGAATGGAGAGAAACGGTTAATCTGTCGTCCGAGGCGTGGGCAGGAAGGGGGTCCGGTTGATCGCGACGAAATGCATGGAGCCGTGACATTGCGTCTGCTCCCCGCCGGCATTGCCGCACTCACCTTATCGTTGATTGCACCGCGCGGCGCCACGGCCGCGGATATGTGGGGAGGCTCGCTGGCGCTCACCAGCGACTATGTGGTGCGCGGCATCTCGCGCAGCAACGAGAGCCCCGCACTGCAGCTCGACGTCCACTATCTCACCGCGTCGGGCTTTCTCGCGGGTGCCTTCGCCTCGAACACCCAGATCGCATCGGTCGAGTCGAAGGACGTGGAGCTCGACGGCTTCGTGGGCTATGTTTGGAGCGCCGGCGACGTTTGGCGCGGCCGCTTTCTCTTGAGTCACTATTCCTATCCCTGGAATCAGGCGGGCTCGGCCTATGACTACGATGAGCTCGACGCCGACGTGGCATTCTCCGATTGGCTCGGTGCAAGCGTGACCTATTCGCCGGACACCCCCCGGTACCTCCGCGGCTACGGTCTCGCGGGGGTCAATGCGGAGTCGGTCGAGATCGACCTGCAGCACCCCCTGGTCAGGAAGCTGAGCGGGTTCGCCGGCGCGGGTTATGCCCGTTTCGGCGGCTCCTTCGACGCGGGCGGGGGAGGCTACGGCTACTTCAGCGTCGGGGCCCGGTACGACCTGGCGCCCGTCTCTCTGGTGGTGTCCTATGTCAACACCACAGCCGGCGCCAAGACGTTGTTTTATGATGAAGCCGAGCGCGGCCGGGTGCTCGCGACCGCAATCTGGCGGTTCTGAGGGCCGCCCCGGAACGGCGCAACCCTTTGAGGGGCGCCGGGTACTTACAGGCATTCGAACAGCCATCGAGGTGCAGCTTGCCGGCGATCGGAGTGGTCAGGACCTCCGCCAAGGAGCGCGACAGCGAGCTCCTGCGATCGGTCGCCGCGGGCAGCCGCCCGGCGCTGGAGGAGCTCTATTTGAGCTATCACCGCCGGCTCGCGCGCTTCCTGTCGCGTTTCACGCCGCGCTACGAGAATGCGGAAGAGATCATCAACGACACCTTCATGGTGGTCTGGCAGAGCGCGAAGGATTTCCGCCATGCCTCGCAGGTGTCGACGTGGATCATCGGCATCGCCTATCGAACGGCGTTGAAGTCCTTGCGCCGGCAAAAGAACCATGCCAACGCCCGCAGCCTCGATGAGTGTCCGGAGCCGACCACGGACCCGACCTTCGAGACCGAGGTGCAGGATTGGCTGCGGCATGGGCTCGCGCAGCTGCCGATGGAGCAGCGCTTGACGCTGGAGCTGGCATATCACATGGGACACTCGCTGGAAGAAATCGCCGCCATCACCGATTGCCCGGTCGGCACGGTGAAAGCGCGCATGTTTCACGCTCGAGAAAAATTGCGCGAGTATCTCCCCACGCTGAGCGGATCGTCGGCGATTCTCGCCGCGAGGTTCGAATGACACCACGCGGTACCGCGCGCGAGCATGCGGACATCTCGGCGCTGATTCCCTGGTACGTCAACGAGGCGATCGGCGAGGATGAGCGCCGGCGGGTCGAGACGCACCTGGCAGACTGTGGGAATTGCCGCCGGGAGCTCGAGGATCAACGGCAGCTGCACGCGGCGATGGCGACCGACACCGCGATCGAATACATGCCGGCAGCCTCGCTCAACCGGCTGCGCGCGCGCTTGGACGTCATCCAGACGGCGCCGCGCGAGCGCGCAGCCGTGCCGCGGCGCCGTATCCGGGGCTTCTCCTGGCAGGGTTTGATGGCCGCCTCGGTAGCGCTGATGGCCGTGGCGTTGAGCTTCCTCGCGGCCGATCGATTTCACACCCGGGTCAACGGCGGGGCCGACTACCACACCGTCACCAGCGGCCCGCAACGCCCCTCGGGCGAGGTGATTCGCGCCGTATTCGCCCCCACGGCGACGCTGGCCGAGCTGCAAGGCATGCTCGACGAGGCGCAGCTGCGCGTCGTCGCGGGGCCGACCGAGGCGGGCGTTTACTCCCTGGCACAGACCGATCCGCGCGGCTCGGTCGCCGCCTCGCTGGCGCTCCTGCGCGGGCACTCCAAGGTCCGATTCGCCGAGAGCATCCAACCGGGCCCGATGCCGGTCGCCAAGCCATCAGGATCGAGCCGCGGCCCATGAGGCGGCTGGCGCCGCTGCTGCTGGCACTCGCGGCGTGCGCCTGCAGCAACACCCCGGTGCGGATCGAATCGCGGGCACTCGGCCCGCAGATGGCCCGTTCGCCGGATCACTTCATCGTCGCCGCCGTGGACAACGAGCCCTCGAGCATCATCGCGCGGGCCGGCTCGACGCCGCGCGGCTATGACGGCGTCGCGAGCTACGGCCCGACCGCCGCCGCCCGGCAGACCCTGCACGCGCTGGAAGCCGACTATGGCCTCACCGAGGTGAGCGCGTGGCCGATCGAGCCGCTGCACATGCATTGCGCGGTGCTCGAGGTGCCTGCCGGCACGGACCGCGCCGCCGTGCTGGCGGCTCTTGCGCGGGATCCGCGCATCAAGCTGGCGGAACCGCTGCAGGCGTTCGCGACGCGCACCGAAGGCTACAACGATCCTTACGTGAGCCTGCAGCGCGGCTTTCGGATGATGAATGTCGCCGACGCGCATCCCTGGTCGCGGGGCGATGGGGTCAAGATCGCGGTCATAGATACCGGCGCCGATACCGAGCACCCGGACCTGCGCGGCAACGTCGCTCTGGCGGCGAATTTCGTCGACGCCGACGAGAAGCAGTTCCAGCGCGATCGGCACGGTACCGAGGTGGCGGGCGTCATCGCGGCCGTCGCCAACAATCGAACCGGCATCGTGGGGGTCGCGCCCGGGGCGCGCCTGCTCCTGTTCAAGGCATGCTGGCAGGCGGAGGCCAATGCCGACGCCGCCCATTGCAACTCCTTCACCCTCGCGCGGGCGCTGGTCGCGGCCTTCGACGCCCACGTCCAGGTGGTCAATCTGAGCCTCGCGGGTCCGCCGGATCCGCTGCTCAACGGGTTGATCCGCGAGGGCGTGCGGCGCGGCGTGCTGTTCGTCGGCGCGGCAAGCGGCGCGGATGCGGGTTTTTTGAATCTGCCGGGCGTGATCGAGGTCGCCAGCGCGGGCGGCGCCCAGCGCGATCCCGCGCTGCCGGCGCCCCTGTACGCGCCGGGCCGGGAGATACTCACCCTGTTGCCGGGCGGACACTATGACTTCGCGTCGGGCGACTCGATCGCGACGGCGCAGGTGAGCGGGGTGGTTGCCTTGCTGCTCGCGAAGGACGCGGCCCTGACGGCCGCCGCCGCGTATCGTCTGCTCGCCGAGACCAGTGCGCTCGCAAGCGACGACTCGAACACCAGGCTGGTCGATGCCTGCGCGGCGGTGGTCTCGCTGGTGAAGCGCGGTTCCTGCGCGCAGGGGCCTATGGCGGCGGGCTCGCCGCCTCGAGCGCGAGCTGATTCAGCCGCCGCTCGTCCAAGATAATCACGATTCCGCACACGATGACGATGCCCGCGCCTGCCACCAGGCTCGGTGACGGAGAGGCGGACCAGAAAATCCAATCGATCGCGAACGCCCACAGGATCGAGGTGTATTCGAACGGCGCGACCACGGAGGGCGGCGCGCGGTGGAACGCCTCGGTCAGCCACATCTGGCCGAGCGCGCCGGTCACGCCGACGCCGACCAGCCAGCCCCAGTCGGGCAGGGGGATGGGATGCCAATCCGGCACCGCCAACGCGCCCGAGCCGACGCTCACGAATGCGAGATACCAGAACACCATGGACATGCTCGAGTTGCCGCGGCCGAGGGTCCGCACGGTCAGCACGCTCAACGAATAAGCGATGGTCGCGGCCGCCGCGGCGAGCGCCGCGAGCAGCGAGTAGCCGTTGCTGCCGCCCCACGGGTGCAGGATGACGAGCACGCCGGAAAGCCCGACCGCGATCACCAGCCAGCGCTTCAAGGGCACCTTCTCGCCGTGGACGGGCACGGACAGAGCCGTCATCAACAACGGCGCGGCGAGGAACAGCGAGTACGTCTGCGCCAGCGAGAGGCGATGCACGGCGTACACGAACGTGCCGAGCATCGACACGCCGAGCAGCCCGCGGAACACATGCAGCGGCAGATTCGCGATGCGCAGCGAGCTCCACGAGCGGCGCCAGGCGATCGGCGGCAGGAGCAGCAGCCACGAGGACAGGCTGCGCAGGCAGGAGATCTGCAGCGGCGGATAATGATCGGACAGCCGCTTGAGGAGCGAGTCCATCACCGAAAATACGGCGACCGCCGACACCATGAAGGCGATGCCGCGCAGGCGCTCGTGCGCCGGGTGCGGGTTGACGTTCTCGAGGGGGAGAGGCTTTCGGCTCATGGGTCGAGCCGATATTGTACCGAAACTCGGCTCCTCTAAGTCGCGCCTCGGGCGATCATCCGCGGCGGCTGCGCGCCGAGCGCGCGCCGTTTCACGTCCATCAACTTGAGGATCATCGGCGTCAGGATGAGCTGCATGGCGAGCTCCATCTTGCCGCCGGGAGCCACGATGATGTTCGGCCGCGACATGAACGAGTCGTGCACCATCGACAGCAGGTAGGGAAAATCGATCCCCTTGGGATTCGCGAACCGGATCACCACGAAGCTCTCGTCCGCGGTGGGTATGTAGCGCGCGATGAACGGGTTCGAGGTGTCCACGGTCGGCACGCGCTGAAAGTTGACGTGCGTGTGCGAGAACTGCGGGCAGATGTAGTTCACGAAGTCCGGCATGCGGCGCAGGATCGTGTCGACCACCGCCTCGGTGGAGTAGCCGCGCGTTTCGCGGTCGCGGTGCAGCTTCTGTATCCACTCGAGATTGATGATGGGCACGACGCCGATGATGAGATCGGCGTGCTGCGCGACGTTGACGGTCGGCGTGACCACCGCACCATGCAGCCCTTCGTAGAACAGCACGTCGGTGCCGGGCTCGATGTCGCCCCACTCGGTGAAGGTGCCGGGCTCCTGCCCGAACGGCGCGGCCTCCTTGTCGTCGTGCAGGTAGCGCCGGACCTTGCCGCGGCCGGTCTCTCCGTAGCCCTTGAACAGCGCCTCGAGCTCATCGAACAGATTGTTCTCCGGCCCGAAGTGGCTGAAGTGCTGGTTGCCCCGCGAGGCCGCCTCGGCCATGGCGTGCTTCATGCTTTCGCGGTCGTGGCGATGAAAGGAGTCGCCTTCCACCATGGCCGCCTTGATGCCCTCGCGGCGGAAGATCCAGTTGAAGCTGCGGGAGACGGAGGTCGTGCCGGCGCCGGAGGAACCTGTGACGGCGATGATCGGGTGCTTGGCGGACATGCGATGGGCCCTCTAGGTCTGCAGGAACAAGGAGCGCTCCTTGAAGAGCGGGGAGCTGTAGATGCGGTCGAGACCTTGGTCGTTCTCGGCGTGATACCGCTCGATGCGCTCGACCTCCTCACGGCA
Source organism: Steroidobacteraceae bacterium (assembly GCA_036268215.1). Lineage (GTDB taxonomy): Bacteria > Pseudomonadota > Gammaproteobacteria > Steroidobacterales > Steroidobacteraceae > Bog-1198. Next base: position 7,274 of record DATAUO010000060.1, read on the forward strand.
GCCGAGGATCAGCGGTACGCGCTCATGCAGCGAGCCCGGCTCGACATCGAGGATTCGGCGGCGGCCGGTGGAGGCCGCGCCGCCGGCCTGCTCGACCAGCATGGCCATGGGATTGGCTTCGTACAGCAGGCGCAGACGGCCCGCCTTGGTCGGATCCTTGGTGTCCTTGGGATACATGAACAACCCGCCGCGGATCAGGATGCGGTGCACCTCGGCCACCAGCGAGGCGATCCAGCGCATGTTGAAATCCTTGGCGCGCACGCCGCCGTGACCCGCCAGGCATTCGGCCACATAGCGCTTGACCGGCGGCTCCCAGAAGCGCTCGTTGGATGCATTGATGGCGAACTCGCTGGCTTCCTCCGGGATGGTCATGTGCGCGTGCGTCAGGATGAACTCGCCGAAGCCGCGGTCGAGGGTGAAGCCGTGCACACCGCGGCCGACGGTGAGCACCAGCATGGTGGTCGCACCGTAGATCGCATAGCCGGCGCAAAGCTGCTCGGACCCCGGCTGCAGGAAATCCTCGAGCGTGGGGCGCTCCGTGCCGCGCGGCGCCTTGAGCACGGAGAAGATGCTGCCGACCGGCGCGTTGATGTCGATGTTGCTCGAGCCGTCCAGCGGGTCGAACACCAGCAGATATCGGCCGCGCGGATACTCGGGCGGGATGTGGTAGGGCGCCTCGAGCTCCTCCGACACCATGCCGGCGAGATGCCCGCCGTATTCACTGGTGCTCAGGAAGATGTCGTTGGCCATCACGTCGAGGCTCATCTGCGTCTCGCCCTGCACGTTGACCGTCTCGGTCGCGCCGTGCGCCCCCGCGAGCGCGCCCCGCCCGACGATGAAGCTGATGCGCTTGCACGCGAGGCGCACGTAGTTGAGGAGCGCGGTGAAATCGCCGGTGGCGGCGGGAAACCGGCGCTGCTCCTCGATCATGAATTCGGTGATGGTCTTCTCGCGAGTGCTCATCTTCCCCCCAATCGATGCGAATCGCTCTAAGTTTGCGTTTGCCGGCCGTCGGCGCGGGTGCTCTCGTATTCCGGCCGTTGCGAGGCCGCGCCGGCGGCGCCGTTCGGTGCCGTGGATCGGGCCTCGAACAGCGCGGCAAGCGCCTCCAGCGTCAGGAATTGCGCGCCGATCGACTGCGCCGCGCGCGGCGGCAGCGGGCGCTCGCGGCTGCCGAGCGAGGGCAGCACGAGGTCGGCCTCGGAGAAATCCTCGTCCCGCGTCCAGTAGCTCGGCGTCACCACGGTATACAGACCGGCGGCCTTGGCCGCGGTGAGGCCATGCGCCGAGTCCTCGATGGCCACGCAGGCGCACGCCGGCTGTGCCAGCTCGCGCAGCACGAAGCGATAGATCTCGGGCGCGGGCTTCTTGCGACGTACCTGGTCGCCGGCCCCGATGACGGCGAACCGATGAGGCGAGTATCGGCCGAGCGTCTTGCGCAGGAGAGTTTCGATGTTCTCCAGGGTCGTCGTCGAGGCGATGGCGACCTGCACGTTGGCGGACGCGGCCTCATCGAGCAGGCGCTCGACGCCGTCCCTCAGCGTGACGGCGCCTTCCCCGACCAGCGTCGAGTAGATCTCCGTCTTGGTGCGATGGATGGCGGGGATGCGCTCGATGAGAGTCCGCCGCGCCTCGGGCGGCAGCGGGAGCTCGTTCGCGAACACGCGCAAGCGCTCCTTGCCGCCGGTGGTCTCGAGCAACGCGGCATATTTGGGCCTGCTCCAGCTCCAGTCGAGTCCGTGCTGCGCGAACGCCCGGTTGAAGGCGCACCGGTGCGCCTCCTCGGTGTCCGCGAGCGTGCCGTCGACGTCGAGAATGAGGGCCCGGAGCGTCAAGCAAACACCCGGCTGGCGCGGATGTCCTCGCCCTCGATGGTCATGAGCTGCTCGCGGGTGATCTCGCGTGCGGGCGAGGCGAACAGACGGTTGGCCTGGCGCAGGCGCGCTCGATCGAGCGCGTTGCGCAGGGAGCGCGCATTCGCGAAGTGCGGCTGGCGCATGCGCAGGGGAATGTACTCGTGCAGCGCCTCGAGTCCCGAGGCGCTCAGCCGATAGTCCAGCGTGGTGAGCATGCGCCGGGCGATGGCCTCGAGCTCCTCCGGCGAGTAGTCCGGGAAATCGAGGTGATGCGCGATGCGCGAGGACATGCCCGGATTCGAGCGGAAGAACGTCGCCATGCGGTCGGCGTAGCCCGCGAAGATCACCACGAGGTCATCGCGCTGGTTCTCCATGACCTGCAGCAGGATCTCGATCGCCTCCTGGCCGTAGTCGCGCTCGTTCTCCGGCCGGTAGAGATAGTAGGCCTCGTCGATGAACAGCACGCCGCCCATGGCCTTCTTCAGCACCTCCTTGGTCTTCGGCGCGGTGTGGCCGATGTACTGGCCGACGAGATCGTCGCGGGTCACGGCGATGAGATGTCCCTTGCGCACGTAGCCCAGGCGGTGAAGGATCTCCGCCATGCGCAACGCGATCGTGGTCTTGCCGGTGCCGGGATTGCCGGTGAAGGACATGTGCAGCGACGGAGAGCTTCCCGCGAGGCCGAGCTGCTTGCGCGCCCGCTCCACCAGGAGCAACGCCGCGATCTCGCGGATGCGCGCCTTGACCGGCAGCAGGCCGATCAGCTCGTCGAGCTGATCGAGCACCTGGGTCACCTGCGAGCCGGCGAGCAGTGCGGCGAGGTCGACGGCGACGGGTGCGGGCGTCCCCGCGGCCCCGTTGGGAGCCGCGGGGACTGCAGCGTTGTTGGCGGCGTCGCTCATGCGTTGGCGTTCCGGGGATGGGCCGTCGCGGCTTCGCTACGGGTAGCGGCGCCCTTCGGGCGCCTGCGTGGCGTAGCTCTCGATCGTGTACTGGATCTGCCGCCCGCCCACCTCGTGGCGCTTCAGCAGGAATCCGGGCTCATCGCTCGGACGGTTGACCATGAAGGACAGGCGCGTGGTCTCGAAGCCCCGGCGCGAGTCGAAGGCGCTGACGCGGATGTAGTGGCGCGGATGCTCCGTGCGGCAGGCGAGCACCTCGGCCATGACGCCCGCGGCGTCGCGCAGGTCGAACATCGGATTGCCCCACATCTCCCAGTAGAAATTTCGCGGGTGCGGGTCGTCGGTGTACTCGACGCCGATGGCCCAGCCCTGCGCCAGCGCGTATTCGATCTGCGCTCGGACCTCGGCGTCCGTGAGATCGGGGAGGAAGGAGAAGGCGCCTTGGGTGATTCGCATGAGTCTCTCCTGTGGCGCTACGCCACGGTTGCGGTCGGCAGGAAGTCCGACGTGTCGGTCGACTGGTAGTTGAAGGTCACGTCCTTCCAGGTGTCGAGCGCGGCGCGCAGCGGCGAGCACCAGCGCGCGGCCTCGGCGAGGATCTGCGGACCCTCGTTCCAGATATCCCGGCCCTCGTTGCGGGCCTTGATCATGGTCTCGAGCGCCACGCGGTTGGCGGTCGCGCCCGCCTGGATGCCTTGCGGATGTCCGATGGTGCCGCCGCCGAACTGAAGCACGACGTCCTCGCCGAGGTAGGTGAGGAGCTGGTGCATCTGACCGGCATGGATTCCGCCCGAGGCAACCGGCATGACCTTGCGCAATCCCGCCCAATCCTGGTCGAAGAAAACCCCTTGCTCGAGATTCTTCTGGGTGAAGTCATCTCGACATATAGAGTATATCCCTTTGATAATATTCGGATCTCCCTCCAGCTTTCCGACCACCGTACCCGCATGGATGTGGTCCACGCCCGCCATGCGCATCCACTTGGAGATGACCCGGAAGGACACCCCGTGGGTCTTCTGGCGGGTATAGGTGCTGTGTCCCGCGCGATGCAGATGCAGGATCATGTCGTTGCGCCGGGCCCATTTGGCCATCGACTGGATCGCGGTGTAGCCGATGACCAGATCGATCATCACGATGCACGAGCCGAGCTGCTTGGCGAAATCCGCGCGCTCGTACATGTCCTCCATCGTTGCCGCGGTCACGTTGAGGTAGTGGCCCTTGATCTCGCCGGTCGCCGCCGCCGCCTTGTTGACGGCCTCCATGCAGTAGAGGAAGCGGTCGCGCCAGTGCATGAAGGGCTGGGAATTGATGTTCTCGTCGTCCTTGACGAAATCGAGGCCGCCCTTGAGCGCTTCGTAGACCACGCGGCCGTAGTTCTTGGACGAGAGGCCGAGCTTCGGCTTGGTGGTCGCGCCGAGCAGGGGGCGGCCGAACTTGTCCAGGCGCTCGCGCTCGACCACGATGCCCGTGGGCGGACCCTGGAAGGTCTTGAGGTAGGCGACGGGGATGCGCATGTCCTCGAGGCGCAGCGCCTTCAGGGGCTTGAAGCCGAAGACATTGCCGATGATCGAGGCCGTGAGGTTGGCGATGGACCCCTCCTCGAACAGGGCGAGGTCATAAGCGATGTAGCTGAAGTATTGTCCGGGCGAGCCCGGCACCGGATCCACCCGGTAAGCCTTGGCGCGGTAGCTCTCGCAGGCCGTGAGGCGGTCGGTCCAGACCACCGTCCAGGTCGCGGTCGAGGATTCTCCCGCCACGGCGGCGGCGGCCTCGATGGGGTCCACCCCGTCCTGCGGCGAGATGCGAAACACCGCGATCACGTCGGTGTCCTTCGGCTCGTAGTCCTCGTCCCAGTAGCCCATCTGGGCGTAGGGCATGACACCCGATCGATAGCGCTCGGCATGGCTCCTCATCGCGACTCCCCTCCTCGATATGGCGTGCAAATCCGCCGTAAAAAAATCTAGCGTTTTTGTTCCATAAGTGATAATAAATATTACTGCCAGTCTCCATAAGTTATTCCTTATGTCACTACAACACGTATCGCTGCGCCAGCTGCGGGTCTTCGAGACCGCCGCCACCCTGGGCTCGTTCTCGAAGACGGCGGAAACGCTCCACCTCACGCAGCCCGGGGTGTCCATGCACATCAAGGAGCTGGAGGCGAATGCCGGGCTGCCGCTGTTCGAGCGGCTCGGCAGAAAGCTCTACGTGACCGAGGCGGGGCAGGAGCTGTTGTCCCGCGCGCGCGAGGTGCTGCGCACGCTCAAGGACGCCGAGGACGTGCTCGCCGGGCTGAAGGGATTGAAGCGCGGCCGCATCAATCTCGCGGTCGTCAGCACGGCCAAGTATTTCGTGCCGCGGCTGCTCGCGCAGTTCGGCAAGGGCTATCCGGAGCTCGACGTGCGCCTCGCCGTCGACAATCGGGATGCGGTGATCGAGCACCTGACCGCGAACGAGGTCGACTTCGCCATCATGGGCCGCGCGCCGCAGTCGCTCAAGGCGATCGCCGAGCCCTTCGCGCAGAATCCCCACGTCATCATCGCCGCGCCCGACCATCCGCTCGCGGGCCGGCGGCGCATTCCGGCCGAGGTCGTCGCGAAGGAGACCTTCATCGTGCGCGAGCCGGGCTCGGGCACGCGCCTCGCCATGCAGCAGTTCTTCGATGAGCGTCAGATCCCCTTCAAGGTCGGATTGCAGATGGCGAGCAACGAGACCATCAAGCAGGCGGTCATGGCGGGGATGGGCGTGAGCTTCATCTCCAAGCACACGCTCGACCTCGAGCTCGAGACGCATCGGCTCGCGGTGCTCGACGTGCGCGGCACGCCGGTGATCCGGCTATGGCACGTGGCGCATCTTGCCAACAAGCGGCTGTCGCCGACGGCGGCGGCGTTCCGGGAGTTCGTCCTGAAGAAGGGCAGGGAGCTCCTGCAGGGCGAAGGGAGCGGTTAATATGCCGCTCGTCAGGTGACTTCGAGGAACTCCGCACCGATGATGAGCCTCCGCAGCCTCCGGGCGCCGCAACTCGCCCCTTTGCTTTGTTCCTGCGTGGCGCTGTGCGCAGCCGCTTCCGCCAAGGATTTCGACGCCGTGCGCGGGGACCGGGCCAGCGGCTGGCTGCCGCAGACCCGCTCGGAGGTGCTGGCGCGAAACGGCATGGTGGCGACCAGCCAGCCGCTCGCCGCCGAGGCCGGGCTCGACATCTTGAAGCACGGGGGCAACGCCATCGATGCGGCGGTGGCCGCGGCGGCGGTGCTGAACGTGGTCGAGCCGGGCAGCGCCGGCCTCGGCGGCGACATGTTCGCCATCGTCTGGTCCGCCAAGGAGAAAAAGCTCCTGGCGTTGAACGGCAGCGGCCGGGCGCCGGCCGGGGCGACCCTCGAGCATCTGCGCTCGGTGGCGGAGAAAGGGCGCATGCCTCAGCACGGCATCGATTCGGTGGTCGCTCCGGGGGCCGTCGACGGGTGGGCCGTGCTGCTCGAGCGGCTCGGCACGATGGGATTTCACGACGTGCTCCAATCCGCCATCCGCGTCGCGGACGAGGGCTTCGGGGTCAGCGAGCGCATCCGCCATGACTGGATCTACGGTGCGGAGATCCTGCGCCGCGACCCGGATTCGGTGAAGACGTACCTCATCGACGGCCGCATTCCCGAAACGAACGCGCTGTTCCGCAATCCCGACCTCGCGCATGCCTTGCGCGTGTTGGCCGAGGGCGGCCGCGCGGCGTTCTACGACGGCGAGATCGCCCGCGCCATCGTGGCGAAATCCCAGGCCCTGCACGGCACCATCACCGCCGCCGACCTGCGCGACACGCATGCCACCTGGGAAAGCCCCATCACCACCCGCTACCACGGCTATGACGTGTACGAATTTCCGCCCAACACGCAGGGATTCGCGACGCTGGAGGCGCTCAACATCCTCGAGGTCTGCGCGCCGAAGCTCGGCGTCAGCCTGGCGGCGCTCGGACCGCGCTCGCCGGCCTACTGGCATCTGCTGGTGGAGGCCAAGAAGCTCGCCTATGCGGATCTGTATGCCTTCAACGGCGATCCGCAGTTCGCGCAGATCCCGGTCGAGCGGCTGATCTCCAAAGGCTACGCCGGCTCGCTCTGCGCAAAGATCGATCTGCACAAGGCCGCGGTCCCCGATCCCCGGGGCGATCCGGTCGGAGGCACCGTGTATCTCGCCACGGCGGATCGCTTCGGCAACATGGTCTCTTTCATCTACAGCGTGTACGACACCTTCGGCTCGGGCATCACGGTGCCGGGCTATGGCTTCGTGCTGAACGACCGCGGCGGCCTGTTCTCGCTGCAGGCCAAGAGCCCGAACGTGATCGCGCCGGGCAAGCGTCCGTTCCAGACCCTGTTGCCGGGCTTTTTGATGAAGGATGGCCGGCCGCTCGCGGCATTCGGCCTCATGGGCGGCAGCCAGCAGGCTCAAGGTCACGAACAGGTGCTCGTCGACATGATCGACCTCGGTGCGAATCCCCAGGCGGCGAGCGACGCGGCCCGCTTCTCGCATGCGCAGGCCACCAACACGCTGTACCTGGAATCGCCGCTCTATGCCGAGGTCGGAGCGCAGCTCGCCAAGCTCGGGCATCACGTGGTGTCCGCCAACGGCGACGACATGGGCGGCTACCAGGCGATCTGGTTCCAGCCGTATGCCGGCACGCAGACCGACGGACGCGGGCCCGTGGGCGGCGTCTATCGCGGCGCGTCGGATCATCGCAAGGATGGAGAGGCCGTCGGATGGTGAGGAGGGTGGCCTGGAGAGCGCGCACGGTCTGTTGACATGAGGAGCGCGGCCCTCGCGCTCGGTCTTCTGTGCGCCGCGGCCGCGGCCCGCGGACAGGCCCCGAGCGCGCCCGCGCTCGGAACGATCACGGTCGAGGCGCGGCGGCAGCTCGACGAGCAAGTGAGCCATTTCGTCGCGGGCGTGGTCGCTCACCATGGCAACGATTCCCTCGCGCGCTGGGACGTGCCGATCTGCCCCCTGGTTGGCGGCCTGCCGCGCGAGCACGGCGAATTCATCCTCGGGCGCATCTCCGAGATCGCGGCCGCCGTGCATGCGCCGCTCGCAGGCGCGAAATGCCGGGCCAATCTCTACGTGGTGGCGACCGCGCAGCCGGATCTGCTCCTGAAGAAGTGGTGGCACCGCGATCCCAACCTGTACGACACGGGCAACGGGATGGGCTACGTGAACGCCTTCCTGCGCAGCACGCGCGCGATTCGCGGCTGGTACAACGCCGAGCTGCTCGCGAGCGACGGCGGCGCGGTGACTCCGGACTCGCTGGTTGCGGCCCTCTCGGGTACCGCCCTCGAGACGATGCAGGTTCCCGCGATCCAGATTTCGACCGCGACGCGCCTCCGGTACTCGGCCCTGAAGGGATTGTCCTCGGTCATCATCGTGGTCGACACGAATCGCGCACGCGGCGTCACGTTCGGTCAGCTCGCGGACTACATCGCCATGGTCGGGCTGGCCGAGATCCGCGTGGATTCCGATCCTCGGGACGCACCCTCGATACTGGGGCTGTTCCAGCCGTCCGGTCCGCGTCCGTCCGGGATGACCTCGTGGGACGAAGCGCTCTTGAAGGCGCTCTACGCCACGGATCAATCCAGCGTGCTGCAGATCTCAAATATCAAGACCGACATGTTGAAACGGATCGCGCCGTAGCTACACTACCCGCGATCGCTCACCCGAACATCGAGGTCACACGTGCTCAAGCGCTTCGCCCTTCTCGCCGCGTGCGTCTGCGGCGCTTCGCTGTCCGCCCTGGGTGCGGACGAGCCCGCCGACGTCAATGGCTTCCACGTCGGCATGCAGCAAGACGAGTTCACCGCCCGCTACCTTGGCTTTTGCTACACCCAGCAGACCTGCGCACGGTCGCACAAGCCGGCGTTCAACTACGGCGGAGTTACGGGAGCATTCCTGACCGCGACCTACGATTCCTCCGGCGGGCTGGATTTGGCGGAATTCGCCTTCGAATCGGCGGGCTTCGAGGGCCTCAAGCGCGCATTGCTGCAGCGATATCCGGATGCACGCTGCACGGATACCGCCGGCATCGACTTCCAGGGCCAGCATGTGCCGCAGGTCATCTGCCGGCGTGAGACCGCCGCGGATGGGATCTACCTGCTCCGCGTGAGCGGCAGCGTCAATCGCTCGTTGCTGTTCGTCACGTCGGCCGCGAAGCGCTCCGAGGCGACGGAGCGCTTGGCCGCGGCGGCCACGAGCCTCTAGCATGAGATCTGCCTGGGTCAATTGGCCTGCGGGCGCTTGAGGAGCTCCGACCGATCGACCGAGCGTACGTTCAGCTGCAGCCGCGTCCCCGCGCGGATCGCGGTCAGCGGGACGCCCGTGCCGGCGGGACCGACGGCCCACAGTCGACGATAGAAGTCGGGCAGGCTCGCCACCTCATGATCGGCGACGCTGCGGATGAGATCGCCTTCGCGCAGGTCGGCCTTCTGCGCGGGACTGCCCTCGGCGACGCCGGTCACGTAGATGTTCCCGGTCATCTCGACCGCGTACAAGCCGAGCCACGGACGGGGCGAGCGCGACGTGCGGCCCTTGGTGCGCATGTCCTCGAGGATGGGCTTCAGCAGGTCGATGGGCACGAACATGTTGGCGTTGACCTCGCGCCCGTTCAGCTCCTCGCGCAGCAACAGCGATCCCGAGCCAACCAGATTGCCGTGGGCGTCGACGAGCGCGGCACCCGACCAGTGCGGGTGTGCCGGGGTCGTGAAAATGGCATCGTCCAGCAGATATTCCCAGTAGCCGGCGAATTCCCGCCGCGCCAGGATCTGCACCTGCTGAGGGTCGGCAAACTCCGCCGCGCTCACGGCATAGGCGCGGGCACCGGGCCTCATGTCCGACGATACGCCGAGGGGGATCGGGGTCAGGTTCATCTTTTGCAGGGGCATGACCAGCCCGAAGCCCGTGACCTGGTCGTACGCCAGCGGGTGCCCCGCAAGCTGGCGCCCGTCGTGGGTCGTCAGCCACACATCGCGCGCCTCGGTGACCAGGTAGCCGATGGTGAGGACCAGCCCGTCCGCGCTGATGACGACCCCATTGCCGATGCGCTGCGAGCCGAGAACGCCCGCGGTGAACGCGTCCTCGGGGACCTCCGCACGCAGCCGCACCACGGATCGGCCGATGGCTTCCAGGTCGAGCTCAGGCATTCAAGTCCCCGATTTCAAAGACCCTCAGCTTGCAAGGTTATGACCAAATTGGCCCAAGTACCATTGCTGGAACGTGACAACCCGCCGCTCGTGCTCGGAGTAGCGGCCCGGGCTATAGCGCTTGGACAGGATTCCCGCCTGATTGTTCTCGGTGATTTCCTTGTCCTGCTTGGACGTGGTGTCCCAGCCCCAAATCATGCGCGGAACGTCCACTTCGGCCGCCTTGCCGT
>DATAUO010000061.1:0-3708 GCA_036268215.1 Steroidobacteraceae bacterium
GCAACGTGCAGGCCGGGCCCTCGCAAGCCTTCACGAAGCTGAAGTCCTCGCTGCAGATGAGCCGCGCCATCATCTCCGCGATCGGCAGCAGGAGCTGTTCCGGTGAGCGCCACCGGCACCCTCCCTCGCGACAAAGCCTAGAGCGAGCGCAGGAAATCGAGTATGTCCTGCTGCTCCGACGAGCCCAACGCATTGAAGCGCTGCACGACGACATTGGCCTCGCTGCCCTGGCTCGCGTGGGCGCGGATCGCGGCGAGCAGATCGGAGGTGCGGCCGTCGTGCAGGAAGAACACCCGCTGTCCGGCGCCCCACAGGGGCGCGGTGCGAAACTCGTCCGGTCCCGCGGAGCCCTGGCTGATCCCGTCGGCCAACCCCTGGCCCATGTGGTGCACCAGCAAGTCCGAATACAGATTGACGCGCTGGCTCGAGAGAGCCGGACTCGGGCTGCGCGCGGATCCGGTTGCGATCGCGGATCCCGTGGTGAAGGAGGGCGTGTGGCACGCCGCGCAGCCGACCGCGGCGAATTCGGCGCGGCCGTTGGTGCTCGAGGGGGTGGCGGGCGCGGGCGCCGGAGGCGCGAGCATGCGCATGAAGTTCGCGAAGGCCTCGATGTCGGACAGCACGGCAGTCGCCGGATAGCCGGACGCGGCGTCCATGTTGCTCGCATCATTCGGTGTCGCGTAGTACTGACAGTTCGCGGTGCCGTCCCGCTCCTGCGGGAACAGCTGGTTCGAGATGCCCATCTCCACGTTGTAGGCTTCGCCCGCGAACATGAGCAGGGACTTGTTCTGCGCCTTCCACCCGAAGCGCGTGATGGTGCCGTCGTTCGCGCTCAAGTTGGTGTTTCCGCCGAGAATCGCGTTCGCGTGGCCGTGAATGCCAAAATGCGCGTTTTGGGCGGCGGCATCGTTCATGTTCGCGAGAATGGCCGAGTCTGGAATGGCCTCGATCAAGCCGGCGCCCATGGTCGGTGTCGGAATACGAAACACGATGTTCGGATTTCCGCCGATCCCGGTGAGCGGGTTTCCCGCCGGCGTGAACACGGGTTGCTCGATGCCGCAGCTCCCGGCGTCCGATCGTCCACCGATGACGAACAGGTCATGAACGCCTCCGTCGCGTCCGCCGTTCGACTGAACGAAGCGCGCCTCGCGGATCGGGCCGAGCGCGGTGATGAACCAGGGGATCGCATTGGCGGCGCCCTCGGCCCTCGCGATGGCGGGCAACGGATTGCGTGGCGGGCTGCTGCCGCCCACGTAGGGCTGGGAATGGCAGGAGGCGCAGCTCACCGAGTTGAACCGCGGACCGAGCCCGTTGCCCTGGCCGGGCACGGCGCCATTCACGACCTCGATCGTGTTGAAGCGCGCAAGTCCGTCGTTGAAGTAGCTGAGCTCGTCGGCTCCAAGCGCCTGCATCGAAATCGGCGGTCCGTTGTCCGTCGCTGCCTTGCGCACGCCCGGATCGATCGGTGCCGCTGCGGCAAGGGAGGCAGCGAAGGCTGCGAACAGCGCGTAACGCGCCGTTGAAAGCCGGTGGATTCTCGGTCGCATAGATCACCCCCGTTTGGCTCGAGTCGTTGTGAGCGCCATGAGTGGCAATGAGCCACGGGGTCGGTATATCGGCTCGCGCGGGCATCCGTCGAATGTCGCCGGGGGCGCACGTCACCGCGGGAAGACACCGGCTGCGTGTCGCCGGGAGCGCACGTCCGCGATGCAAGACAGTTTTGTGGAGCGCAGAACGGCGGGCGACAGCGCCCGCGGATTCAGTCGAGCTTCAGATGCTTGATGATCCGATTGAGAGTCCTGCGCATGTCGTTGATCTTGCCGACGTTGACCGCGGTCTTCATGGCCTGCTGGAGCGGCTGCAGGGGATAGCCGCCGTAAGCGCCCGCCGCAGGCAGGTCCGCGGTCACGGTCGAGCGTCCCGCGAGACTGATGTTGTCGCCGAGCGTGACGTGGGCGGTGACCACGGAGTTGCCGCCGGTGGCGAAGCGCCGGCCGATGGTGGTCGAGCCGCCCATCATGAATCCCGCGGTGTAGAAACCGTCCTCGCCCAGATCGCAGTTGTGTGCAATATGGCAAATGTTGTCGAGCTTGGTGCCCGAGCGGATATGCGTCGAAGTGAGCGTGGCCCGGTCGATCGCACAACTGCTCCCGATCTCGACGTAGTCGCCGATGACGACGTTGCCCAGATGCGTGATCTTGCGCGGCCGGCCGCAAGGGTCGACGGCATACCCGAAGCCGTCGCTGCCGATGGTCGAATGCGGGTGTATCTCGCATCCGGTGCCCATCTTGCATCCGGCACCGACGAATACGTGGGGATGGATGATGCAGCCGGGGCCGATGCTCACGTCATTCTCGATGACGCTGTGAGCGCCGATCCGGCAGCCGTCGCCGATCGAGGCATGCGCGCCGACGACGCACTAGGGGCCGAGCAGCACATCGGCGCCGATATGCGCGGTCTCGTGCACGACGCAGGTCGCATGGCGTGCGCCCCATTGGGAAAACCGCGCGTCTTTCGTGTCGAAATACTTCAATAGAACCGCCATGCCCATCGGCACGTTGCCCACCGAGAAATAACACGTGGCGGGCTGCGAGGGAGGCGGCAACTCAGGGGCGAGCTTGGCCTGCAGCACGACGATCGCCGGCGCGTGCGTGCAGAGCTGGGTCAATTGCTCGGCGGTGCTGATGAAGACCAGGCTTGCGGGGCAGGCATTCTCGGGCGTGTTGCAGCAGCTGGCGGCCGCCCGCAGATCGCCCCGCATGAACGTGAATACGTCCGAATGCCGGGCATTGATGGCTTGGGCGGTAAGCATTGCTGGAGAGACCTCCTGAAAAAATCGGTTCGCCCAAGCGGTTCCGCGATCCTTTCGCACGCCCCCTCGTGGAAGCCTCACAACTCTGCTCGGGCAGGGCTTTCCGTGTCAAGGATATTCGGCGTGCGCACGACGCGGCTCGCCGGTTTGCATCGCAAAGTCGAGCGGTCCGCAGCGGATCCGACACGCGGCTGGGTCTGCGGCGCCGCATTCGCAGACCGATCGGTAACATTTACCTGCGCGCGGGCTCCGCCTTCTGCATTGCATCGGCATCCGATTGCCGCAGCAGCCAGGGCGTATTGAACAGGATGAACCAGGCGGCGCCCTGTTGACTACCCTTCATGGCCTTGGCCAGCGCATGCAGATCCTCGATGCGTATCGAACGATGCTCGGTGGCATGGCCGAGCGATCGGCATTCGGGCGCCGCTCCCGTGGCATCCATGAAAGGAAGGAGCACATGGTGCCGGCCCGAGAATTCGACCATCTTGACGATCGACTCGTCGAGGTCCTCGGGACGCAAAGGCTTGAAGTTGCTCATTGGGATGCCCGCGAAGAAGCATGATTGTCGTTGATTTGCGCGGTCATTAAACTGCACGGCGGCCCGTGGCGCAACAGGCCCCGCCGCGCCGAGGAGCGCGAATGCAAGCATGCAAGGAAGCGTCGCGTGAGATTTGCGGTGGTCATTCCGCCGCCGCTTCCGTCAGTCGCCGGCTCCGCCCTTAGCGGCCGCCCGAGGGAAGATACTTCTCGGGCAACGTCAAGCCCGGCCGCTCTTCATCCCACGTGACGTTGAGCAGCCAGAAGCGGTCCCGCGCATGCACGATCTGCATCGAGTTGATGCCCCGCGCAAAAGGCGCCGAATCGCTCATGGCATGTCGGCTCTCGTAGGTGCTCCA
>DATAUO010000062.1:0-12849 GCA_036268215.1 Steroidobacteraceae bacterium
AGGGCCGGTCGTCTGTCGAGCGGGCACTGCTACCGCCTGTGGTCCGAGGGTACGCAAGCCTCGCTCGCCCCGCAGACGCCTCCGGAGATCCTGCACGCGGATCTCGCGCCCCTCGCGCTCGAGCTCGCCTGCTGGGGCGCCGCCGATTCCGCCAGCCTCTCCTGGCTCGATCCGCCGCCGCCGGCACCCCTGGCGCAGGCGCGGGATCTGCTGCGGCGCCTCGAAGCCATCGATGACGCGCATCGCGCGACCCCGCATGGCCGCGCTGTGTCGAAGCTCGGCGCGCATCCGCGCCTCGCGCACATGCTCGTCAAGGGGCGGCAGCACGGTGCCGCGCGGTTGGCCGCCGATCTCGCGGCAACCTTGAGCGAGCGCGACGTGCTGCGCGCCGGGCCGGGAGTGCGCGATGCCGACATCCGGCTGCGCGTCGCAGCGTTGCGCGGCGACTATCGCGAGCTGCCGACCGGCATGACGACGGATTCGCGCGCGGTGTCGCAGGCCGCGCGCAACTCGGCCGCGTGGCAGCGCGATCTCGGCCGAGGCGGCGATGCCGACCCGCACGAGTGGACCGGTGTCCTGCTTGCATGGGCGTATCCCGACCGCATCGGCCGGCGGCGCGGAGACGATGGCCGCTATCTCCTGACCAATGGCCGCGGCGCGCGCTTCGGCGAGCCGCAGGCGCTGGCCAAGGCCGAGTACCTGGTGGCCGCGGAGCTGGACGGCGCCGAGCGCGAGGCGCGCATCTTCCTTGCCGCGCCGATCTCCCGCGGGCAGATCGACGAGCACTTCGCCGCGCAGATCGTCGAGCATGCCGAGATCGCCTGGGACGAGCGCGATCAGGCGGTGCGGGCGCGGCGCGAGACACGCCTCGGCGCGCTGGTGTTGAGCTCTCAAGACCTTGCCAAGCCGGATCCCGACGCGGTGCTGCGCGCGGCGCTCGAGGGCCTCGCGCAGCTCGGCATCGGCGCTCTCGCCTGGACTCCGCAGCTGAGGCAGTGGCAGTCGCGGGTCCTCCTCATGCGGGAGTTCTCGGTGCCCGCTCCCGAGCCCTGGCCGGACGTGAGCGATGCCGCGCTCACGGCGGCACTCTCGGAATGGGCGCCGCCGTGGATGGACGGTATTTCGCGGCGCGCGCATTTTTCGCGCTTGGATCTTGCGCAAGCGCTCCGGTCGCGCCTGTCATACGCGCAGGGCGCGATTCTCGATCGCGAGGCTCCGACCCACTTCACGGTGCCGAGCGGCTCGCGTATTCCGATCGACTACCTCGACGGCGACGTTCCCACCCTCTCGGTGCGCCTGCAAGAAGTGTTCGGACTGAGGGAGACGCCGAGCGTGGCCGCGGGCCGGCTGCCCTTGTTGTTGAAATTGCTCTCGCCGGCGCGGCGCCCGGTGCAGATCACGCGCGACCTCGTCAGCTTTTGGAATCGGGGCTACCACGAGGTCAAGAAGGATCTCAAGGGCCGATACCCCAGGCACTACTGGCCCGACGACCCCTACGCCGCCGAGCCGACCCGGCGCGTCAGGCCTCCCTCGTCGAGGTAGGCTCGGTGCGGAGCGAGCGGGCCTCGAGGGCATCCAGATCGGGTGTCCGCCAGCCGCTGCGCACGCCCCAGGCATAGAAGAACAGCGAAGTGATGGCGACGGCGAGCTGATCCCAGCCGTAGGGGATCCAGCCGCGGCCCCCGAACTCCCGGCTTCCGGCCCAGGACAGTACGGTGATGGCAAGGAGATACCCGACCAGCCACCACGCGGCCCGCAGCGCCCGGTCGAATCCCCGCCATTGGTTCTTGGCCTGATAGAAAAAATACACCGGCATCGGCAACACCAACAGCAGCATGATCTCCCCGGTGTTCGGCCAGCGTGCCCAAAACAGCATCAATGTCGCGAGGGTGAACGCCAGCGGCGACAGCACCTTGAGTCCCGGGATGCGCAACGGCCGATGAATGTGGGGCGCGGTGGTCCTGAGCACGACCACGCTGATGGGCACGATCAGGTAGGTGATGATGGTGGCCACCGAGATCACGGCCGCGAGCATGCTCCAGCCTTTGTAGGAGAACAGGAAGATGAACGACACCAGCAGGTTGAACCACATGGCCGGCCGCGGGATGCCGTAGCGCGGATGAACGCGCCCGAGAATGCTCGGCACGGTTCCGTTGCGCTCCATCGCGTAGATCAGCCGCGCCGTGCTGGCCGTATACGTGGTCCCCGTGCCGCTCGGACTGACGAACGCATCGGCATACAGGAGGATGGCCAGCCAGTTGAGATTCAGCGCGATCGCGAGCTGCGCGAACGGCGAGCTGTACTCGAGCGACGCCCAGCCTCCCGACAGGCTCTCGGGCGCCACGCTGCCGAGGAACGCGAACTGCAGCAGGAGATACACGACGGTGCTCAAGCCGATGGCGCCGAAGATTGCGAAAGGCACGCTCTTGCCCGGATTGCGCGCCTCGCCCGCGAGGTTCACCGGATTCTGAAAACCGTTGTAGCTGAACACGATTCCGCTGGTGGCGACCGCGGTCAGGATGGCCGCGAGGTTTCCCGCATGTGCGCCGCCGTGGATGCCGACGCGAAAATTGCTCCAGTGAAAGCTGGTGAGCATCAACGTGATCGCGGTTGCCGCGGGAACGATGAGCTTGAAGAAGGTGATGGCGCTGTTGGTCTCGGCGAAGACCTTGACGCTCCAGAAGTTCAGCAGGAAATAGAGGATGACCAGCACGCCGGCGATCGACAGGCCCGACGCCGTCAATACACCCTGGCCGTTGGCGGCGTGATCATACAGCGCATGGGCCCACTCCCACTTCCAGGAGCTCATGTATTGCACGGAGGCCTCGGCCTCCACCGGAATCACCGACACGATGGCGATCCAGCCCGACCAACCGGCCACGAATCCGACCAGCGAGCCGTGCGAGTACTGGCTGTACCGCACCGCGCCTCCGGATTCCGGGAACATGGCACCGAGCTCGGCGTAGGTGAGCGCCACGAACAGGATGATCACGGCGCCGATGATCCACGAGTAAATGGCGCCGGGGCCGGCAAGCTGGGCCGCTCGCCAGGCGCCGAACAACCAGCCCGAGCCGATGATCGAGCCCAAGCCGGTGAACATGAGGGCGATGGCTCCGACCTCGCGGCGGAGCGCGCTTTCATTCGACATGATGGATCTCCCTTTTTTTCTATCGTCGATCTAGCAGCCGTGCTCGCAACGGTCACGCTCGATCTGCAGTGTGGCGTGATGGATGTGGAAGCGCTGCTTGAGATCCGGGGTCAGCGTGTCGAGCAGCGCATCGCCGGCGCCGCGCTCCGGCACCACCAGGTGCGCGGTCAGGGCGACGCTGGTGGTCGACAACGCCCAGATGTGCAGGTCGTGGACATCGGTCACGCCGCTCTGATCGGACAGGTAGGACATGACGGCCTTGGAGTTGACGCTGGACGGCACGCCGTCCAGGGACAGGTGCAGCGAATCGCGCAACAGGCTCCACGTGCTGATCAGGATCACCGCCACCACGATGAGACTGACGATCGGGTCCAGCCGGCTCCAGCCGGTTGACCAGATGATCGCGCCGGAGACGAGCACGCCCGCGGACACCGCGGCGTCGCCCAGCATGTGAATGAAGGCGCTGCGCCGGTTCAAATCGCCGTGGCTTCCGGCGTGCAGCATCCAGGCGGAAAGGCCGTTGATGACGATGCCGCTCGCGGCCACGCCCATGACCATGAAGCCCGCCACGGGCGGCGGAGCGGCCAGGCGCCCGACGGCCTCCCAGGCAATGGCGCCGCAGGCAAGCAGCAGCAGCACGGCATTCGCGAGGGCCGCGAGCACGGAGGAGCGGCCCAGCCCGTAGGTGAAACGCGCTCCCGGCGGCAGGCGGCTCAGGTATATGGCGGCCCATGCGCACAGGAGTCCGAGTACATCGCTCAGGTTGTGGCCGGCGTCCGCGATCAGGGCCACCGAGTTCGAGAGAAAACCGAAGCCGCCCTCGACCAGCACGAAGACCACGTTGAGACCGACGGCCGCCGCCATTCGGGCGTTGAGGCCGCCGGGCGGCAACGCGTGAGCGTGGCCGTGCGCGTGACCGTGGTCGTGCCCATGACCCTCGTGGTCATGGTCTTGGCCGTGGTCATGATCGTGGTCGTGCTGGTCCACGCCGGTATCTTACTTGAGATGGCAAAGCGGCAAGGGAACGGCGGCGCACATTGTGGAAAATGGCCTCATCAGGCTGAATTTGGGGCCCGGGTGCCTCCGCGCAAGCCCCGTGAGACCCCCGGCCGGGAAGCTCGGCCGGGGTTTCGCCGGCTCATCTAGAGGCCCAGATCGCTCAAGCCCGGATGGTCGTCGGGGCGGCGCCCCAGCGGCCAGCGGTACTTGCGATCGGACTCCTCGATCGGCAAATCGTTGATGCTGGCGAAGCGCATCCTCATCAGGCCGTGCGGATCGAACTCCCAGTTCTCATTGCCGTAGCTGCGAATCCAGCCGCCGCTGTCGTCATGCCATTCATACGCGAAGCGCACGGCGATGCGATTGTCGTGGAACGCCCACACTTCCTTGATCAGCCGGTAGTCGAGCTCGCCCGCCCATTTGCGCCGAAGGAACGCCTCGATGGCTTCCCGCCCCTGAAAGAATTCCGCGCGGTTGCGCCACCGGCTGCCCGTTGTGTAAGCGAGCGCCACGCGAGCCGGGTCCCGGCTGTTCCACGCGTCCTCGGCCATGCGGGCTTTTTGCCGTGCGGTTTCCAAGGTGAACGGCGGCAAAGGCGGCTTATCCATGACACTTCTCCGGCGCGACGAAGACGCTCAGGGTAGCGAGGCGGGCCCTGCCGCGGCAAGGGCGGCCACCGTAGCGCGCATGCGCCGGGCGAGGCCGTGAGAGCCTGGATTCGCCGCCCGGTGCCGCCTCAGGGACCGGTGACTTCCTTGGCGATGTCCGCGAGAACCGCCGTCATGGCGCCGACGGCTTTCTCCGCGCCCGCCGCCCCTCCATGCCGGGCCGCCAGCCACTTCGGCGCGTTGATCGCGAGCCAGGTCTTGCCTGCCGAGTCCTCGAACACCAGCGCCTTCAGGGGAAGGTCGATGCCCAGGGTCTGCGCGGCCTGCATCAGCGGCGTGCCGCCCTTCGGATTGCCGAAGATGAGCAGCTCGGTCGGGCGCAGATCCAGTCCGACCTTCTTGGCCGCGGCAGCGTGGTCGATGCGCGCCATCACCGCCATGCCGCGCCGGGTCACGGCGGCGATGACCCGCTCCATGGTGGCGGCCGGCCCCTGCTGGCTCGGATAAAGGTCGAGTCCTTCCGGATTCATGTACTTGGCTCCTGTTGGCTCTGCCAGGCCGCACGGATGTTGCCGGACGTGAGCCCCTTGCCGTCCGCGCGCCAGCCGGGCGCGCGGAACACAACGCCGAACGCCTCATGCAGGGAGCGCGACGCGGCGAGCTCGCGCGCGATCGCCGCCCACTCGTGGAACGCGATGCGGATCGGGTTGAACGTGTCGATGTTCTTCACGATGCCGTAGCGCGGGGGCTCATCGTCGCGCTCGGCCACGAACGTGCCGAACATCCGATCCCACACCATCAGCACGCCGGCGTAGTTGCGGTCGAGGTAACGCGGATTCGAGGCGTGGTGCACGCGATGATTCGAAGGCGTGTTGAAGAGATACTCGAACCACGCCGGCATGCGGCGCACGCTCTCGGTGTGGATCCAGAACTGATAGGACAGGTTGAAGCTCTGCTCGGCAAGGATCATCTCGGGCGGGAAACCCACGAATGCGAGCGGTATCCACGGGGTCCAGGTTCCTACGATCACGCTGGTCCACGACTGGCGCAAGGCCGTGGATAGATTGTATTCCTGGGAGGAATGATGATTGACGTGAGCCGCCCACCAGAAGCGGCACTCGTGGCTGATGCGGTGAAACCAGTAGTAGGTGAAATCGTCCAGGAAGAAAATCGCCGCCCAGGCCCACGCCGAGGTCGGGGAAATGGCGAACAGGCGCATTTTGTACACCGCGGATAGACCCGCGTACACGACTCCGGCCATCATCAGGTTCATGGCGACGTTGCCTGCCTGCATCCCGAGCGAGGCAAAGGTATCGCGCGTCCGGTAGCGCGCACGCAGGATCGAGGCGCCGGCGAGCGCGGCCTCCGCCGCGATCAATCCGAGGAAGACGGCGAGAAAGATCTCCGGCAGGTGCCGCTTCCAGCTCATGCCGCGGGCTTCCGGTTCGGGCGGCGGTTCCCTTTCATTCAACGGATCGTAAGATATCGACTCCGGTGTGTCGATGCGGGCCCGAGCCCGTGACACCATGAGAAAAGGGGTGAGATCGTGGGATCCGTCAGCTCCGAATATCGAGAATACGTCCTGGAGCAGCTCGAGGGCCTCGGAGGCGTGACGGCGCGCGCGATGTTCGGCGGCCTCGGCCTGTACCACGGCGGCCGCATCTTCGGCATCGTTTTCGGCGACATTCTCTATTTCAAGGTTGACGGCTCCACTCGGCCGGAGTACGAGGTGCGCGGCATGGCGAGATTTCGCCCCTACCCCGATCGACCGGTGCTGAGCATGGGTTACTACGAGGTGCCGGCAGACGTGCTGGAGGATCGCGACGAGTGCCCGGCCTGGGCCCGCAAGGCCGTGGCGGCAGCCGCCGCGAAGGCTGCGGCAGAGGTGGGCATGCGAACGAGGGGCGCGACACGCTCGGCCGCAACGCCGCCCGGGCGCCGCGCCCGCAAGCGCTCGCGCTGAGGCGGCCCGGCCGAACGCAGCCGGATCGACGAGGTCGAATCGATCATGTGGGCGATGGGGCACTCAGGACAGGGGTGGAGCCAGCTCGTTCGTGCGCCGCGACAGCGTGCGGGGACTGACCACGGCTGCGATCGTATGGCTCACCGCGGCGATGGGCATGGCGTGTGGTGCCGGACTGCCCGTTCTCGCGCTCGCGGTGACCGCGGGTCACTTCCTGGTCGTCCTCGGCTTCCCTTACGTGGCGGAGCGGCTGCCGAGATCGCGATGGACGCCCTCGCACCTGCAGGTGTCCTACCGCGACGGCAAGGAGGCACTGCGCGACGTGCTGGTCAGGTGCACTCAGCAGTCATTCACCATCGGCAGCCTGGATGTGCAGCGCTCCGGAGCGCCGGGGCTCGCGGAGCAGGGCGGAATCGCAACCGTGGTTCTCGAGGTCCGCGGTGTGGGCTCCGTGGCCAAGCTGGCCGCCAAGCTCGCAGAGATCGATGGAGTCGTGTCCGTGAGGGCGGGCGAAGTCGACGACCCCGCCGAGCAATAGCAGGCTCAGGCCCGCGCCCCGCCCTCGAGTTTCGCGAGCGCGAGCTCGGCGATCGCCATGTCCTGCACGGCCACGCCGGTGAGATCGGCGAGCGTGATGTCGCCATCGGCGCGGCGGCGGAGCGCGGGATCCTGGATGACGCGCCCGAGCTCGACGAGATCCGAGTCGCGGATCAAGCCCTGCTTCAACGCGAAGGACGAGTCCCCGAACTGCGAGCACTGACTGAAGCTGTCGACCGCGCGCAGCGCGGCGAGCGGGAACAACCTGGGGTCGAGCTCCTGCTTGCCGCCCCCGTCCGCGCCCATGGCCGTGACGTGAGTGCCCGGCCGCACGTCCGCAGCGCCCACGAGCCAGCCTTGCGCCGCGGTGGTGGTGACGATGAGCTGGGAGGCGGCGGCGACCTCCGCCGGCGACGCGGCGAGCTCGATGTCGAAGCCCGGCACCTCCACGGCGCGGGCGCGCTCGGACGATCTCGCCCACAGCTTGACGCGCCGGCAGGCGGTGACCTCGCGCAGGTACTCGAGCTGCAAGCGCGCCTGCTGCCCTGAGCCGATCATGCCGATGCACGCGATCCGCTGCGGAGCGAGATACTTGGCGGCCACGGCGCCGGCCGCGGCGGTGCGGGCGTCGGTGAGGAAGCCCTCATCCTGAAAGATCGTCTGCAGCTCGCCGGTCTGGCTGCTGAACACCAGCACCACGCCGTTGCTCGACGGCAGCCCGCGCTCCGCGTTCTTCCAGAAGCCGGTGGCGATCTTCACGGTGAAGGTCTTGCCTGCCTTCAGATAGCCATACTTGATGTGGCAATCTCCCGGCGGGTCCTCGAAATCGAGCTGGCCGACGGGCGGCACGACGGCCGCGCCGCTCGAATATGCGGCGAAGGCGCGCTCCACGGCGGCGATGACCTCGCGCGGCTCGATGACCGCGACGATCTCGCTGCGGGTGTAGACCTTGGCCATGTCGCGGGAACTCGAGACGGGTATGGGCGGCGGCGACAGCGCGGACTAGGCCGTCAGCTGCCGGTTGATGAGCACGGCCATGCGGTCGAGCGACGCATGGAACACGTCCTGTCCCATCTCGGGGAGATCCATGTAGGTCGCATCGGACTTGAGCAGCGGCCTGACGCGTTGGGTTTGCTCGATGATCTCGTCGTGCGGCGCGAAGACCGTGAGCTGCGCCTTGAGCCCTTTCAGCTTCTTCTCGATCGGATAGCTGCCGACCGCCTTGAAGGCGGCGCCGGGGTTGGCCGCGAGCACGTGCTCCACGAAGCGCCGGTGCACGTCGGCGAGATCGTAGGGCGGCTGACGGAATGCGAAGCAGCCGCGCCAGGCACCGAGGACGTGGCCGCCTTCCGCGAGCGGTTTCAGCGGCTGCTCGCTGTATTTCTCCATCTGCCGCTGCTGCTCCTCGGCGGTGAACAGCGGCATGCCGACCGCCAGCACGCGGCGCACGTTCGAGCCGAGCTGGTGCGCGAGCTCGATCGCCTCGAACGAGCCCGCGTGGATTCCGAGCACGTCGATGCGCTCCGCGACTCCCGCGGCCTTGAGCGCATCGGCCGTGGCCTGGGCATACTGCTCGAGCGACAGCGCCCAGGGCGGCGCGTCCGAGAACCCGTAGCCGAGCCGGTCGGGCGCGTGCGTCGGCCGCTCGAGCTTCTCCTGCAGCTCCTCGAACATGGCACTCGATCGCGGCGACATGTGCAGCAGCACGAGCGGCGTGCCCTTGCCCTCCGTCGAGCGCAAATGCACCTGTCCGAAGCGGGTCGCCAACATGCGGCGGGTCATCGTGAGAGCCTGCTATTGATGTGCATCCAGGAACGTCTCGATCAACGGCGCCAGAGCGTCGGGTCTCTCGATGTGCAGCATGTGTCCGGCGCCCGGGATCCGCTCGAGGCGCATTCGCGGATAGGCGGCGCGCATCGCCTCGGCCGAGCCGTCCGCGCCGAGCTTCGCCGGGGCCTCGGAGGCCTCGCCCACGAGCATGAGCAGCGGCGCCGTGAGTCGATGCCAGCACGCTTCCGCATCTTCGCGCTTGTACAGAATAGGATTCACCCAATGATGGCGTGGATCGGCCGCAAGGCGTACCCGCCCGTCGGCGTGCAGTTTACCCCAGGCCCGGGCCACGAACGCGGCTTGTTGCGGCGGGAAGCGCGGGTAGCGCGTGCGAATGATCGCGGCGAGCTCCTCGTGCGAGGCATAGGTTTTGAGCGGCGGATCGCTCCGGAGCTGATCCAGCCAGGTCCTGAATCGCGCCGGCGCCCGGTCGGGCGTGGTCCGCGGCAGCCCGAGCCCTTCGAGATTGACGACGCACTTCACGCGCTCGGGCCGGATGCCGGCATACATGCACGCGATATTGCCGCCCATGCTGTGCCCCACCAGGCGCGCCGGCGCATCGGGCGACACCAGCTCCAGCAGCGCATCGAGGTCGCCGAGATAGTCGGGGAACCAGTAGGGCTGCTGCGTCCATTCGCTGCGCCCGAAACCGCGCCAGTCGAGCGCGGCGAGAGGGAGGTCGCGCGCGAACGCATCGACGAGGAACTGGAATGTGTCGCCGCAATCCAGCCAGCCATGCAGCAGGATAGTGGGCGCTTCGGGCTCCCGAGGTCCCCAGCGCGTCAAATGCATGTCGAGGCCGCGCAGCCGCACGGTCTCGTGCCGCGGCTCGCGCAGCACACGGTAGCCGTCCATCGTGCTCAGTCGAGCTCGCCGCCGGTCATTGCCGCGCCGCCGCCGCCGATCGCGCGGACGCGGCGGCGTCTCATCGAAGCCTGGACTGCGGCGGCTTGTCGCCGCCGTCTCTGGGGCTGACCTTGCCTCCAGTCCCGCCCGGCGGCGTCGGCCTACCCTTGCCGGATCCCGAGCCGGTGCCGGAACCCTTGCCGCTGCCGGATCCCGAAGGCTTCGATTTCTTGGGGTCCTTCACTTTGGGCATGGCACTCCTCGCTGGTTGCGTGACGGTGCTTTCATACACTCATGCGGTGCCCGGCCGCAAGGGCGGCGTTTGCGGTTGCCGAGCTTCGCGGCGCATGCTCTGACGGAAATCGCCTTGCAGGTTTCACGCGCACGATGAGCGAAGAACGAATAGGGCCTTACCGCATCCTGCGCACCCTGGGACAGGGCGGCATGGGCGAGGTTTTCCTGGCGGAGCGCGCCGACGCCGAGTTCGAGCAGCGCGTCGCCATCAAGGTCGTGCACGGCGACGCCGCGGGCCGCGCGGTGCATTCGCGGCTCAAGATGGAGCGCCAGATCCTCGCCCAGCTCGATCACCCGAACATCGCGCGTCTCTTGGACGGCGGCTCGCTCCAGGACGGATCCGCGTACATCGTCATGGAGTACATCGACGGCGCCCCCATCGACGAGTTCTGCGACTCGAGGCGCCTCAACGTCGGGGCGCGGCTCAGGCTGTTCCGCGCGGTCTGCGCCGCGGTGCACTACGCGCATCAGAACCTGATCGTGCCCGGGATCTCAAGCCCTCGAACATCCTGGTGACCGAAGACGGCAGCCCGAAGCTGCTCGACTTCGGCATCGCCAAGCTCCTCGACGAGCGCACGGCGAGGCAACACACGGTGGCCGTGACGCACGCCGATATCCGGGTCATGACCCCGGAACATGCCAGCCCTGAGCAGGTGCGCGGGCTCGCGATCACCACCACGAGCGATGTCTACGTGCTCGGCGTGCTGCTCTACAAGCTCTTGGCCGGGACGGCGCCGTTCCGCATCCCCTCGATGCGCCTGGCCGACATCGAGCGCGTGATCTGCGAGACGGACGCGGCACTGCCGAGCCACGCGATCGGCACGCACGGGAGCAGCGCCGCCGAAGTCGCCGAGCGGCGCGGCACCACGCCGAAGCGGCTGCGGCGCACGCTGCAGGGCGATCTCGACAACATCGTGCTGATGGCCATGCGCAAGGAGCCCGGCCGCCGCTATGGATCGGCACAGCAGATGGCCGGCGACATCCAGCGCTACCTCGACGGCAGACCGGTGATCGCGCGCCGCGACACCCTCTCCTACCGGACGATGAAGTTCACGCGCCGTCACTGGCTGCCGCTCTCCGTCGGCCTCGCCGCGGGATTCCTGGTGCTGGCTTTCGCGACCATGACCTACGTGCAATCGGTACGCATCGCGGCGGCGCGCGATCGCGCCGCCCATCAGCGCGAGCTTGCCGAGACCGAGCGGGCCCGCGCCGAGGAGGTATCGAGCTTCCTCGTCAATTTGTTCAAGCTCGCGGATCCCGAGGAGAATCGCGGCAACATGGTCACGGCGCGCGAGCTCCTCGACTCGGGCACTCAGCGCCTGCGGGCGGGTCTCCAGGATCTGCCGGCCACCAAGGCCGCCCTGCTGTCGACGGCGGGCGCCGTGTACGACAGCCTCGGGGAATACCAGGACGCGCTGCCGATCCTCGCCGAATCACTCGCGCTGCAGGAGCGGTCGAAGGATCGGACGCGAATCGACACCTTGCTCGAGCTCGGCCGTGCGCGCATCGGCGTGGGCGACCTGCCGCAGGCGGAGGCCCCCTTGCAGGAGGCGCTGCGGCTCTCGCAGGACGGGTTCGGCGCGGCCAGCGTGGAGTCGGGCCGGGCGCTCTGGTCGCTCGGCATGCTGAGACACCAGCAAGGCCGATACGGCGACGCGAAGGCCCTCTACACGCGCAGCCTCGCCATTCTGGAGACCAGCCGGGCGCGCGAAACGGACATCTCGTTCGTGCTCAGCGACCTCGCCAAGGTGTACTCGCGCGAGCAGCAATGGCCGCTCGCCAAGCAGGCCTACGGGCGTGCTCTGCAAATCGACCGGCGCGTGCTCGGCGATGACCATCCGCGCATCGCCTACCGCCTTCAGAACCTCGCCATCGTCGAGCAGAACATGGGCGATCTGTCGGGTGCCGAGGCGCTCTACGTCGAGGCGCTGCGGCGCGAGGAGCGCGCGTATGGCGATCAGCATCCGGAGACCGCGACCACCAAGGGCAACTACGGCTTGTTGCTGGAGCGCGAAGGACGCCTGGCAGAGGCCGCGCCGCTCCTGAAGAGCGCGCTCGACACTTCGCTGAAGCTCTATGGGCCCGACAACTACAACCTCGGCTATGCCCGCGTGAGCATGGCGATGCTGCTGCACGATGAGGGGAATCTTCCGGCGTCCGAGGCCGAGTTCCGTCAGGCGCTCGCAAGCTACGACAAATCGCTGCCTGCCGACCATCAGAACCGCGCATCCGCGCTGATGCACTACGCGCGCCTGCTGGTGGATCGCGGACAGCCTGAGCAGGCGCTCGCCGCGAGCGAGGAATCGCTGCGGATATGGAACGAGACCTCGGTGCCCTCCAGCCCTTACACCGCCATGGCGCATGCCATTCATGCCTACGCGCTCGCGCATCTCGGCCGTGGAAGCGAGGCGGACGCGGAGCTCGCGGCCGCGCTCCCGCTGCTCGAGAAGGCGCGCGGCGCCGACGACCCGTTCGTGCGGCGCGCGCGCGGGTGGCTCAAGGCGGGGCCGGCGACGCTGTCGCTTCGTGCTCAGCCCGCGCCAGGGGTGCCGTAGCTTCGCGCTCCACCGGCGTCAGAAACGCCATCACTCCGCGCTCAGCCGCCGAGGAACAGCTTGTAGGCC
>DATAUO010000063.1:0-4374 GCA_036268215.1 Steroidobacteraceae bacterium
CTGGTCCGCGTTCGGCGGCGCGCCGTTCAAGGAGAGGCCTTGCGGGCTTCGCTTCACCACCATGGCGCCGACGCCGAGCGGTCCGGACAGATGCACCTCGGCGGTGTCGCCCTGCTCGCGCCAGTTCAACGTGGCCTGCCAACCCTGGGTGCCGACGGCCACCGCGGCGCGGCCATCGAGCTGCCAGATTCGCGCGGATTGCAGCACGCCGACACGCTCGTCCCAGCCGGTCGCGGGAGACACCGGTATCCGCGGCGCGGAAGCACAGGCCGCGAGCAGCAACGCCAACAGATACGCCGGTTTGCGCATCAATCCGCCGTCGGCGTGGGCGCGGTGTTCCCGGGCGGCGGCGGCGAAACATGGAAGCGTTGGCGAGTCGCCTTGAGCAGCTTGTTGTCCGGCTCGGTGCCCGTCGCCTCGATCCACACGTGCTCGGCCTCCGCGGGCCTGCCGAGGCGCCACAGCACCTCGCCGAGGTGAGCGGCGATGTCGCCGCCGCGATCGTCGCGGTACGCCGTGCGCAGATACCCCTCCGCCTCGGCGAGGTGACCCTGCCGGTACAGCACCCAGCCCAGGCTGTCGAGAATCGCCGAGTTTTTCGGTGACGCGGCGTAGGCGTGCTCGATCAGGCGCCGTGCGCGGCGCAGGTCGCGCGAATGATCCGCGAGCGTGTAGCCGAGCGCGTTCTCCGCGGCGGGGTCTTCGGGACGCGCGCGCATGACCGTGGTCAGCTCGCGCAAGGAGTCGGAAACGCGGCCGAGCTCCTCGAAGAGCGACGCCTGCGCGTATTGCAGGTCGACGTTGTCCGGATAATCGGCATTGCCGCGCCTCAATACCTCGAGCGCATGCGCCGGATCCCCCGCATCCATGTAGATCCGCGCACGGGCTGCCAGGATGTCGGGCGCGCGCTCCGGCTCCGCCTCGAGGAGGCGGTCGAGCAGATCCTCGGCCGCGGCCGGCGCGCCGTGCTTCTGCAGTATGGTGGTCGCGCGGAGCAGTGCCGGAAGCGCGTTGTCGCCGCTCGTGACCTGCGCATAGAGGCGCAGCGCGTGCTCCGGATCCTCGCTGCGATCCGCGATCAGCCCGAGATAGAAGAATGCATCGTCGAGGTACTTCTCCGACTTCACCAGCTGGGCGAAGCGCTCGGTCGCGGCCTCGAGGTGGCCCTCCTGGTACTCGAGCAGTCCTATCAGGCGCTCAGCCACCGCCGTGTACTCGGAGTTCTTGGCGAGTATCTCGAGCTGCTCGATCGCCGCGGAGTCCCGCTGCGCCGTCATCAGCAGAAGCGCATAGTCCAGGCGATTGATCGGGCTGTTCTCGCGGCGCACCTGGCTCTCCGCGTCGGCGAGCGGTTGCTCGGCATCGCCCGCGAGAACCCGTGCGCGCGCCAGCGTGTGCCTGAGCTCGGCGCGCGGAGTCTCGATGTTCTTGTCGCCGCCCTTCGCCTCACCGCCGGCTGCCGAGCCCGAATTCGCCGCGGCGCCGCCCCCCGCGGCATCGCTCTTCGCGCCGGCCGGCCCGCCGCTCGCCGGAGTCAACGCCAGCGCCGCGGTGAGGCTGCGGACGGCCGCGGCCGGATCGTCCGCCCGCAGCGCCGCGATTCCCTGCAGCCTCAGCGCCGCCGCCGAGGACGCGAAGGACGACGCCAATCGATCGGCCAGCTGGCGATCGCCGAACACATTGTCGTTGCTGCCGAGATAGGTCTCGAGCGCCGCGAACTCCGCCTCGGTCCCGAGCGGCGAGGTCTGCAAAACGATGCGATAGTGTGCCGCCGCGTCATCGATCTTGTAGAGCGCGAGGGCTGCCTGCGCCGCCGCACGGTGTGCTTCCACCGATTTGGGATCGACCGCGATCCAGCGCGCCGCCACCCGGGCCGTGAGCGAGGGCTGCAGCGCGTCCGAGGTCACCCGCACCGCGCGCTCGAGCAGCGTATCGTCGGTGCCGCTCGCGGCCGCGGCCGTGTACTGGAGCGCCGCGATCCGCGGCTGGTGCCGCGCGAGCGCCATCTCGGCCGTCACCGTATAAAAAGACTGGGGCTCGGGCGGCTCCTTCGCCCGATCGAGGCTCGCGCACGCCGCGCAGGCGAGAAGCCCGAGCGCAGGAGTCAGCCTTGCCGCGGTTGAAATCGAGAACACGGCCGCACTATAGCGAAATGGGTACCCGACTGCGTGGATCTGCTTGATCTGGCACCACCACTTCCACGAGAATCATGGGCTTACGGTTCAAAGCCCCTCCATGCCCGTCAGCATCCTCGGCATCAATCACAAGACCGCACCGGTCGCCCTGCGCGAGAAAGTGGCGTTCGGCGAGGAGCGATTGCGCGCGGCGCTGCGCGCGCTCCGCCAGCAGCACGGCGTCGCCGAGGCGGTCATACTGTCCACCTGCAACCGCACCGAGGTCTACTGGTCGGGATCGGCGAGCGGTGCCGAGCTGACCGAATGGCTCGAGCAGCATCACGGCAACAATCTCGATCTGGCTTCGAGCCTGTACGTTCACGAGGAGCGGCGTGCCGTCGAGCATGCGTTCAGCGTGGCCTCGGGCCTCGACTCCATGGTGCTCGGCGAGCCGCAGATTCTCGGGCAGCTGAAGGACGCGTATCGCTTTGCGCAGGAGGCCGGAGCGACCGGACCCGCGCTCAACAAGCTGTTCCAGGCGGCATTCTCCGCCGCCAAGCGCGTGCGCTCGGAGACCGGCATCGGCGCCAACGCCGTGTCGATCGCATCCGCCACCTTGAGCCTGGCGCGGCGCATGTACTCGGACCTGCGCCAGCACACCGTGCTGATGATCGGGGCCGGCGAGATGAATGCGCTGGTCGCGCGGCACCTGATCTCGGCCGGCGTGAAGCGCGTGGTGATCGCGAACCGCACTCCATCGCGGGCGGCGGAGCTTGCCGCGGAGCTCGAGGCGCACGCGGTCGGGCTCGACGACCTCGGCAACGAGCTGACGCAGGCAGACATCGTCGTGGCCTGCACCGCGAGCCCGCATCCGCTCGTCACCCGGGTCGCGGTCGAGGACGCGATCCGCGCACGGCGCCGGCGCCCGATATTCATGGTCGACCTCGGGGTGCCGCGCAACATCGAGCCCGGCGTCGCCGATCTCGAGGACGTGTACCTGTTCTCCATCGACGATCTGTCCCAGCTGATCGATGAGAACCGGCAGCAGCGCACTGCCGCGGCAGGCGATGCAAGGCTGTTGATCGACGAGGAAGTCGCGCGCTTCGTGACCGAGGTTCGCGCGAACGACGCGGGACCGGCCATCCGCGCGCTGCGTCTCAAGGCCGACGATATCCGCCGACAGACCGTGGAGCAGGCGCGCCGGTTGCTCGCGTCGGGCAAAACCCCCGAGGAAGTCGTCGAATTTCTTGCCAACACCCTGACCAATCGCCTGCTGCATGCGCCCACCCAGGCCCTGCGCCAGGCCGCCGAGCTGGGCGATGCCGAGCTCGGCGAGCTCCTTGCCCGCGCCTTGACCGAGGATCGCGACCGCTCGTGATGAGCCTCGTGCGAGCGGCGCGCGAACCGAATTACGGGTCGACGCGCGCGGGCCGGTATAATTCTCGGGAATGAAGGACTCCATCCGACGCAAGCTCGACAAGCTGGACGAGCGATTCGAGGAAATCGGCCGGCTTTTGTCGGATGCCGGCGTCATTGCGCGCCAGAACCAGTTCCGCGAGCTGTCGATGGAATACTCCAAGCTGCAGCCGCTGGTCGAGCGCTACCGCCGCTTCGTGACGCTCGAGGGCGACCTCGCCACCGCGCAGGAGCTCGCCGGCGATGCGGACACGGAGAGCCAGGCGCTCGGCGAGGAGGAGATCGCCGATCTCGCGCCGCGCCTCTCCTCCGAGGAACAGGCCCTGCAGCGGCTGCTCGTGCCCAAGGACCCGAACGACGACAGCAACATCTTCCTCGAGGTGCGCGCGGGCACCGGAGGCGACGAGGCCGCGATCTTCGCGGGCGACCTGTTCCGCATGTATGCGCGCTACGCCGAGCGCAAGGGCTGGCAGGTCGAGACCTTGAGCGAGAGCCCCGGCGAGCATGGCGGCTACAAGGAGGTCATCAGCCGCATCATCGGGCGCGGCGCCTTTTCCATGCTCAAGTTCGAGTCCGGCACGCACCGCGTGCAGCGCGTGCCGGCGACCGAGGCGCAGGGACGCATCCACACGTCCGCGTGCACCGTCGCCATTCTGCCGGAGCTGGCCGAGGTGGAGGCCGTGGAGCTGAATCCCGCCGAGCTGCGCATCGACACCTTTCGGGCGTCGGGGGCCGGCGGCCAGCACGTCAACAAGACCGACTCGGCCATCCGCGTCACCCACCTGCCGACGGGCATCGTGGTCGAGTGCCAGGACGAGCGCTCGCAGCACAAGAACCGCTCGCG
>DATAUO010000064.1:0-17543 GCA_036268215.1 Steroidobacteraceae bacterium
AGACCGGGGACGGGATGTAGTGCTCGTAGGCGCCGGCACCGATGAAGCTCGACGGGCGGCCGTCGATCGCGGCGCGCTCCGACATCAGCCGGGCGATCTCCATCTCGCCGAGCGCGGGCGGCAGCTCCAGAGTTCCGGCGCGCAGCTCCGGTGGAATCTCGTCGAACAGGTCGTCGATCGAGCGCACCCCGATCGAGCCCAGCATTTGCGCGATGTCCTCGGGGGTGTGTGGAATGTAGGACACGGCTAGCTCGCTTCGGCCGCGAGGTAGTCGGCGTACTCGGCCGCGCTCATGAGCCCGGCGCCGTTGGCCGTACCCGGCTGGATCCTGAACAGCCACCCTGCGGCATAGGGATCCTGGTTGACGAGCTCGGGGCGTGCCGCGAGCTCGCCGTTCCCCTCGAGCACCTTGCCCGCGACCGGATTGTAGACATCCGAGGCCGCCTTGACGGATTCGACCACCGCCGCGGCATCGCCGGCCTTCAACTCGCGGCCGGCCTGCGGCACCTCGACGAACACCAGATCGCCGAGCGCGCTCTGCGCATGGTCGGTGATGCCGACCTCGAGCGCGCCGTCGCTCGCCGTGCGCAGCCATTCGTGACTCTTCGTATATCGCAAATCACCCGGTATGTTGCTCAATGAAAAATCCCCCGTTGATGCAGCCAATCGTCGATGAATCGCCGAAACTCTCCTCAGGCGGGAATCAACGGCTTTCCATGGCGCACGAACGGAGGCTTGACGATGGCCGCCATGTGCAGCTTGCCGCGGATGTCGACCCGTACGCCCGAGGCGCCGGTGGGTTGCAGGCGCGCGAGCGCGATGGAGCGGCCGAGCGTGGGCGAGAACGTCCCGCTCGTGACCTCGCCGATGACCGTGGGCGCCGCGCCGCTCTCCGCGGCCGGGGCGGTCGCGGATGCCGGCGCGTGCACCTGCTGGTGGCTGCGGAGCACGCCGCGATCCTCGAGCAGCAGGCCGACCAGCGCGCGTCCTCCGCGTCCCCGCGCCTTCTCGAGCGCCTCGCGCCCGATGAAATCGCGGTCGCGGGGCTCGAACGCCACCGTCCAGGCGAGACCCGATTCCAGCGGATGCGTGGACTCGTCCATGTCGTTGCCGTAGAGATTCATGCCGGCCTCGAGCCGCAGCGTGTCTCTCGCACCGAGACCCGCGGGCGCGACCCCGAGCGCGTGCAGCTCGCTCCAGGCGGCGGCGGCCTGGCTCCCCGGCAGCATGATCTCGAAGCCGTCCTCGCCCGTGTACCCAGTGCGCGCGACGAACCAGCCGCCGCAGTCCGCGCCGAAGAAGGGCCCGAGCGCGGCGGCGGTGGGCCGCCGCGCGGGCGGCAGCAGCGTCAACGCCTTGTCGCGGGCCTCCGGCCCTTGAACCGCGATCATGGCGAGATCCCGCCGCTCCTCGACGCTCACACCGGCACCTGCCGCGTGGCGTCGGATCCAGTCGAGATCCTTGTCGCGCGTGCCGGCGTTGACGACCAGCCGGAACAGCGTGTCCGAGAGGAAGTAGACGATCAGGTCGTCGAGGATGCCGCCCGTCGGATCGAGCATGCAGGAGTAGAGCGCTTTGCCCGGGGCCGTGAGCCGGCCGACATCGTTGGCGAGCAATCCGCGCAGGAATTCCCGCACCCGCGGGCCGGAGAGGTCGACCACGCCCATGTGCGAGACGTCGAACATGCCCGATGCGCGGCGCACGGCGTGGTGCTCTTCGATCTGGGAGCCGTAGTGGAGCGGCATGTCCCAGCCGCCGAAATCGACGATCTTGGCGCCATCCCGAAGGTGGGTGTCGTAGAGAGGAGTGTGCAGTCCCATCGCAACCTCGAGTCCAAGGAACACAGGAAAGACCCGACATTCGCAAGCCCACGCCATGTGAGCCAAGGAATGCGTGCCCCTCTGTCCTTAAGACCTGAGAGATCGCGCGCCATCGAAGCGCTGCTCCCCTTCGGTGGACCGCCGTTTAGCGATCACTCTCCAGAGATCGCGAGAGTCTGCCGTTCATGTGCCTGAGCGTTTCCGGGCGGTTGCGCCTTCGGCGGCCCTCTCGAAGAGAGCGCTCTCCAGACAGCTCTTGTCGCGATGAGTCATGATACACGAATCGCGCGGCATGATCGCCGCTCGTGACCGATCGAAGTTCGCGCGGCGCCGCTTCGTGGCCGCCGGTGAGCCGCCGACGCCCTGCAAGGCGCCTAGCCGCCCGACTTCTTGGCCGGCCAGCCGAGCTTCGCGAGCTCTGCGACGACGGTGTCCCGGTGATCGCCCTGGATCTCGATCGCGCCGTCGCGCACCGTGCCGCCCGTACCGCAGCGTTTCTTGAGGCGCGTCGCCAGGGATTCGATCTCCGCCGCGGCGAGCGGGAGCCCGGTCACCACGGTGACCCCTTTGCCGGCGCGGCCCTTGACCTCCCGTCCCACGCGTACGGCGGCGGGCTTGGCGGCGCCGGGCGTTCCCTTGGGACAGACGCACTCGCGCACGGGCCGGCGGCAGTTGGGGCACAAGGTGCCGATTCCGGTGGAATACACGATGCGGGAGCTCATGGCGTTATTATGCCGCCATGATCCTGGGGGAACTCGTCTCGCTGCAAGGAGAGCACGTGTCGCTCGTGCCTTTGTCGCAAGGGCATCACGACGATCTCGTCGATGCGGCCGGGGACGGCGAGCTGTGGAATCTCTGGTATACGAGCGTCCCGTCGCCCGCGGGAGTGCGCGCGGAGATCGAGCGCCGTCTCGCGCTGCATGCGCGCGGCTCCATGGTTCCCTTTGCAGTGCTCGAGAAGCCCTCGCTGCGGGCGGTCGGCATGACCACGTACATGAACATCGATGCCGCGAACCGGCGGCTCGAGATCGGCTCGACGTGGTATCGAAAGCGCGTGCAGCGCACCGCCCTCAATACCGAATGCAAACTCCTGCTGCTCACCCACGCCTTCGAGCATCTGCAATGCATCGCGGTCGAGTTTCGCACGCATTTCTTCAACCACCAGAGCCGCGCCGCGATCGAGCGCTTGGGCGCGAAGCTCGACGGAGTCTTGCGCCAGCACCAGATCGGCCGCGACGGCATCCTGCGCGACAGCTGCGTGTACAGCGTGCTCGATCGCGAATGGCCGGCGGTCGAGGCGCATCTCCTGCACCGCCTCGGGCGCACCGGCGCGGCGGTCAGCTCCGAGGCGGCGGGAAGCCGGGACCGACCGTGACTCTCCTGCCCGTGCAGTGCCGCTGCGGCACGGTCAAAGGCACGGTCCGCCGGCCCCGCCGCTTCACGCGCTGCGTGTGTTATTGCAAGGATTGCCGGGCGTTCGCGCGCTTCCTCGGCCGCACCGGAGAGATCATGGACGAGAAGGGCGGAACCGACGTGGTGCAGATCGTGCCGGCGGACATCACCTTCAGCCAGGGACGGGAAGCGCTCGCCTGCCTGCGCCTCACCCGGCGCGGCATGCTGCGCTGGTATGCCTCCTGCTGCAACACCCCCATCGGCAATACCGTCGGCAACACCAAGATCTCCTTCGTCGGATTGATCCACACCTGCCTGCAGATCGGCGGCGCCTCCCTGGACCAGCTCTTCGGGCCCGTGGACGCCCGGGTGAACACCGGCAGCGCCCTGGCGCCGGTCGAGCCCGAGCGGCTCAAGGCGCTGTGGGCGACCTTGAGGTTCATGACCCTGCTGCCGCGGGCCCGATTCGGCAGCCGACCCCCCAATGCCTTCCTTTCGGCCGACGGGGCTCCCCTGGCGGCCCCCAGGGTGCTCACCGCGAGCGAGCTCGCCGGGTTGCGCAGCGCCTGACGTCCCGCCGCAAGGGCTGCAACTTTTCCCCGGCAGCTGTGTTTTGGAGTTAAACGAATCCATTCCAGTGCAACAGCAAGCCACCGGGCCCAAGCCTTTCGCCGACTTCACGATGTTCATGCGTGCTTATCAGGATATGGTCTTCTCGACGGCGGCGCGCCTCGCCGGCAACGACGCCCAGGCCGAGGACATCGCTCAGGACGTGTTCGTCAAGGCCTACGAGAATTTCTCGCATCTGAGGGGGAGCCCGACGGCGGGCGGCTGGCTCAAGACCGTGACCACGAACCTGTCCCTCAACTACCTGACGCGTTACCGCAAGCGCTGGCGGCTGTTCTCCGAGCTGCGGCCGAAGTCCGATGAGGAGGACTCGGCCGAGCCGGAGCCGCCCGTCGAGCTCGTGGATCAGCTGCTCGCCTCGTTGGACGCCGAGCAGCGGCGCGTGCTGGTCGAGGAGGCTCTCAGGCAGCTCCCGGATCATCAGCGCCTGCCTCTGGTGCTCTACCACTTCGAGGAGCTTTCGTATCAGGACATCGCAGCCCATCTTGGCGCCTCGCTCGCCAAGGTGAAGACCGACATCCGGCGCGCACGCGGTGCGTTGCTGGCATTGATGGAATCGAGGAGCATCGAGCCATGAGTGAATCCGACCCGGCGAACGAGCCTACCGGGGAGCGTCTCACGCGCTATGTGCGCGCGTTGCCTGCGCGCTCCGCACCGCGCGCGCTCGAATCACGCGTTCTATATGCGATCGAGCGCCGCGCCGCGCGCCCTTGGTGGCTGCGCTCCTTCGCCCAGTGGCCGGCCGGGGCGCGCGCCGGCTTCATCGGCTTGAGCGTTTTGCTCGTCGGTCTCGGCGCGTGGGGCGGCGACTGGATCGGCGCGGCACTGCGCTCGCTGCGGGCGTCCGACACCCTGCCCGTGAATCCGGCCCATCATCTGCTCACGGCGCTCGCCGCCGTCGAGCAGCTCGGCGCGCTGCTCGCAAGCATCGTCCCCTCCTCGTGGCTGCACACCGCGCTCGTCGCGGGCGCGACGCTCTATGTCACGTTGCTCGCGCTCGGTGCCCTCGCCTATCGATTGCTCTTCGTCGGCTCCCACAAGGACGTCCCGGCGCTGCTCTCCGGCGGCCTCGCATCCTCCAATGGCAGGTACTCATGAACCCTTGCATGCTTCGACGCCTGGCAGGCGGGCTTTTGCTGCTCACCGTGCTCGGCACGGCCCCGGCCGTCCTGGCATGGGCCGCCGCGGCGCCCGTATCCCCGACCGCGGCGACAGCCGTATCCCCGACCGCGGCGGCGGGTGACGCGGCAGCCTCGAGCGCGAGCTCCCCGTCCGACCCGGATTGGGACGACCGTGCCTCCAAGCATCGGCGCCATCGCGAAACCGATCATGCCGACTCGGTCGTCAGTATCGGGCACGACTCGACGCTGAAGGAGGGCAATCGCGCCGACTCGGTCGTCTCCATCTTCGGATCTTCGACCGCGAACGGCGAAGCCGGCGACGTCGTCTCGATTCTCGGCGACACCCGCGTCACGGGCGGGGTGTCCGACAGCACCGTGGCGGTCCTCGGGAATGTCTCGGTGGACAGCAAGGTCGACGGCGATGTGGTCGCGGTGCTCGGCAACGTCGATCTCGGGCCCAACGCGGAGGTCGGCGGGAGCGTGGTGGCCATCGGCGGGACGTTGAGCCGCGATCCCGCCGCCATCGTTCATGGCGACAGCGAGAACGTATTTCCCGGCACGCTCTATGGATTCGACGGCCTGCGTGCCTGGACGCGTCACTGCCTGGTGTACGGTCGTCCGCTCGCGCTCGCCGCGGGCGTCGGCTGGGCGTGGGGAGTCGCGCTCGCGATCCTGGTCCTCTACATGCTCATGGCCGTGCTGTTTCGGGAGGGTCTTTTTCGTAGCGTGAGCACGTTCGAGACGCATCCGGGCCATTGCCTGTTGGCCGCGCTGATCGCCGTGCTCGCGACGCCGGTGCTGGTCGTCCTGCTCTGCGCCACGGTCATCGGCATTGCCGCGATTCCTTTCCTGGTGATCGGTCTCATCTGCGCCGGCCTCTTCGGGCGCGCCGCGATGCTGGCGTGGATCGGCCGGCGCATCGTGGGCGGACGCGATTCGCGTCTCGGGGGCAACCCCGCCCTGCTGGTGTTGATCGGCGGCGCGGTCGTGCTGCTCCTCTACCTCGTTCCGGTCATCGGCTTCCTGGTATTTCAGCTCCTCGGCTTCCTCGGGCTCGGCACGGTCCTCTATGCCGCGATCCTCTCCTTCCGCGCTCGAGAAACCGCCCGAGCCCCGGGCAGCGCCGGCGGCGCGCCGGCGGCGGGTCCCACGCCGCCGCCGCCGCCGCAGCCGCCCCCGACGCCTCCTCCGGCACCTTACTCGGCGACCCCGCCTTCGGCGCCGGCTGCCCCCGCGCCCTCCGCGGCGTCCGCTCCCCCGGCGCCGCCGCCCCCGACGCCTCCTTCAGGGCCGGCCGCTGCGGCGTCAGCGCCCTTCGCAGCCGGACCCGCCGCGCCGGCGGCGAGCATTTCGGCGCCCCCCACCGACCTTGGCGCGGCGCTTCCGCGCGCGGGTTTCGCGCGGCGGATGGGCGCGCTCCTGATCGACGTGGTGCTGGTCGGCTTCGTGCTCGAGATTTTGCATCGCCACACGCACATGGAGCTCATGGTGCTCGCCGCCTATGGGGCGGTGATGTGGAAGATGCGCGGCTCGACCGTGGGAGGCCTGGTGCTCGACCTGAAAGTGGTGCGCGTCGATGGCCGAGAGCTCGACTGGCCCACGGCCATCGTGCGGGCGCTCGGGTGTTTCTTGTCGCTGGCCATCGTGGGCCTCGGATTCTTTTGGATCGCGTTCGACCCTGAGTCGCAGGCCTGGCACGACAAGATCGCGGGCACGCTGGTCCTCAAGGTGGACAAAGCGAGGCCCCTGGTATAATCGAGGACATGACACCCCGCAGAAAATCGCTCGCCGTCAAGGTCGGCAACGTGACCATCGGGGGCAAAACCCCCGTTGTCGTGCAATCCATGACCAACACCGATACCGCCGATGTGGACGGTACGGTGGCCCAGGTGAAGGACCTGGCGCGCGCCGGCTCGGAGCTGGTTCGCGTCACCGTCAACAATGACGAGTCGGCGGCGGCGGTGCCGCACATCCGCGAGCGCCTGGATGCCATGGGGGTGTCCGTTCCGCTGGTGGGTGATTTTCACTTCAACGGCCACAAGCTGCTCAAGACTCATCCGGCGTGCGCCGAGGCTCTCGGCAAGCTCCGGATCAATCCGGGCAACGTCGGCCGGGGCAGCAAGCGCGATCCGCAGTTCGCCGAGATGATCGAGACCGCCTGCCGCTTCGGCAAGCCGGTGCGTATCGGCGTCAACTGGGGCAGCCTCGACCAGGACCTCCTCACCCGCATGATGGACGAGAACTCGAAGCAGCCGGCGCCGCTCGATGCCATCGACGTGATGCGCGAGGCCATCGTGGTATCGGCTCTTTCCAGCGCGCAGCGCGCGATCGATCTCGGACTCGGCGCCGACCGGATCGTGATCAGCGCCAAGGTCAGCGGCGTTCAGGACCTCATTTCCGTGTACCGGAATCTCGCCGGACGCTGCGAGTATCCGTTGCATCTCGGCCTGACCGAGGCCGGCATGGGCAGCAAGGGCATCGTCGCCTCCACGGCCGCGATGGGAGTGCTGCTGCAAGAGGGCATCGGCGACACGATCCGCGTGTCGCTCACGCCCGAGCCCGGCGGCGACCGCACGCAGGAAGTGATCGTCGCGCAGGAGATCCTGCAAACCATGGGCCTGAGGGCGTTCATCCCGATGGTGGTGGCCTGCCCCGGCTGCGGCCGCACCACCAGCACCTATTTCCAGGAGCTTGCGCAGAAGATCCAGAGCCACATCCGCCACCGCATGCCCGAGTGGCGCAAGCAGCACAGCGGCG
Organism: Steroidobacteraceae bacterium; assembly: GCA_036268215.1. GTDB lineage: Bacteria > Pseudomonadota > Gammaproteobacteria > Steroidobacterales > Steroidobacteraceae > Bog-1198. Next base: position 7,718 of record DATAUO010000064.1, read on the forward strand.
TCGAGGACATGACGGTCGCGGTGATGGGCTGCGTCGTCAACGGTCCGGGCGAGAGCAAGCACGCCAACATCGGCATCAGCCTGCCGGGAACGGGCGAGCACCCGGTCGCCCCGGTGTACGAGGACGGCGAGAAGACCGTGACGCTCAAGGGCGACCGCATCGCCGAGGAATTCCAGGACCTGGTCGAGAAGTACATCGCGCGCACCTATGCGAGGACGGCTTGAGCGATCTGGCCGGCAGGCGCTGCGCGCCCTGCGAGGGCGGCGTCGCGCCGCTCGGCCTGGATGAGGCGCGGCAACTCATGCGCGAGCTCCACGAAGGCTGGAGCCTTTCCGGCGACGCCCGAACCCTGCGCCGCTCGCTCAAGTTCCGCGATTTCTTCCGCACCATGAGCTTCGTGAACGGGCTCGCGCACGTCGCCAACGTCGAGGATCACCATCCCGATCTCAAGGTCGGCTACGACTACTGCGAGGTGTCCTACACCACCCACGCGATCGGCGGCCTGTCGGAGAACGACTTCATCTGCGCCGCGAAGATCGACCGGCTCGGCTAGACCTGCATTTCCCTCAAGAACGCCGGCACGTCCCCGCTCAGTCCGAGCGCGCGCCGCGCCAGGAAGCTCTTCACCGGCGAGAGTCGATCGGCCGCGCGCAATGCGGCGCCGCGCAGGCCGGCGCTCCAGGCATCCGAGCTCGAGAACAGGCGCTCGAAGCCGTCGAGCGCGGCCGCGGCCGCGAGGTTCTCGCCCCGGCGGCGGCGCTCGTAGCGCCGCAGGACCCCGAGCTCGCCCGCGCCCGATGCCGGCCGCGCCTCGGCGAGCACCTCGGCGAGCACGGCGCAATCGAGCAGACCGAGGTTCAAGCCCTGGCCGGCGAGCGGGTGCACCACGTGGGCCGCGTCGCCGAGCAGCACGGCCCGCGGGCGAGCGTACTCGGTGGCGTACTGAACCTTGAGCGGAAAGCCCGCGAGGGGCGTGGACAGCTCGCACCGGCCGAGAGCCTCCCCGCTCGCGCGGGAGAGCTCGTCCGCGAACTCCGCTGCATCGAGACTGCGCAGCCGTGCGGCTTCATGGAGATTCGCGCTCCAGACGATCGAGGAGCGTCCGTCCGGCAGAGGCAGGAAGGCCAGCGGCCCCGTGCGCAGGAACCGCTGCCAGGCCGTGTTCCGGTGCGGCTTCGAGGTCGTGACGTGCGCGACCAGCGCATCCTGGTGATAGGCATGCCCGGCCGTCCCGATACCGAGGAGCTCGCGCGTCCTCGACCCCTGCCCGTCGGCGCCGATGAGCAGCCCGCACGCGAGCTGGCGCCCGTCGGCGAGGCGCAGCGTCGCGCGCGCATCGCCCACGGTCAACGACTCGAGCGCTGCCTCGATGAGAACGGCCCCCGCGCTGCGCGCGCCGGCGGCGCACTGCCGTTGCAGCGCCAGACCCTCGGCGATGTAGCCGAGATTCGGCTCGCCGAGCTCCGCGCAATCGAACTCGAGCGCGCTCCGGCCGAGCGGCTCGCCATCCTCGTCCCAAACGCGCATGCGCTCGAACGCAAACACCCGCGACGGAGGCAGCGAGGCCCACGCGCCGCAGGCGCGCAGCACGCGCTCCGATGCGCGGCTCAGGGCGAAGACCCGCACGTCCCAGTCGTCCCGCGCCGCCGCCGGGGGCTCGATGCGGTCGGCGACGATGGCCACGCGTCCCGGCGCGCAAATCCCCCTCTCCAACAGGAGTGCGGCCATGGCCGCACCGACGACGCCCGCGCCCACCACGATCACGTCGAAATCCGCGCCGCCGCCGGCGAGGGGCTGCATCGGATCGCGGCCGCTCATCGCAAGGCAACTCCTCGGGCAAGCTTGGGGACACGCGCTCCGGGCGCGGCACCGGTGCTGAGGCGCGACAACGCGGCCTTGGCCGGCGGGAACAGATCGAATGCCAGGAGCCCCAGGTTGCGCGCCCGACGCACCAGCCCGAGCGGACTCGAGAAGGCGCGCACCAGCGTGTCGGTGAACGCAATGACGCCGCCGCGATCGCGGCTGCGCCACGCATCGTAGGCAGCCAGGGCCTCGGCGGCACCCGCATCGAAGTCGGGCAACCGGTGCCGGTCGGCGATGACCTCGGCGAGGCACGCCACGTCGCGCAGCCCCAGGTTGAATCCCATGCCGGCGACCGGGTGCAGCGCTTGCGCGGCATTTCCGACGATGACGCAGCGCCCTTCGCTGGTGCGCTCCGCGCGGCTCAACGACAGACGGTACCTCGAGCGGCGGCCCGCCTTGAGGAAGCGCCCGAGCCGAAACCCAAAGCGCCGCTGCACCTCGGCGAGGAATTCCGCATCGGGCCATTCCATGGCCGCGTCCGCGGCCGCGTGATCCAGCGTCAGCACCAGCGCGCACCGCCCGCCCTCGAGCGGCAGCAGCGCAAGCGGTCCCGACGGGGTGAAGCGTTCGTACGCCACGTGGTCGTGGAAGCGCTGCGGAAGCACCGTCGTGATGATGGCGGACTGGCCGTAGTCGCGCGACTCCGCCTCCACGCCGAAAGCATCGCGCACCGCCGACTGCATCCCGTCCGCGGCCACGACGAGCTTTGCGGTCAGCATGTGCACCCGGCTCTTGGGCTCGGTGCCCGTCGCGGCCGGCGGCGGATCGCCCCCGCCGGCCGTCACCTCCAGGCTCACGCCTCGCGCCTCCGGCACCACGCGCGCGACCCGCGCCGGGCAGAACGTGCGCAGCCGCGCGTTCCCCTCGAGCCGGTGCCACAGCGCCGTGCCGAGCGCGCGATTGGGAACTACATGTCCCATGGCGGCAAGGCCCTGCTCGGCGGCGTCGATGCGCGCAAATCCGAAGCGGCCCTGGTCCGAGACGTGGATCTTGCGGATCGCGGTCGCGCTCGGCTCGACCTCGGGCCAGATGCCGAGCGTCTCCAGGATCCGGCGGCTGCCGTTCGAAAGCGCGGTGGTGCGCTCATCGAAGCTCGGTTGCGCCGCCGAGCCTGGAGCTACCGCCTCCACGAGCGCCACCTCGACATCCAGGGGCGCGAGCGCGGCGGCGAGGCTTGCGCCGACCATGCCGCCGCCCACGATGGCGACGTCGCAGGCGTAGGCGGTCCCGTTATCGAGCATCGGCGAGCTTCCCGACGGTTGAGCGGCGGCGGACGAGCATCATGCGGCCTGAACCAGGCTCTCCACGGCTTCGGGCGTCTTTTCCAGCGCGGCCGTGAGCACGTCGGGAGCGCCCGCGGTCACGAGCACGTCGTCCTCGATCCGCACGCCGATGTTCCAGAATTCCTTGGGTACGCTCGGCGAGGGTCGGATGTAGATCCCAGGCTCCACGGTGAGCGCCATGCCGGGCTCGAGCACGCGCCACTCTCCGCCGACCTTGTAGTCGCCCACGTCGTGCACATCCAGGCCCAACCAGTGGCCGGTGCGATGGTTGAAGAAGCGTTGATACGCCTCCTCCTTGATGAGCGTGCCGACGCGTCCCTTGAGGAGGCCCAGCTTCACCAGGCCCTGCGTGATGGCACGCACCGCCGCTTCGTGGGGGTGGTTCCAGTGGTTGCCGGGCCGCACCTTGTCGATGGCCGCGAGCTGGGCGTCCAGGACCACCTCGTAGACGGCGCGCTGGGCCGGCGAGAAGCGCCCCCCGACCGGGAACGTCCGCGTGATGTCGGACGCGTAGTAGTTGTATTCGCAGCCCGCGTCCAGCAGCAGGAGATCGCCGTCGTTCAGCGGCTGGTCGTTGTCCCGGTAGTGCATCACGCAGGCATTGGCGCCGCCGCCGACGATGGGGTAGTACGAGAGGTCCGCATTGTGCGAGCGGAACTCGTGCAGGAGCTCGGCCATGACCTCGTACTCCATGCGTCCGGGCCGTGCAAAGCGCATGGCCCGGCGGTGCGCGCCCATCGCGATGGCCGACGCGCGCTTCAGCTGCGCCTGCTCCACGCGGCTCTTGTAGAGGCGCATGTCGTCGAGCACGTGGCGGAGCGCGACGAACTCGTGCGGCGCGCCGGTCGCCTGCCGCGCCTGGACCCGCAGCCCGTTCACCCATCCGAGCACGTGCGCATCGAACTCCGGGTGGGTGCCCATCGAGTAATAGACCTGCGAGCGGCCCTCGATCAATCCGGGCAGGATCTCGTCGATGTCGGCGACCGGGAATGCATCGTCGGCGCCGTACCGCGCGACCGCCCCGTCGGTTCCCGCCCGTGCGCCGTCCCATGACTCGCGTATCGGATCGTGCTCGCGCACGAACAGGAGGTACTCGGCCTGCGGACGCCCCGGCACGAGCACCGCCACGGCATCCGGCTCCGGAAACCCGGAAAGATAGTAGAAGTGGCTGTCCTGGCGATAGGCGTATTCGATGTCGCCGTTGCGGTGGCGCACCGGGGCGGCGGGCAGGATGGCGATGGCGTCCCTGCCGATCATGCGCATGAGCTGGCGGCGGCGGCGCGCGAACTCCTGCCTATCCACGGCGCCGCTCAATGCAGGCGCTGCTGCGCCGGATAGGCTTGCCGGCGCAGCGGCAACAGCTCCTCGAACACCACCTGGGCCGCGACCCTGATGAACTCCACCAGCTCGGTGTAGGCCTGCTCGTTCGATTCGTCGCTCTCGGCTTCGTCGCCGCTGGCCCGCGAAATCTCGGTGAAATCGCGCACGATCTCCCCGACCTCGCCGTTCAGGCCTTCGAGGTCCGACAGGTGCCCGGTCCCGAGCCCGTAGAGGAATCCGCTGCACCAGAGTGCGAGCGCGTTGGCGCGACCGTTCAGCGGCTGCTCGTCGTCGGGCAGCAGGGGCTCGAATTCCATGCCCTGCTCTCCGAACGAGGCGGTGGTGGCGGCGAACACCTTCTCGATCATTGCCGAGGATTCGTCGCTCAGGGCGGCTCCGTCGGGCAGGATCTCGTTGATCCAGTCCTGCACGCGGTACGGCGAGGTGGAACAGAGCGCGCCGCACAAGGAGCCGTGCGCCTCGGAGGCCTCGGCGTGGCTCCCAGCCATCGCGAGAACGTCCTCGAAATCCTGGAAGCGAATCTCCGAGATCATGGCCCGATGATACCGCACCAGCCCCCGCAGCCGCCCTTTGCATTGCGCGTATTCGCGCTCTATATTGGCGCCATGGGCGAATCCAATCCGAAGTCGGCGGTCGAGCTCGAGCTCAAGCGGCTGGAAAAGCGGCTCGAGGATCTGATCGTCACCGTCAGTCAGATCAAGGAAGAGAACCGTGCGCTCCGGCAGCGCCAGGACACCTTGACCTCCGAGCGCGCCAGCCTGCTGCAAAAGAACGAGCAGGTTCGCGCCCGGGTCGAGGCGATGATCGGCCGCCTGAAGTCGATGGAACAGGCGTGAGCGATACTCAGGCACGGGTCAGCATCCGGATCCTCGAGAAGGAATACCACATAACGTGCCCCATCGAGGAGCGCTCCGACCTGTTGGATTCGGCCGAGTTCTTGAACATGAAGATGCGCGAGATTCGCGACAGCGGCAAGGTCGTCGGACTGGATCGCATTGCCGTGATCGCCGCGCTCAATTTGGCGAACGAGCTGATCCGATTCCGTAATCGTGACAGCTCTCTCGAATCGGAGGTCGGCGGCCGCTTGCGAATCCTGCGCGAGCGCGTAGAGTCGGCCTTGGAGCGAGGCCAACAGCTCGAGCTTTGAGGCTCGCTCTTCTGACGGTTGATTTTGGCGCCGCCTGCGGTGTTCGATGCGGATCGGGTTACCTCTCGACCCTAAGTTTTAAACCCCAGGGGCCATGGCTTGTGGGTACCCGTGTGCAAGTCCGCCTCGAGCGGAAAGCCTTAGGTGCCGCAGTCGGTCCCACCTGTTGCTCAGGTCGGGAGCAACGGTCTTCAACGGCACATGCGGGTGGCGCCATCCCCCTGATCTCGCAATGAAGCGCTCCTTGCGCAAGGAGCTGCGCGCGCGGCGGCGCGCCTTGTCCCCCGCCGATCACGCACGGCGCTCGCGTCTGGCCGCCAAGGCCGTCACGGCCCTCCCCGAATTTCGCGCCGGCAAGCGTATCGCGGTTTACCTGCCCTTCGACCGGGAGACGGACACCTCGTGGTTGATCGAGGCGGCCGAGCGGCGCGGCATTCAGGTGTTCGTGCCGGTGATCTCGGACCTGCGCCACGCGCGCATGCGCTTCCACGCGCACGATGGCGCCACCCGCCCCGGCACGTTCGGCATCGAGGTCCCCGCGGACTTCGTGCGGACGGTTGCGCCGCGCTGGCTGGACCTCATCGTCGTGCCGCTGGTGGGCGTCGACGCCCGCGGCGGCCGCTTGGGGATGGGTCTCGGATTCTACGACCGGGCGCTCGGGTTTCGCCGCCACCGTCGCTGGCGCGGACCGCGCGTCGTCGGCTTGGCCTTCGACTGCCAGCGGACCGATGCCGCGTTCGCCGACCCCTGGGACTTGCGGCTCGACTCCCTGGCGACGGAGTCGGGGTTGCTTCACTTCCCACCAAGGAGACATGCATGAACCACTGGCTGCTGAAATCGGAGCCCGACACCTTCGGCATCGACACGCTCGGCAAGGCGCCGAAGCAGACCTCGGCATGGGATGGAGTGCGCAATTTTCAGGCGCGCAACATGCTGCGGGACTCCATGAAAAAGGGCGATCTCGCATTCTTCTATCACTCGAGCTGCGAGGTGCCCGGAATCGCCGGGATCGTGTCGATCGTCAAGGAGGGTTATCCCGACGAGACCGCCTTCGACCCGAAGAATCACCACCACGATGCGGACTCGAAGCGCGATGCACCGCGGTGGTACGTCGTCGACGTGAAGCTCGTGCGCAAGCTCCGCCGCGTGATCACGCTCGAGGAGCTGAAGCGGCACGCTGCGAAACAACTGAAGGACTTCGTTTTGCTGCGCCGAGGAAATCGTCTGTCGGTGATGCCGGTGTCGAGCAAGGAATGGGATTTCATACTCACGCTCGAGTGAGGTCGCTCACATCGCTAGCACATTCTCGCGCTGGGTGGGTGACGTATTGCTTGTAAATTAATTAATCGTGTATATACTCGGACCCCGGACTAACCCGATAACGGAGTTTTTATCATGGCAGCTAAAGCAAAGAAGGCGAAGAAGAAGGCGGGCAAGAAAAAGGCCGCGAAGAAGAAGTAAGCCTTCGCAACGAATCAACTGTGCCCGCGTAAGCGGGCACAGTTGTTTTTGGAGTCCGGAAATTTGTGAGCTCCACCGACGAAAAGAAGCGTCGCGCCGCGGAAGCCTCGTTGACCTACGTGCGCGGCGGCATGGTGCTCGGGATCGGCACCGGCTCCACGGTCGAGCAGCTCATCGCAGCGCTGAAAGACCGTAAAATCCAGGTCGAAGCCGCTGTGTCGAGCTCGCGGCGCACCTCCGACATGCTGCGCGCCGTCGGCATCCCCGAGATCGATCTGAACGCCGCCGGCGATCTCGATCTGTACATCGACGGAGCCGACGAAGCCACCCGCGCCGGGTTCCTGATCAAGGGAGGAGGAGCGGCGCTCACGCGCGAGAAGGTGGTGGCCGCCGCCGCCGCCCGCTTCGTCTGCATCATCGACGACGCCAAGCTGGTCGAGACGCTCGGCAAGTTTCCGCTGCCGGTCGAGGTCATCCCCATGGCGCGCTCGTACGTCGCGCGCCAACTGGTCAAGATGGGGGGGCAGCCCGTCTGGCGCGAGGGCGTCGTCACCGACAACGGCAATGCCATCCTGGACGTGCACAACCTCCGCTTGAGCGACCCGAAGCGCTTCGAGATCGAGCTCAATCAGGTTGCCGGCGTGGTCACGGTCGGATTGTTCGCCCGCCGCGGCGCCGACATCCTCATCGTCGCCGGCGACGCCGGTGTGACCGCCATCACACTCTGACCCACGCGCCCGCATGCCCGAGCTCCGCTCCCCCTGGCGACGCGCCGGGATTAGCGATGGGATACCAGTCAGGGGGCAGGCGTCGCTGCGCGATGACTGCTCCCGTGTTAGCAGGATCAGATCTCGAGGCGCGTCCCGATCTCGATGACGCGGTTCGGCGGCAGCCCGTAGTAGTCCGCGATCACCTGCGCGCCGCGTGCCATCTGCATGAATGCCCGGCGGCGCAGCGGCGGCAGGTCCGAGCGCTGTCCCGGCAGGAGCTCCTCGCGGCTCAGGAAGAACGTGGTGTTCTCCGGCTCGAAGGGGACGCCATGAGCCTCGGCGTCGCGCAGGAGCTCGGTAATGTTCGGCTTCTCCATGAACCCGACCTGGGCGACCACCCGCACGATGCCCTCGCACACCGCGGTCACCGTGATGCGCTTGGATGCCGCGATGCGCGGCTGCTCGCGGTTCACCACGGTCAGCAGCACCACCCGCTCGTGCACCACGCGGTTGAACTTGATGTTGTTGAGCAGCGCGCGTGGGATGCCCGAAGCCTTGGGGTCGAGGAAGATCGCCGTTCCGCTCACGCGCACCGGGGGGTCGTTCTTCAGGTCCTCGAGGAAATCGCGCACCGGCTTTTGATCCCGCAGCAGGCGCGTCATGACCGAGGCGCGGCCCCGCGTCCACGTCTGCATCAGCCAGTAGATGATCAGTCCGGAAGCGAGCGGCAGCCATCCGCCATCCTCGAGCTTGGTCAGGTTCGCGAGCAGGAAGGCGATGTCGACCACGAACAGGAGCGACAATCCGGTGCGCAGCAGCCGGCTCTCGGGGCCGGTGCGCGATTTGATCAAGCTCAGGGTGAGCGGCGTGACGATCGTCATGGCACCCGACACCGCCAGGCCGTATGCGCCCGCCAGTGCCGCCGAGCTTCCGAACCCGACGATCAGCGCGAGCGCCGCCACCATGAGGATCCAGTTCATCGTCGGCACGTAGATCTGGCCCGCGTGCACGGCCGACGAATGCTCGACGCGCAGACGCGGGAGGAGCCCGAGGCTCACCGCCTGCGTCGTCACCGAGAACACGCCGGAGATCACCGCCTGCGAGGCGATCACCGTCGCGGCCGTCGCGAGGACGACCAGGGGCAGCTGCGACCAGGCCGGCGCCATCAAATAAAACGGGTTGCTGATCGCTGCCGGGTTCTCGATCAGCATCGCCCCCTGGCCGAAGTAGTTGATCACCAGCGCCGGCATCACCACGCAGATCCAGCTCAGGCGGATGGGCGCTTTGCCGAAATGGCCCATGTCCGCGTACAGAGCTTCTCCGCCGGTGACGGTGAGGAACACGCCGGCGAGCACGGCGAGCGAGCTGACCTTGTGCGTGGCGAGGAGCGCAAGGCCGCGTGATGGATCCAGCGCCAACAGCACCCCCGGCTCGCGCACGATCCAGTGCATGCCCATCGCGGCGAGCACGGCGAACCAGCCGAGCATCACCGGACCGAACACCTTGCCGACCGAGCCGGTGCCGTGCTTCTGGATCAGGAACAATCCCACCAGCACGACGAACGTGATCGGCAGCACCGGAATCTGCGCCGTGGGCGCCGCGACGTGCAAACCCTCGACCGCCGACAATACCGAGATCGCGGGCGTGATCGCCCCGTCCGCGAAGAACAGCGATGCGCCGAGGATGCCGAGCGTGCCGTAGAGCTTGCGGCGCGGACTCTCGCGTGCGGTGTTGATCACGAGCGCGGTCAAGGCGAGCACGCCGCCCTCGCCCTTGTTGTCGGCGTTCAGCACCACGCTCACGTATTTGAGCAGGATGACGAGCACCAGGGACCAGAAGATCAGCGAGAGGACGCCGAGCACGTAGTGCGGGGTCACCGGGATGCCGGGACCCGTGAAGCAGGAGGACATCGCGTACAGAGGGCTCGTGCCGATGTCGCCGAACACGACTCCGAGCGCCGCGACTGCCAGCGGTGCGAGGCGTCCACCCGATTTGCGTTCGCCCGACATGTTGCTATGTGT
>DATAUO010000065.1:0-3321 GCA_036268215.1 Steroidobacteraceae bacterium
CCAGCCGTCGCCGTCATTGGCGATCGAATACGTTCCGAGCGCGGCCCCCGTGGTGCGGTCATAGTCCTGGCCGACGAAATCGTACCCCGGCAGCAGCCGGCCTCCCGAGCCCGCGCGCAGCAGATCGGGGTGGTCGAAGCGGACGCCCGTATCGATGTCCGCGATCACGGTGCCGGAGCTGCCGCGGGTCACCGTCCAGGCATCGACTGCGTCCGTGGCGGACAGATCCTGGGTCGGGGTGTTGCCCAGCGTGACGGTGGCCGGGCTCGGCGCCAGCATGAACCACTGGCCGCTCGCCCCGGAGCTCGGCACGAACAGCGGATCATTGGGAATCGTGTGCGGATAGCGCCGCTGATCGACCTCGGCGAACTGCACGGCCGGGTCCGCGCGCAGTGCCTTCAAGGCAGCCGCTACGTCCGCGCCATAGAGGGTCTTTTGCAGGAAGATGACATGCATGTTCGGCGCGATGCGGCGCGATCCCGCCATCGCGATCCGCGCCCGTCCCGCCAGCGCGGCCACGTCCGCATCCGAGGTCTGCGCCACGGCGAGCCTGAAGCCCGGCGTGCGCGCGGTGCGCCGGATCGTCTTCACCACGACATTGGAGGGGGTGGCCCGGAATCCGATCACCAGACGATGCGCCTCGGGCCCGACCTGCACGACGTGCTGGCGGACCTGATTCCATTCGGGCATCGCGGCGGCGGGCTGGGCGGCAGACAGCGCCGCGGCAGCCGCGGCGGCCAGGACAAACAGCGTTCGGATGGCTCGCATGGGGCGCAAGCCTAGCAATAATTGGGTACCCCGGAGTGAGAACTATCGCCTGGCCTGCGGTGAATTCTTGGTCATTCCGGCCGCCCCGGGGACACGCGTCGGCGCCCGGCGACAAACCTTGTAGAATGGGGCTCCGCCGGCATCCCGCACGGCACTCCATGTCTCGAGGGCTTTCATGACGTACGACAATCGGCAGTTCTATATCGATGGCGCCTGGGTCGACCCGGTCGAGCCCAGGGACTTCAAGGTCATCAATCCGGCCACCGAGGCCGCTGCGGGCGTCATCTCGATGGGCTCCGCCCGCGACGTGGATCGTGCCGTGGCCGCCGCCAAGGCTGCGTTCGAGAGCTGGTCGCGCAGCACGCCGGCCGACCGGCTGGCGCTGATGGAGCGCATCCTGGCCGCGTACAAAGCTCACTACGACGAGATCGCCGCGGCGATCTCCACCGAGATGGGCGCTCCGGTCTCGCTGGCCAAGGGGTCGCAGACCAGCATCGGCGTGGGCCACATCAGCGCCATGATCGAGGTGCTCAAGAATTTCAAGTTCGAGGAGATGCGCGGCACGGTGCGGCTGGTGCAGGAGCCGGTCGGTGTGTGCGCATTGATCACGCCCTGGAACTGGCCCATGAACCAGGTCGCCGCCAAGGTGGTGCCGGCGCTCGCGGCGGGCTGCACCATGGTCCTGAAGCCCTCGGAGTTCTCGCCCTTCAGCGCGGTCATCTGGGCGAAGTGCATGCACGAGGCGGGCGTGCCCAAGGGCGTGTTCAATCTCATCAACGGTGACGGGCCGGGCGTCGGCGCTCCCCTCTCCTCGCATCGCGACATCGACATGGTGTCCTTCACCGGATCGACCCGCGCGGGCACGGAGGTCGCGCGCAACGCCGCCGCGTCCGTGAAGCGCGTGCACCAGGAGCTCGGCGGCAAGTCGCCGAACGTCCTGCTCGATGATGCCGATTTCGAGGTTGCCGTGAAGAAGAGCGTGTTGCACGTGTTCCAGAATTCCGGCCAGTCCTGCAACGCGCCGACCCGCATGCTGGTGCCCGCGAGCAAGCTCTCGACGGTCGAGGCGATCGCCAAGCGCATCGCGGAGACCGCGGTGGTGGTCGGCGACCCCAAGTCGGACAAGACCACGGTCGGACCCTTGGTGTCGAAGATCCAGTTCGACCGGGTCGAGTCCTATATCCAGAAGGGGATCGCCGAGGGCGCGCGCGTCGTCACCGGCGGTGCCGGCCGCCCGGATGGGCTTTCCAAGGGCTACTTCGTCAAGCCAACCATCTTCTCCGACGTCCGCAACGACATGACCATCGCGCGCGAGGAGATCTTCGGACCCGTGCTCTGCATCCTCCCGTATGAGAGCGAGGAGGAGGCGGTGAAGATCGCGAACGACACGCCGTACGGCCTCGCCGCCTACGTCTGGTCCCAGGACAAGCTGCGCGCGCGGCGCGTCGGCGGCCGCATCCGCGCCGGACAGGTGGCGCTCAACGGCGCGTCGGGCGACATGCAAACCCCGTTCGGCGGCTTCAAGGCCTCCGGCAACGGCCGCGAGTGGGGCGAGTTCGGGCTGCGCGACTTTCTCGAGGTCAAGGCCATGATCGGAGTCGATGCAGCCTGAAGGGCCGGTTCTGCGGCTCGAGGCGCTGACCAAGCGCTACGCGGCGGACCGCGCGCCGGTTCTCGACGGCATCGATCTCGCGCTTCGCGCCGGCGAGTACCTCGCCGTCATGGGCGAGTCCGGCGTCGGCAAGTCCACCCTGCTCAACGTGCTCGCGGGTCTCGATCGGCCGACCTCCGGGCGCGTGTTCCTCGCCGGGAGCGATCTCGGCGCGTTGGACGACGATGCGATCACGCGCCTGCGGCGCCGCGCGGTCGGCTTCGTGTTCCAGGCCTTTCACGTGCTGCCCTACATCTCGGTCGAGCAAAACGTCGCCCTGCCCCTCGACCTCCTCGGCGTCGGCGAACCGGAGCGCTCGCGGCGCACCGGGGAGATGCTCGAGGCGGTCGGCCTCGAGCCCCTGTCGCACCGCTTCGCGCGGGAGCTGTCCGGCGGCGAGCTGCAGCGGGTGGCGATCGCGCGGGCCCTGGTGCACCGGCCGCGGCTGGTGCTCGCCGATGAGCCGACGGGCAATCTCGATCCCAAGAGCGCGGCGCGCACGCTGGAGCTCTTGCGCACCCAGATCAAGCGCAACGACGGCGCCGGCATCCTGATCACGCACTCGCGCGCCGCCGCCGAGACCGCGGATCGCATCCTCGTGCTCGACGACGGAACGCTGCGGTGACCCTGCGAATCACCCTGCTGCTGCTGCGCTCGCGATGGCGCGAGCAGCCGGTGGGCCTCGCCCTGACCGTGCTCGCGATCGCGCTCGGCGTCGCGCTCGGCGCCGCCGTCTTCCTGGTCGACGGCGCCGCGTTGAACGAATTCGGTCTCGCCGCCAAGCGGCTGGTGGGCGAGGCCGACATCATCGTGCGCGGCCCCCGCGAAGGCTTCCCCGAGCAGCTCTTCGTGCAGCTCGCGCGCGATCCGGCGGTGAGCGATGCGAGCCCGGTGCTCGATCT
>DATAUO010000066.1:0-6038 GCA_036268215.1 Steroidobacteraceae bacterium
GATAGGTCTGGTTGCCCGCCAGGAAATCCAGGAACAGAGCGGAGTGGTTGAACGACCATTTGAGCCCCGACGGGCGGCGCCGGCGGCTGAAGATGCCGCGGAACAGATTCTTGCTCGCGTTGCGCGCCAGGAACACATCCTGCTTCGGCGCGTGATGGTAGCTGTAGCCGGGCGATACGGTGATCCCCTCGACGCCGAGCCGCGTGGCCGTGTCGAAGAATTCGGCGACATCGTCCGGATCCTCGCCATTGAAGAGCGTGCAGTTGATGGTGACGCGAAAGCCCTTTCCGCGCGCCAGCTCGATCGCGGCCACCGCCTTGTCGAACACGCCTTCCTGGCAAACCGACTCGTCATGGCGCTCGCGGTTGCCGTCGAGGTGAATGGAAAAGGTCAGGTACGGCGAGGGCGAGTACTCTTCGATGTGCCTGGCAAGCAGGATCGCGTTGGTGCAGAGGTACACGAACCGCTTGCGCGCCACGATGCCGCGGACGATCTCCGGCATCTCCTTGTGGATGAGCGGCTCGCCTCCCGGGATGGACACGATGGGTGCGCCGCATTCGTCGACCGCGCGCAGCGCGTCGTCGACGCTCACGCGCTTCTGCAGGATCTCCTTGGGGTAGTCGATCTTTCCGCAGCCCGAGCAGGCGAGATTGCACTGGAACAGGGGCTCGAGCATGAGCACCAAGGGATAGCGCTTGTCGCCCCGGAGCTTGCGCCCCGCGATGTAGCTGGCGACCTTGTAGATTTGCAGGAGTGGGATGGCCATACGATATCTTACTGCAAATCGAGCACTTCGGCGCGATGATCGCGCCAGAGCCGCGGCCATTCGAGCCTGAGCCAAGGTGTGAATCCCCCCGCCTCGCTGCCGGATAATTCCGACGCGAATTGCTCGGGCCGGACCCAGCGGATGGCCTGAATTTCGTCCCTGTTGATTTTGACAGAATCGGAGCTCTTGCCGATGAACACGGAGCAAAGCTCGTTCTCGGCTCCCGTCTCGTCGAACTGCGCCTGGTACTGGAACTTGAACAGGAAGCGCAGCGGACAATCGAGCCCGAGCTCCTCGCGCAGCCTGCGCGTCGTGGCCCGCTCCATCGTCTCATCGCTTCGCGGATGACTGCAGCAGCTGTTCGACCAGTAGAGCGGCCACAAGCGCTTGGCTTCCGAGCGCTGCTGGATCAAGAGCTCGCCGTCGTCGTTGAACACGAACAGCGAGAAGGCCCGATGCAGGATGCCGCGCCCCTCGTGGCAACGCAGCTTGCTCAGATGCCCTACATCGCGGTCGCTCTCGTCGACCAGCACCAATGATTCAGAATCCACCGCGCGGCTGCCGTCAATTTCCGACATGGCGCGATGATAACCGCTCGCGAAACGTGCGCGCCCGCATCAGCGCAGCAGCCCGCGCTCGCGGAACCAGCGCACGGCGTCCTCGAAGGCCCGGACCGGCGGACGCCAGCCATAGCCGAGCTCGCGAACCGCCTTTGCGCTCGAGAAGAACATGCGCTTGCGCGACATGCGCACGCCCTCGAGCGTCACCCGCCCGGCTCGCCCCGTGAGCGCGGCGAAGCACTCCGCGGCATAGGCGATGGGCAGCACCACGCCATACGGCAGCCGGATTCGCGGCGGCCGGCGTCCGACGATGCGCGCGACCTGGCCGAGGATGGCCTCGAGGGTCAGGTCCTCGCCGCCGAGGATGTAGCGCTGTCCCGGAACGCCGCGCTCGAGCGCGAGCAAGTGTCCCTGTGCGACGTCATCGACGTGCACGACGTTGAGCCCGGTGTCGACGTACGCCGGCATGCGCCCCGCCGCGGCGTCCAGGATCAGCTGACCGGTCGGTGTCGGCTTGATGTCGCCCGGCCCGACCGGCGTCGATGGATTGACGATCACCACCGACATCCCGGAGCGCGCCGCCTCCGCGGCCGCCTCTTCCGCCAGGAACTTCGAGCGCTTGTAGTGACCGATCATGTCCTCGACGGTCGCCGGCGAGCTCTCGTTCCCCGGCGAACCGTCCCGCGGGATCCCGATCGTCGCGACACTCGAGGTATACACCGTACGTGCGACGCCCGCCGCGCGCGCCGCCGCGAGGATATTGCGCGTACCCTCGACGTTGCTGGAGTACAGCGCGGCCGGGTCGCGGGCGCCGAGCCGATAATCCGCGGCGACATGGAAGAGCGCCGCGCAGCTCTCGGCCGCCTGGCCGAGCGAGCCCAAATCGGTCAGATCGCCCTCGATGACCTCGAGGTCGAGTCCCGCGAGATTGGCGCGATTCGAGCCGCGGCGGGCGAGCGCACGCACCTGCCACCCCCCGGACAGCAGCGCCCGGGCCACCGCGGCGCCGACGAATCCCGTCGCGCCGGTGACCAGGGCCCTCAAGCCGTCCTCGACTGGCCCGCCAGCGCGAGGACGTGCATCGCCGTGCGATATCGGGCCGCCAAGCGCACCATCGCGAGGAGCTCCCAGGGTGCGGCTCCGAGGCCGCCGAGCAGACGCGCAATGCTGACCCGCCCGCCGCGGCTCGCGGCAACCACCGCGCGCGGCAGCGCATCTCGCGCGGTGTCGACTATCACGCGCAGCGCCACGAACGGCACGCGGTGACGGGCGGCAACCTCCGCCACGGCAAAGCTCTCCATGTCGGCGGCAACGGCGCCGCTCGATCGAAACGCCTCCGCCTTGTGCGCGACCGAGCCGATCGGCTCGACATCGGACAGCAGGGTCCCCCGCGAGATGGAACGCTGGTCCGCGAGCGCCGCTCCGAGCCGCTCGAGCCAGTCGAGCGAGGCCGCGAAGCGCGTACCGCCGCGGGAGACGATTTCGCGCGGGAGCACGACGGCGCCCGCGCGGAGAGCCGGATCGAGCCCTCCGGCGAGGCCGAAGCTCATGAGCGCGGCGGCCCCGGCGTCGAGGAGGCGGCGCGCGGCTCCGGCCGCGAGAGCGCCGCCCATGCCGCTGACCGCGAGAAGCGTGCCGTCACCCAGCAGGAACAGACCGTCGCTCCTCGGCATGGCCGGACCGAGCGTGCGCGCCTCCGCGTTCAACGCGGCGACGACGCCCACGGCGCTCAATGCGAGATTCCGCGGCGCGATAGCGTGCGATAGGCGGCGAGCGCCCAGAGCGGAAAGTAGGCCGAGTACCCGTGATAGCGCAGGTAGAACACGCGCGGGAATCCCGGCGCGGTGTAGGTTGGATCGGCCCAGAGACCGTCGAGCGACTGGGTGCGAATCAGGAATTCGGCGCCGCGGCCCACGGTCTCGGAGTGCGCGCGGCCCGCGGCCAGCAGCCCGAGCATCGCCCACGCAGTCTGGAACGGCGTGCTCGGTGCAGAGCCGCGCTGGTCGGCGCTCTGCGCGTAGGTGTCGTTGCTCTCCCCCCAGCCGCCGTCTGCGTTCTGCTTGCTCTCGAGCCAGTCCGCGGCGCGCCGCACCGTGGGATCGTCCGCGCCGATTCCGGCCTGCGCCAACGCCGTGAGCACCGACCAGGTGCCGTAGATGTGGTTGGTGCCCCAGCGTCCGAGCCAGGAGCCCTCTTGCTCCTGCTCTTCGCGCAGGTAGGCGATGGCACGCTCGAGCGCAGGTGCGTCCTCGGCACGCCCGAGCAATGCGATCAACGTGACCACGCGCGCGGTCACATCGCTGGTCGGAGGATCGAGCAGCGCGCCATGATCCGCGAAGGGGATCGCGTTGAGATAGTAGTGAGTGTTGTCGGCGTCGAAGGCCGCGAACCCGCCGTTCGCGCTTTGCATGCCGATCAGCCAGTCGACCGCGCGCTGGATGTTGCGGGAGTAGCGCTCCGCGCCCGCCGCCTGGCGCATCGCCCAGGCCACGGCGGCGGTGTCGTCGAGGTCCGGATAATGAGGGTTCGCATACTGGAACGCCCAGCCGCCGCCCTTCAAGGCCGGGCGCTTCACCTGCCAATCGGCGGGCTCATCGAAGAGCTGCCGCCCCGCAAGCCAATCGAGCGATCGGCCGGCCGAAGCCGCCGATGCCTCATCCCCGACCGCTTGCATCGCAAGCGCGGCCAGCGCGGTGTCCCACACGGGGGAGACGCAAGGCTGACAGTACGCGCTCGTCGGGCCGACCACGAGCAGCTTTTGCAATGCGCGCTTCGCGGTCGCACGATGAGGATTGTCCTCGGGATAGCCGAGGATGACCATGGCCTCGAGCGCGTTGACCATCGCCGGGAAAATCGCGCCGAGTCCGTCCTCGCCGTTCAACCGCTCGAGCACCCAGGCCTCGGCGCGCCGGGTCGCGGCTTCGCGCACGCGCGCGGGAATCAGCGGATCGATCAACCGGCCGAGCCGGTCTGCGAGCAGGAATGCCTTGATGCCGAAACCCTTGCGCCTGAAGTAGCGGCGCTCGTGCTCGGGGGGCGTCGTGAACAGCTCGCGGATGTCCACGTTGCGCGGATTCTTCGCCGCCGGTTTGCGCGTGCAGAGAATGAACAGCGGCACCATCACGGTACGCGACCAGTAGGCCACCCTGTCCAGATGGAAGGGAAACCAGCGCGGCAGCAGCATGATCTCCACGGGGATGTACGGCACGCCGCGCCAGGGCAATTGTCCGAACAGCGCGAGTGCAATACGCGTGAACACATTGGCGCACGCGGCCCCGCCGTGCGCGAGAATGGCGGCGCGCGCGCGGACCATGTGCGGCACATCGGGCGACTCGCCGGCGAGCTTCAAGGCGTAGTAGGCCTTGATCGAGCAGCTCAGGTTGAAATCGCCGCCGTGATACAGCGGCCAGCCGCCGCCCGGCTGCTGATGGGCGCGCAAGTACGCGGCGATCTTGGTCTCGAGCTCGGCGTCGATCTCGTCCAGGAAGTGCATCATCATGATGTACTCGGCTGGAATGGTGCTGTCGGCTTCCAGCTCGAACAGCCAGTGTCCGTCCGCGCTCTGCCGGGCAATCAGTGCGTCGCGGGCCTCCGCCACGGAATGATCCAGCGGAGAGTCGCTGACCCGCCGCAGCGAATGCGCCACGATATCGCCGCGCGCGTCCGGGTGCGGCGCCGGGTAGCCACCCGGCTTCGGCGCCACGCGGCTCACGATCCGGAATTCCCGTAGGAGCGCCGCAGCGCGGGCTCGGGCGCGGATGCGGACGCGTCCTCCGCGAGCCGCGTGAGAACCGGACGGGGCCGGCGCAGCTCGGGAAGGTCCGCCAACGGCAATCCGCGCGCGGCATAGGAGAACAGAGCGCGCAGCATGAGGTCGCTGCGCCCCGCGGCCTGCGTGAGCAACCGCGTGGTCGCGACGGCAGAGCGTTTGACCTTCACCTCGGCGCCTTTGGTGAAGGCGGGATTCTCGGCGATCTTGCGCAGCGTGAGCACCGCAAGCCCGATGGCCCAGAGACAAAAGCGCCGGATGCCGGTTTCGCGGCGGGGGATCAGCAGCGTGTATTCCAGCGCATTGCGCAGGTGCGCGTGCGCGACTCCCACGAGCTCACGAAAACCGGCGCCGAACCGCGGGTCGAACGGCTGGCTCGACACCGCGGCAAGCTCCACCCCGTGGCGCGCGAACACGTCCTGGGGCAACCAGCAGGCCCCGCGGGCGCGGTCTTCCCATACGTCCTTCAGGATGTTGGTCATCTGCAGGCCCTGGGCAAAGGACGCGGAGAGCGCCGACAGCCGCCCACGGCGGCGGGCGATCAGGGGGGAGTGGTCGCAGAACAGCTCGGTGAGCATGTCCCCCACGACGCCCGCAACGTAATAGCAATAATCGTCGAGATCGGTCGAGCGCGCGAGGCCGGCGAGGCTCGCGGAGAACTGGAACCGCGGCATGCCGTAGCACATGAGCTCGACGCAGCGCCGGATCGCCGCCTGCTGCCGGTCGTTGAAGCTCCGGAACACCTCGAGGACGCGGTCGGTGTGCGCAACCAGGTCCCGCTCGGTGGGAAGGGTCCCGGACGACAGGCGGTCGGCGACCTGCCGCCCGAGCAGGGCGGGATCCCCTACGCCGCCGACGGCGGCGTTGAACCGTTGCAGAAACGCCAAGGTCTCAGGGGGAGAGAGGGCCGGCTCGTCCTCGATGGTATCCGCGATGCGGCACA
>DATAUO010000067.1:0-10076 GCA_036268215.1 Steroidobacteraceae bacterium
TTCGCAGCCTTCCTTGGTGAGCAGGGTTTCCGCGGTGCGCCGGATGGTCTTGCTGTCGTCTATCACCAGGACCTTGAGTCCCGTCAATTTCGGCTTGGCCGTGGTGGTCATGGTCTCCATGGAATTGCCCTTGACGGGACCTCTGGCGATGTCGCGCGTAGGTGCTGGAATCTCGTGGCTTTTTAACATATCCAGGCCTCGCAAGCCACGGTTCGGGGCCGACATTTCGGCGCAAGCCGCCGTAAACAACGGTGGCCTGGTTCACAGTTTTCGGAAGACGGCCGAGGCCGATCCCTCGTGCGCTAGACTGCGATGCCGCTAGACTTCAGGTTCTGCTTTTCTCATTTGGGCCCGTTGCGCAATGAGCATGCCTTCCCGCTCCCGTCTGGTCGTCGTGATGGACCCGATCGAGTCCATCAAGCCGTCCAAGGATTCGACCCTGGCCATCCTGCTCGCGGCGCAGGCGCGGGGCTGGGAGATCTTCTACGCCGAGCAGCGCCACCTCTGGCTCAGGGACGGCGTGGCCTGGGGCAGGCTCGCGCCGATCGACGTGGCCGACGACCTGTCGGTCTGGTTCACCCGCGGCGAGCACAAAGCCGCCAAGCTCGGCGATTTCGACGTGATCCTGATGCGCAAGGACCCGCCGTTCGACACCGAGTACATCTACACCACCTACATCCTCGATCGCGCCGCGGAACAGGGGGCGATGGTGGTCAACCGGCCTCAAGGGCTGCGCGACATCAACGAGAAGGTTTACACGGCCTGGTTCCCCGAATGCTGCGCCCCCACGCTGATCACCCGCGACATGCACGACATGGGCGAGTTCCTGCGCGAGCACGGCAAGGTGGTGTGCAAGCCGCTCGACGGCATGGGCGGCAAATCCATCTTCGTCCTCGAGCAGGGCGACAAGAACCGCAATGTAGTGTTCGAGTCCCTGACCGCGTACGGCACCCGCTTCGCGATCGTGCAGCGCTACCTGCCCGAGATCGTGACCGCGGGCGACTGCCGCGTGATCCTCGTCGACGGCCAGCCGGTGCCGTTCGTGCTGAAGCGGGTGCCGCTGCCCGACGACAACCGCGGCAACCTCGCCGCCGGGGCGCGCGCCGAGAGCCGGCCGCTCAACGAACGCGACCGATGGCTGTGCTCCCGGATCGGGCCGCAGCTCAAGGAACTGGGCATGCTGTTCGTGGGTCTCGATGTGATCGGTGAATACGTTACCGAGATCAACGTCACGAGCCCTACCGGTATCCGGGAATTGAACAAGAAACATGACCTGGATATCGGCGGTATGTTGATGGACGCCATTCGCAGCTCGCTGGAAGGCGCGTGACGCCCGAGCCCTTCGAGGCCGCGGACGTGCTCGGCACCCGTCTGCCGCCGCCGAGCGATCGCATGCTCACCACGTGCTTCCTGGCGGCGCTGTTCCACGGCATCGTGATCCTCGGAGTCACCTTTTCCTCGCCGGCGTCGAAGGCGCGCGACTCCGATGCAGAGTTGCAGGTCGTGCTGGTCAACGAGCAGGTGCCGGCGGCGGCCCGGAATCCCCACGCCCAGTACCTGTCCGAGCGCACGCAGCTTGGGTCCGGGAACACGGCCGCCCGCGACCGCACCCTCATCCCGAAATCCTCGCTGAGCCCCTTGGATCGGCCCGGTGTCCCGGGCGGAGAGGCCCTCGCCGCGCATTCCTCCGGCGCCGACGCGGGCGACGATGAGCTGATCGCGAGCGAGCGTCCGGCGCACAAGATCCTCTACTTCGCTTCCGCGGCGGCCGCCAAGCAGACCGCGGAGCTGCCGCTGCTGCTCGAGAAACGACCCGATCTCGGCATGGCCCCTAACGATGACGGCGTGGAGCTGCGCATGCGGGGGGAGACCAAGAGCGCCCTGTGGATCGCGGCCGACACCCGCCAATCGGACGTGGCGGCTTACCTCGACGGCTGGCGCCGCAAGATCGAGCAGGTGGGAACCACCCATTTCCCGGATGCCGCCCGCCGACGGCGCCTGTCCGGCACCCCGGTGGTCGAGGTGATCATCGGCGCGGACGGCCGGCTGCTGGATTCCGAGATCAAGCACACCAGCGGCTTCATCGAGATCGACGAGGCGGCGCTGCGCATCCTGAAGCTCGCCGCGCCGTTCGACCCCTTCCCGGGCGAGCTGACCGCAAAGCATGATCAAATACGCATTGCGTACGAGTGGGAATTCCTGAATGGTGCCACCGAGGGAGCCAGCGTCTACTTCGCGGAGAAAGACCATTAGCGAATCGGGCTACCTGACCAATCAGTTACTGATCGCCATGCCGGCGATGGGCGACCCGAATTTCGCGCAAACCGTCGCGTTGATCTGCGATCACAGCTCCAAGGGAGCGCTGGGCCTCATCGTCAACAAGCCGTTGCCGATGCGCATGGGCGAGATCTTCGAGCAGCTGGAAATCGAGATCAGCCTGAGCCCCTTGCGCGAGCGCCCAGTCCTGCGCGGGGGCCCGATGCAGACCGACCGCGGCTTCGTGATGCACCGGGCCGGGGGCGCGTGGGACTCGACCCTCAAGGTATCCGACGCCATCCACGTCACCACCTCGCGCGACATTCTCGCGGCGATCGCGCGCGGCGAAGGCCCCCAGGAGGCGATGGTGGCTCTCGGATATGCCGGCTGGGACGGCGGCCAGCTCGAGCAGGAAATCCGGGCCAACGTGTGGCTGAGCGCCCCGGTCGATCCCGTGCTGATCTTCGACCTGCCGTTCGAGTCCCGCTGGGAAGCCGCCGGGCGCTTGCTCGGCGTCGAGCTCTCGCGCATCAGCTCCATCAGCGGTAATGCCTGAGGCCCGCGGCTCGCGGTCCCGCGGCCGACGCGCCGCCGCCGGCCGAATCCGAATCCGTCCGGGCGAGCCCCGATGAGCGTCGCCGCTCCCCGGATCGTGGTGGCCTTCGATTTCGGGCTGCGCCGGATCGGCGTCGCGTCGGGCAACACCTTGACGCGATCGGCCACGCCGCTCTCGGCGATCGCAGCGAGCGCCGGGGTTCCGCGCTGGCAGGACATCGACAAGCTGCTCGCGGAACTGAAGCCGGCTCTCGCCGTGGTCGGGCTGCCGTATAATGTCGACGGATCCGAGAGCTCGAGCTCGACCGTCGCGCGCAAGTTTGCGGCCGAGCTGGCCCGCCGCTATCGCTTGGAAATCGCGCTGGTGGACGAGCGCTACTCCTCGCGCGAGGCCGAGGCACGGCTCAAGGCGGCGCGGGCTGCCGGCGCGATGCGGCGGCGGGTCGCCAAGGCGGATGTCGATGCGGCCGCGGCATGCATCATCCTGGATCGATGGTTCGGCGACGAGAAATGAGGCGCGATGCGTTCCCAACAAGATAGCGCCGGTGGCCTGCGCCACCTCATCACCCTGGAAGGCCTGAGCCGCGAGACGCTGGTCTCGATCCTGGATCGCGCCGAATCCTACCGCCGCATCCCCGGCCAACCTGCCTACGAGGGCCGCGAGCTCGCGGGCGTGACGCTCGCGAACCTGTTCTTCGAGCCGAGCACCCGCACCCGCGCATCGTTCGACCTCGCCAGCCGGCGGCTGGGCGCGCACGTTTTGAACCTCGACCTGCACTCGAGCTCTCGCGCCAAGGGCGAGAGCATGCTCGACACGATCTACACGCTGGAAGCCATGAACACCGACGTGTTCGTGATCCGCGACTCCGAGCCCGGCATGCCGGAGTTCCTCATCGACCACGTGGCGCCGCACGTCTCGGTGATCAGCGCCGGCGAGGCCCACGTGTCCCATCCCACCCAGGGCTTGCTGGACGCGCTCACCATCCGCACGCACAAGCGCCGCTTCGCGGGCCTCAAGGTCGCGATCGTCGGGGACATCAAGCACTCGCGGGTGGCCCGCTCCGCGCACCAGGCGCTCACCGCGCTCGGAACCGCGGACCTGCGCCTGGTGGGGCCCGAGGCCCTGCAGCCCGAGGAGGCGGAGTTCCGCGGCGCCCAGCGCTTCACACGCATGGAGGACGGCATCGCGGGCGCCGATGTGGTGATGATGCTGCGCATTCAAAAGGAGCGCCTGGCCGAACGCGCCGCGCTGGACGACAACGCCTACTTTCGAGAGTACGGGCTCGACGCGAAGCGCCTGAAGCTCGCCGCTCCGAGCGTGCTGGTGATGCATCCAGGCCCGATGAACCGCGGAGTCGAGATCGCCTCCGATGTTGCCGATGGCCCGCGCTCGGTGATCCGCGAGCAGGTCAATAATGGCGTCGCGGTTCGCATGGCGGTGCTGGCCTCGATCGCGGCAACGCTCACCCGGCACCGGCGGCCGCTGTAGCCTCGGATCTCGCCGCCCGCCGCAGACTCGAAGCAACGGCGGCGGACGCCGCGGCGCCGCCGGCCTCGAAAGCCGATGCCCGCAATGGCAACGCCGCCGTTCCAGCCGGAGCCATCACGGCCGCCGCCGCCGGCCGCAATCTCGGGGCCGGCGAGGAAGCCGACGTGAGCCGCGCCGGGCTCGTGAGCGTGCGCGCTCTGACGGACGCGTCCGAGGCGGTGGCCTGGCGCGATCGGCGGCTGGTGTTCCGTCAGCAGACGCTCGAGCACATCGTGGAGGAATTCAACCGCTGCAGCCGGCAAGCACCGTCGTCCGGCACCGCCGAGTCAGCGGATCGGAGCCGGCCGCGCGCCGATCGGATCGCAGGCCTCGACTTGCGCCAGGGATTGTCCCATTCGAATGCGCCCTACTTCCAGCGCTTTCCGGCTCAGCCGAAACCCTCGCGGCAGGAACACGATGATGGTCGAGCCGTGCTCGAACCACCCCATCTCCTCGCCTTTCTTCACCGCGGCATCGCAAGGAATCACGTTCGGGCCGCGGTACTTCAGGTGCAGCAGCACGTCCAGGAACTTGAGGCGGATGCTTGCGACCAGGATCGCCGCCACCGGTACCAGGGTCATCAGCTCGCCCGAGGCGAGGCGGCAGCGGATGACGGCGCGCTCGTTCTTGCAGAAGAGGTGCTCGACGCGGCGGAGCGCGGCCGGGTTCACGTTCCAGGTGTCGCCGGACACGTAGGTCACGCGCTGCACGCGGCAGTCGGCGGGCGCGTGAAAGCGGTGGTACATGGCGGAGGTGAGGCGCAGGGTGACGTATGTGCCGCCCTCGTGGCAGCGCACCAGCTCGGGATCGCAGAGCAGCTCGGCGAGCGGATAAGGGTGTCCCTTGGCCTGGAGCACGGTGCCGGCCTCGACGATGCCGTGGGCGCCGACCAGGGCGTCGCAGGGACTCACGAGATGCGCGGGGTCGGGGTCGACCGGCCGCGCACCCTCCTTGAGCTCGCGGGTGAAGCAGTCGTGCACGCTTCGGAAGCGTTGCTGCTTGGCTTCCCTCAAATCGAGCTCGGTGAACAGCCTCCACACGGCGAGCGCCGCCGCCGTGAACCAGCGTGATTCGACGCGGCTCAGCCGGCCCATGAGCCGCGTGGCGAGGCGGCGCGGGATACGGTTGGTGAGCAGGAAATTGACATCTTCCTGGCCGACGATGCGCGCGAGCGGGTTCATCGTAGTGTCATCGTCCTGCAATAGAGTGACGCTGTCGAAAAACCCTTGGGAAACCGCCAATTAGCACCATCACCGACGTTCTCCCGTACCTCGCCGGCGCCGTCATCGCCGCCATCCTCCTGCACAAACTGTACGTCCGCCTGCTGCTCTCGAGAGCCAAGCATCGTTCCCTGGCCGGGCACTCGCGCGTGGCGCGGCGCTTCGCCGGCTGGGTGCCGTTCTACGAGTACGACGAGGCCGCGTTCTTCCGGGCCGACGGCGCGCCGGACGACGTGGCCTCGACGCGGCGCGGCGCCTTCATGCGCCTGGCGGCGCTCTACGCCGACCGCTTCAAGAAGTCGGCGGCACAGACGGAGGCGGTCGCGGGCTCGGTCTCCGACCTGCAGTTCACCTCCCGCTATCGCGTGCCGTTCCAGTTCAGCTCCTTCGTGCGCAGGCACCTCAAGGGAGGCAGCTTGGTCGAGTCGTCGTCCGGCGTCTGCGTGGTCGACCTCGACGGCAATCGGCTCTACGACCTGACCGGCTCCTACGGCGTCAACGTGTTCGGCTACGACTTCTACAAGGAATGCATCGAGCGCGGCAGCGAGCGTGTCCGCGATCTGGGCCCGGTGCTCGGCGCGCTGCACCCGGTCACGGCCTACAACGTCCGGCGGCTGACCGAGATCTCGGGCATGGAGGAGATCTCCTTTCACATGTCCGGCACCGAGGCGGTGATGCAGGCCGTCCGCCTCGCGCGCTATCACACCGACCGCACGCACGTGGTGCGCTTCTGCGGCGCCTACCACGGCTGGTGGGGCGACGTTCAGCCCGGCGTGGGAAATCCCCTGACGGCCCGTGAGACATACACGTTGGACGACATGAGCGAGGCGGCGCTGCGCGTTCTCGGCACCCGGCGCGACATCGCCTGCGTGCTGGTCAATCCCGTTCAGGCGATGCACCCCAACGGGGCGGCACCGGGAGACTCGACCCTGATCGACGGCGCACGCCGCGCGGACCTCGATCGCGACGCTTATACCGCGTGGCTCGCGCGTTTGCGCGAGGTCTGCACGCGGCGCGGAATCGTGCTGATCTTCGACGAGGTGTTCCTGGGGTTTCGCCTGGCGCCGGGGGGCGCGCAGGAGTATTTCGGCGTGCGCGCCGACATGGTCACCTACGGCAAGACCGTCGCCGGCGGACTGCCCGCCGGCGTGGTGTGCGGCCCGCGCAGGCTGATGCGCCGCTTCCGCGAGGATAGGCCCGCGAACATCTGCTTCGCTCGAGGCACGTTCAACTCGCACCCGTACGTCATGGGCGCGATGTACGAGTTCCTGCAGCGGCTGCAGACACCCGAGGTGGCGGCGCTCTACCGGGATCTCGACACGGTCTGGAACGCTCGCGCGAGCTCGCTGAACGAGCGCTTCGCGGCCGAGGGCTTGCCGGTACGCGTCGCGAATCTGTCGACGGTCTGGCTCATCCGCTACACCGGGGCTTCGCGTTATCACTGGATGTATCAGTACTACCTGCGCGCGCAGGGGCTCGCCTTGAGCTGGGTCGGCACCGGCCGGTTGATCTTCAGCCTCAACTACACCGACGCCGAATTTGCCGAGGTCGCCGACCGAATGCTGTCGGCGGCCCGGGAGATGCAACGCGGCGGCTGGTGGTGGTCCGAGCCTTCCTTGACGGCCAGGTCCATCAGACGCCGCGTGCTCAAGGAGATGATTCAGGCGCGGTGGGCTTCCGGCTCGACCTCGCCCATCGGGTCGATGAGCTCGCCGCGCAGCAGATAGAGCGGCGCCTTCGAATAGATCTTCACGTCGTGGAACGGGTCGGTGATGATCTTGGTGAGCCACACCAGGCCGGTCTGCACGTCGCGCAGGAAGAACAGGTGCACGGTGCGGAAGATCAGCGCGCCGACTCCGACGACCAGCCAGATCTCGCCGACATGGCGCACGAACAGCGCGGTGCCGTGCGTGCGGAACACACCGAAGAAGGTCGGATCGACCAGCAGCGTCACCGGTGCCAGCGCCCAGACGAGGTGCAATACCACCTTGCGGCGCAGGTTGTAGCCGACCTTGATGGCTTCCTTGTGCTCGTGAGTGGCGTGGTTGACCCGGTCATAGCCCTTGGGCTCGAAGAAGAAGTGCCCCGACTGGCGGCTGACCATGGAGACGAGCCAGCCGATCAGCGCGGACTTCACCGGATCGATGAACACCGTCACGTAGGCCACGATGAAAGAGACTGCGCTCAGGAGGTGCAGCGACTGGTTGATGCGGCTGTGGTGATAGTAGCGATGGTCGTCCCAGCGCTGGGTCCGGAGTTCGGCCAAAAACTTTTGCATGTCATTTCCTTGAAAAATGGGCAACGGCCCCGCGCTGAACCAAATATAGGATTTTCGTTACAGGCCTATTACAAGTCGTCCCATCGACCTCACGAAAACGCCGGTTGGCATTGAGTTGCAAAGAATCCTTCAGTACGTGGTCATCGTACCGTCATGGCTGCATGTCATCTTGGAGCAACATGAGGATCATGATCGTCACGGACGCGTGGTTTCCGCAAACCAACGGGGTCGTGAGCACCCTGGCGCAGACGGCGGCGTGGCTGGGCCGGTTCGGCCACGAGGTTCGGATGATAACGCCGCGCGACTTCCGCAGCGTAGCGTGTCCGACCTATCCCGAGATTCGGCTCTCGCTTTGGCCGTATCAGGGCGTCGAGCGCGCGGTCCTGGGATTCCAGCCGCAGGCATTGCACATCGCCACGGAAGGGCCGCTCGGCATCGCGGCACGCCGCTACTGCCTGCGTAACGGCGTCCGCTTCACGACCTCATACCACACGCAATTTCCACAGTACCTCCGTGCGCGCGCGCCAATTCCCCTCGGCGTCTCCTACCGCGCGTTGCGCTGGTTCCACTCCGCCTGTGTGCGCTGCATGGTGAGCACCGCCAGCTTGCGCGCGGAGCTCGCCGAGCGCGGCTTTCGCAATCTCGCGAGCTGGCGCCGCGGGGTCGACACCGAGCTGTTCCTCCCGCGCGATAAGAGCTTCCTCGCCCTGCCGCGGCCGCTCGCCGCGTACGTCGGGCGCGTGGCGGTCGAAAAGAACGTGGAGGCATTTCTCGACATGGAATGGGCCGGCGGCAAGATCGTGATCGGCGACGGGCCGGAGCGCGCCCGGCTCGAGCGCCGCTACCCGCAGATCAAGTTCGCCGGCTACCGCTTCGGCGACGATCTCGCACAGCACCTTGCGGCGGCCGACGTCATGGTGTTCCCGAGCCGCACCGACACCTTCGGCCTGGTGAATCTCGAAGCCATGGCCTGCGGCGTGCCGGTTGCGGCCTATCCGGTCACGGGTCCCATCGACGTCATCGAGGAGGGCGTGACCGGCGCGCTCGACGAGGATCTCGCGACGGCGGCGCGGCGCGCGCTCGGCGTCCATCCGCAAGGGTGCCGGGAGCGCGCCTTGCGCTCCGGATGGGACGTCTGCAGCCGGGAATTCGAGGGCAACCTCGAGCGATTCGAGCCGCCGAATCAGCCGAAGTTGATCTTGGCCTCGAGATTGGTGCGCGAATCGGCGGTCGACAACGCTTCCTCGAGCTCGATCTTCCCCTCGCGCACCAGGTTGTAGAGCGCCGTATCGAAGCTCAGCATACCGCGCTCCGTGCCGCTGCGGATCGCTTCCTTGACGCCCACCACATCGCCCTTCTTGATGAGCTCCGAGATGTGCGGCGTGTTGACCATGACCTCGCACGCCGCCACCCGGGATCCGGCCTTGGTCATCACCAGCCGCTGCGACAGGATGGCACGCAGGTACTGCGAGAGATCCAGGAAGATCTGCGTGTGCTGATCGCGTGGGAACATGTTGATGATGCGGTCGAGCGTCTCGGCGCAGTTGTTGGCGTGCAGCGTCGCGATGCAGAGATGCCCGGTGCCCGCCAGCGCGAGCGCGGCGTCCATGGTTTCACGGTCGCGGATCTCTCCGACCAGGATCACGTCCGGCGCGGAGCGCACCGCGCTCCTCAGCGCCCGGGAGAATGACTTGGTGTCGAGACCGACCTCGCGCTGATTGACGATGGATTTCTTGTTGGTGTGCAGGAACTCGATCGGGTCCTCGATGGTGAGAATGTGGTCCGAGGAGGTCTCATTGCGGAAGTTGATCATCGCCGCGAGCGTGGTCGACTTGCCGGATCCTGCCGCGCCGACCATGAGGATCAGGCCGCGCTTCTGCATGACCAGATCCTTCAATATGTCCGGCATGCCGAGATCCTCGAGGCGAGGCATCTCCGCGGTGATGTAGCGCAGCACCATGGCGGGATAGCCGCGCTGGTAGAACACGTTCACGCGGAAGCGCCCGAGGCCGGTCTCCGAGATCGCGAAGTCGATCTCCAGCTCCTCGTTGAAGTGCTCTATCTGCTCCTGGGTCATCAGGCCGAGGGCCGCCTGGCGCACCGTGTCCGGGCTCAGGATCTGCTTGTTGACCGGAAAGATCTTGCCCTCGATCTTGATCTTGACGGGGGCGTTGCAGGTGAAGAACAGGTCCGACGCCTTTCTCTCCACCATCAGCTTGAACAACGGCTTGGTGTTCAT
>DATAUO010000068.1:0-5635 GCA_036268215.1 Steroidobacteraceae bacterium
CCGGCCCTTCAGCCCGATGGACTCCGCTCCGGTGTACGCGCCGGAGATCCCGGTCACGGACCAGCCCGCGGCAAAGCAGGCGCCGCCGCCGAAGGCCGCTCACCGGGAGGATCCGCTGCTCACGCAGTCGGCGCCGGACGAGCCCGAGGAGACGCTGCCCACGATCAGCGAGATCGCGCGTGCGCTGCCCGAGCTGCATCTCGACGTGCATGTGTACGCCACCAAGCCGTCGGATCGCTTCGTATATATCAACATGCGCAAATATCATGAGGGCGCGGTGTTGCAGGAAGGGCCGAAGCTGGAGCGCATCCGCCGCGACGGCGTGGTGCTCGATTATCAGGGCATGCGCTTTCTGCTGCCCAGGCAGCCCTGACATCCGATTCGCGGCTGCTCGCCCCGGGCGGCTGTGCGATGATTGAGCCATGCGCAAGATTCTGACCCTGACGATGAGCGGGCTCGTGACGGTGCTGCCTCTGGCGCTCACGGTCTACGTGATCTGGTGGCTGGTGAATACGGTCGAAGGGTGGTTGCGCCGTGCGCTGATCGCCCTGCACGTGGTGAGCCCGGAGCATTACTGGCCCGGCCTCGGCCTCATCGCCGGATTCCTGCTGCTGCTCGTCGTCGGCAGCCTGGTCAATGCCTACGCCGGCAAGATCCTGCTCAAGTATTGGGACGACTTTCTCGGCCGCATCCCCCTCGTCAAGACCTTGTATGGAGGCTTTCGCGATGTCGTGAGCCTGCTGCCGTCCGGCAGCGGCGAGAAGCGCGACCTGCAGAGGGTCGTGCTCGCGCGCTTCTCCGGCGTGCACGCGATCGGCTTCGTGACGCGCGAGGACGTGCCGTCCGTGCTGCTCGCGCACGGCGGCCAGGATTGGGTCACGGTGTACTTCCCGATGAGCTATGCCTTCGGCGGCTACACCGTCTACCTGCCGCGCGACCAGATCTCGCCGCTCGAGATCTCGGTCGAGGATGCCATGCGGCTCGCGATCACCGCGGGCCTCACGGCCGGTCACCGCGCCGGCCGGTGATTTGAGGTCGGGCAGCACGGGCTCCAGGGACGCGATGGATCAGCGAAGTCTCCGCGGCAGAGCGCTCTGGATCGCAATGCTCGCGACACCCATGTTCGCGACCCCGTCGAGCGCCGCGGCCTCGGGCGCCGCCGGCACGGGCGCGGGGCCTGCGCATGGCGTCGCGCACGCCGCCGCGCCGGACCGCTATCAATCGGAGCGAATGTGGGCGGCCCGCGCACTCGCTGCGCACACCGACGCGAAGTCGCTGGCCACGGCGGCCGCGTTGCGCTTTGCCGCATCGCTCGGCGCCTCGAAGGGCGCCGCGCCCGAGGCGCAGGGCGCCGCCCTGGAGCTCGCCACACGGGCGAGCGAGCTCGATCCGCAGAGCGCCAGCATCGGCTGGCTGCATCTTCAGCTCTGCGCGGCGACCCCGTCCTGCGACATCCGCGACACCGCCACGGCCATGCGCTGGATCGACGCCGACAACGCCGCCGCATGGCTGCAGACGCTGGCGATCGCCCAGAAGGACAAGGACGGCATCGAGGTCGACCGGGTGCTCGCGGACATGGCGCAGGGCGCCCATTTCGATCTCTACTGGAACCGCATCGTGGTCTTCATGGTCGACTCGTTGTATGCCGCCCGGCACGAGCTTCCGGCGGGACTCGGCTCCTCCGACGACTCGCGTCTCAGGCTGGCGGAGACGATCGCCGGCGCCGAGATGATCCCGCGGTTCTCCCCCCTGATGGACGCATGCCGCGAGTCCACGGGCGATCGGCGCGACCATTGCATCAAGCTCGCAAGGACCATGCAGAAAGGCGACACCATCATCGCGCAGCTCGTCGGACTTTCGATCGAGAAGCGCCTGCGCGCTCCGGACAGCAAGGACGCCCGCGCCATCGCGGAGCGCCGGCGCATCCTCGAGTGGCGGCAGTCCGCCGCCGCCGAGCCCGAGGGCCTGCTGCCCTGGACGAGGAGCGCCAACGCGCGGCTGCGCCTGGCGCACATGCACATCCTGTCCCGCGAAGAGGACGTCTGCATCGCGATTCTTAGAGCTCAACACATCCCGCTCGACCCGCCGGAGGCCCGCCCATGATCGACCTTTACTACTGGCCGACCCCGAATGGCCACAAGATCACCCTGTTCCTGGAAGAGACCGGCATGCCCTACACCATCAAGCCGGTGAACATCCGGACCGGCGAGCAATTCCGCCCGCAATTCCTCGCCCTCTCTCCGAACAACCGCATGCCCGCCATCGTCGATCACGCGCCGATCGAGCCCGGCGCGCCGGTATCGGTGTTCGAATCCGGAGCGATCCTCCTGTACCTCGCCGAAAAGAGCGGCCAGCTCATCCCGAAGGATCTGCGCGGCCGTGCCGAGGTGCTCCAGTGGCTGTTCTGGCAGGTGGGCGGGCTCGGGCCCATGGCCGGACAGAATCATCATTTCTCGCGCTACGCTCCCGAGAAGCTGCCGTACGCGATCGAGCGCTACGTCAACGAGACCAACCGCCTGTATGGCGTGCTCGACAAGCGCCTCGCCGATCGGGAGTTCGTCGCCGGCGCGTATTCCATCGCCGACATGGCCGCGTACCCTTGGATCGTGCCCTACGAGGCGCAGGGGCAGAAGCTCTCCAACTTCCCGCACCTCGCGCGCTGGTTCGAGGCGATCAAGCAGCGCCCGGCCACGGTGCGCGCTTACGAGCGCGGCGCTGCGCTCAACACCGATACCGCCATGACCGAGGAGGCGCGCAAGGTGCTGTTCGGGCAGACGGCGCAGTCCAGCGGGGCGCGCTGACCGAGAGACCTACCTGCCGCTACGGCGCCTTGTCGTGCGCCTTGAGCCACGCCGTGACGTACGCGATCTTGTCGATCAGCAGGCTCGGCCGCGATGAGATGTCATGCGACGCATTCGGCACGCGCACCAGGGCGGTATCGACCTTGCGCAATTTGAGCGCCTCGTAGAACTGCTCGGCCTCGCTCGAGGGCGTGCGGTAATCCACCTCGCCGGTCATGAGCATGGTGGGCGTGTGCACGTTGCCGACGTAGGCGAGAGGCGAGCGCTTCCAGTAGGCATCCTGGTGGTCCCACGGGAAACCGTCGAACCAGTAGCGGGAAAAGTAGTTGGTCATGTCGGCGGTCAGCACGAAGCTGGTCCAGTTGATCACCGGCTTCACGACCACCGCCGCGCGGAACCGGTCGGTGTGGCCGACGATCCATGCCGTGAGCACGCCGCCGCCGCTGCCGCCGGTGACGAACAGCCGGTCGCGATCGATGTAGCCGCGCCCGACGACGGCATCCACCGCGGACATGAGGTCGCCATAGTCGTTGTCCGGATAGTCGTGATGGATCAGGTCGGCGAACTCCTCGCCGTAGCTCGTGCTGCCGCGCGGATTGGTATAGAGGACGACGTAGCCCGCCGTGGCATACAGCTCGATCTCGGCGGCGAAGCTCGGCCCGTAGCTTGCGAAGGGGCCGCCGTGAATCTCGAGGAGCAGCGGATATTTCTTCGCGGGGTCGAACCCCGGCGGCTTGACGATCCACCCTTGGATGCGGCGGCCGTCGACGGAGGAAGCGACGGACAGATCCTCCACCGCGCCAAGCGTCCGCTGGCGCAACAACGTATCGCCCGGCGCCGCGAGGGTGACGATGTCGCGCGGATTCGTGCCGGTGGCGAGCGCAGGCACCGATTGCGCCGAGACGCGAGTGTAGGCGAAGCGGCCGTTGGGGGCGGCGCTGAAGCTGCCGCCGGTATAGGGACGCGTCACGTCCGCGCCGCCCTCGTCCTCGGCGAGCACGCGGATCTTGCCGGCGAGGTCGACCGCGGCAATCTTGAGCGACCCGCGGTCGGCGTACTGGATCAGGATCCGCCGGCCGTCCCCCGTCCAGACGGGATCCGCGGCGTCGCGGTCGAGGCTCGCGGTCAGGGAGCGCGAATGAGTGCCGTCGGCGTCCATCACATAGAGCTGCGTCGCCTGGTACCCGAGGCGCTTGTCATCGAACCCGAGATAGGCGATTTGCTTGCCGTCCGGGGACACCGCCGGCCGATGGTCGGGACCGCGCCGGTCGGTGAGAGCGCGCATCGATCCATCCGCGAGCTCGACGCGGTAGATCTCGGTGTCGAGGGGCTCGTAGGCGGCATCGTTGCGCCGATTGCTGCTGACCAACACCGCCGCGCCGTCGGGGGTGAAGGCCGGCGGCCCGTCGGCGTCGAAGTCGCCGTGCGTGAGCTGGCGCGGGGCACCGCCGTCCGCGGCAATGACGAAGAGCTGGGAAAAGACGTTGGGCAGGTAGCCCTCGCCGTCGACGCGGAACACCATGCGGTCGATGATCTTGGGCGGCTCGGCCCACTTCACGTTCTTCGGCGCTTCGGGCAGCTCCACCTTGAGCGGCTTGTGCTCGGCCGGGACCGGCATGGTGAACGCCAGCCAGCGGCCGTCGCGCGACCACGCCAGGTTGGCGGGCGACTCGGTGAAGTCGCTGATCGCGGTGGTCGCCCCGGTCTCCAGCCAATACACGAATAGCTGCGTGGAGCCGTCATCGGCCGCGGCGAGATACGCCAGCCGGGTGCCGTCCGGCGACCAGCGCGGCGAGCCCGATCGAGGCGCGCCCGTCAGCGGGCGCTCGTGCTTGCCATCGGCGCCGATCAGCCATATCGCGCCGCGGGTGCGGTCGCTCTTCACGTCGTAGCGCATGCGTACGTAAGCAATGGTGCGGCCGTCGGTCGAGATCTCGGGATCGCCGACCCATTGCAGGTCGAAAACGTCCATGGGCTTGAACGGCGGCGCGGGCTCGGCGCGCGCCGGCGCGGCCCCGAGCAGGACCCCGGCGAGCGCGAGCGCCGCGAGAAGGGGAGACTTCCGGGGCGCGAGCAAGGGAGACATCGACAATGCCTCTCCCGCGCCGGCCTCCTCGCCCCACTCACCTCGTAAAGATCCCCTCATTGACGTCTCCTCGCCACCCAGCAGTTGCGTTGATGCTCATCGACCATGCCGACGGCCTGCATGAAGGCGTAGCAGATGGTCGTGCCCACGAATCGAAATCCGCGCCGCTTGAGATCCTGGCTCATGGCGTCGCTCTCCGGAGTCGAGACCCGAATCTGACCGAGGTAGAGCGGGCGGCGCTTCTGCACCTTCCCGCCCGTGAACTGCCAGAGGTATTGATCGAAGGTGGGTCCCGCGGACACGAGCGCGAGATAAGCCCGCGCGTTCGACACGAAAGCATCCACCTTCAGCCGGTTGCGCACGATGCCCGTGTCCGCGAGCAGGGCGCGGCGCTTGGGCGAGCCGTAGCGCGCCATTTTCTCGGGGTCGAAGCCGTCGAACGCGGTGCGATACCCCGCGCGCTTGCGCAATATGGTGCTCCAGGACAGGCCCGCCTGCGCCCCCTCGAGGCAGAGCATCTCGAAGAGATGACGATCGTCATGCACGGCGGCGCCCCATTCGTCGTCGTGGTACGCGACGTAGAGCGGATCGGGAGGACACCAGGCACAGCGCAGCTTGCCGTCCGCATGACGACGCACCCTTGCTGTCCGCCGGTCTGCCTCGCTCGCCATGGTCGCTGGTTTTTGGGCGCGCTCCGCGCTCAGCCGTGCAGCCGCACGGCGTGGCGGTCCTTGTAGACCACCTCGAT
>DATAUO010000069.1:0-22002 GCA_036268215.1 Steroidobacteraceae bacterium
CCAATCAATAGAGGCACGGCATCGAGCTTCAAGTACGCGAACGCGACGTAAAGCGCGACCGCAAACCACAGCCATTTCAGCGCCACTCCGGTGTAGAGCGCCGTGTTCAAGGCGGTTGCCGCCGCGACGCCCTGGCGAAACGCCCGCCAACCGAACACCGCGCTGCCGCCCGCGACGATCAGTCCGCCCCCCAGGGCGGAGATCCCCGCGGACATTCCGCGCAACGCCAGAAACGCGCATGCTGCAATGCATGCGCAACCCGCTTGCAAGAGCACGACTCGAGCGACCAGCCGGGTGTTCCGGGCCAGTACTTCACTCATCGAGAAGGGAACGGACCAAGGTCCGGTGCACGGCGGCGCGCTGCCCTCGATTTGCCCATATGAGCCGTCGCCCGTCAAAAATGGCCGGCGCATTATAGAGATGCGCATCGGGCGCAGCAAGGCGCCCCGCAGCCTGAATCCGCGCGGAGAACCGAAACTCGATCGCGGACTTTACTGAATGTGCGCGAGGATGCCCTCGAGCTCGTCCAGGCTGTTGTAAGCGACCACCAGCTTGCCCTTCCCGGACGCGGCGTGCTGAAAACTGACCTTGGCGCCGAGCTTCTCGGCAAGCTCGAGCTCCAGCCTGCGAATGTCCGGATCCGGCTCCCGGACATGCTCGGAGGCCTCGGGCTTCGGCGCCATGATGCGACGCACCAGAGCTTCAGTCTCACGCACGGACAGGCCTTTCTTGGCCACGAGCCCTCCCACCTCGATCTGTTGGCGTCTCGAGGAGAGGCCGAGGAGGGCGCGGGCGTGCCCCATTTCGATGCGCCGCTGCTCGAGCAGCTCCTTCACTTCTTCGGCCAGCTCCATGAGGCGCAGGAGATTGCTGACCGCGGCCCGCGAGCGGCCGACCGCCTCCGCGGCCGCTTGATGGGTCAACCCGAACTCCTCCGTCAAGCGATTGAGGGCGCGCGCCTCTTCCAAGGGATTCAAATTTTCACGCTGGATGTTCTCGATGAGGGCCATCGAGACCGCCGCCTCGTCGGGGACATCGCGGATCACGGCGGGAATCTCCGACAGGCCGGCGAGCTGCGCGGCGCGCCAGCGGCGCTCGCCGGCAATGATCTCGTAACGCTGCGACTCGCCGGGCGCGCGCGAACCCGTAGGCCGCACCAGGATGGGCTGCACCAGCCCCTTGGATTTGATCGAGTCGGCGAGCTCGCTCAGGGACTCGGTGCGCATGTCGATGCGCGGCTGATACTTGCCCCGCTGCAGGAGGTCGACGGGGATGTTCGCCAGGCGATCCCCCGCGGCCTGCGGTGGCGGCAAGGGATCGGGCGCTGCGGCACGCTTGGCGAGCAGCGGGCTCAGTTCGGCGAGGCCACGGCCCAGGGACGGCTTTTTGCCGGACATGTTCATTCCCGACGGCGCTACGGAGGTAGCCCGGCCGATTATACGGGTGCGCTCGGCACGGCCGGAACGTCGTCGCGGCGAATCATCTCGCCGGCGAGCGCCAGGTAGGCAAGCGCTCCGCGCGACTCCTTGTCGTGGAACAGCGCGGGCTTGCCGAAGCTCGGGGCCTCGGCGAGGCGCACGTTGCGCGGAATCACCGTGCGGAACACCTTCGGGCCGAAGTGCTGGATCAGCTGGGCGGAGACCTCGTTGGCGAGGTTGTTGCGCGGATCGAACATGGTGCGCAGCAACCCATCGATCTCGAGATCCGGATTGATGCTGGCCTGGATCTGCTCGATGGTCTGCACCAGCGCCGACAGGCCCTCGAGCGCGTAGTACTCGCACTGCATCGGCACCATCACGGAATCCGCCGCGACCAGCGCGTTCAGCGTGAGCATGTTGAGCGCCGGCGGACAGTCGATGAGGATCACGTCGAAATCCGCGCGTACCGGCTTGATGGCATTGCGCAGCTTGAACTCGCGTCCCGCGATCATGCCGAGCAGGCGCACCTCGGCCGCGGTCAAGTCCTGGTTGGAGGGCATCAGCATGAAGCCGCCGTACTCGACCGGCACCAGCGCCTCCATGGCACCGCAGTCCCCGAGCAGCACGTCGCAGCTGGTGCGGGACAGGGCGTTCTTCTCGACTCCGCAGCCCATCGTGGCGTTGCCCTGGGGGTCGAGATCGACGAGCAGCACGCGGCGCTTGGTGGCCGTGAGCGACGCCGCGAGGTTGACGGCCGTCGTCGTCTTGCCGACGCCGCCCTTCTGATTCGCGACCGCGATGACCCGCTTCATGGTTTGCGGCAGAGTTCCACAAGATGGCGCTCGTCGTCCAGTCCCGGCACCTTGAGCCGATGAACCGCGATCAGGCGATACGCGCGCGGGATGGCCGCGACCTCGACGTCCGGCCGGCGGCCCTTCATGGCGAGCAGCCGCCCTTGCGGAGCCGCGAGATGCCCCGCGTACGCGGTGAAATCCGCGAGCGATGCAAGCGCGCGCGCCACGACGCCGTCGAACAGCTCGGCAGGCCGATACATTTCGGCGCGCTCGTGCACCACCTCGACGTTGTCGAGATGGAGCTGCGCCGCCGTCTCGTCGACGAAGCGCGCCTTCTTGCCGGTCGCCTCGATCAAGGTGAAGCGCCGTTCCGGGTTGGCGATGGCGAGCGGCAGGCCGGGAAAGCCCGCACCCGTCCCGATATCGGCGATGCGTGTGCCGCGCAGGTAGGGCTGCACGGACAGGCTGTCGAGAACGTGCTTCTGCAGCATGCCGAGCCGATCGCGGATCGCGGTGAGGTTGAAGCGGGCATTGCCCGCCTCGAGCAGATCGACGAGCTCGATCAGCCGCGCGCGGCGCGCTTCGTCGAGCTCGAGATGGAGCTCGCGCAGGCCGTCCGCGAGCAACTCGTGTTGAGACTCGGGCGTCACGCGATCAATCGGGGACGCCGTCGAGCACGACGAGCAGGGTGGCCGCCTTCGCGCCCTCGGCATCGCCGGGCACGGCCGGCCGGGGTGCCGCATCCTCCGCCGAGCCGGGCGCGGACTGATCGGAGTCGGCGCCGAGCCGCGCGTGGAAACGGACCGAGCCCGACCGGCCCTTGCAGGTGGCGGGATCCGGCGCGCCTTCGGGCCCGGTCGTGTCGCCTGCGGGCTCGTCGGCACTCTCCCCGGGATGTCCGGCAGCCTGGGCCGCCTTCCTCAGCCAACGCGCGCAAGCCTCGTGGAAGATGCTATCGGCATCCTCGCCGAGGCTCAACGAAGCACGGACCCGCAGCAGATGATCCTGGCGGAAGCAGAGCAGGTATTGGTCCGGCGTGCGGCCGAGGAAGCGCGGGGGCGCGGAGTCCGGGGAGTAGCACTCGCCGTCGTCCGATGCCTTCGAATCCGCGGCCTCGTCGTGAAACAAGAGCGCCTCGTGCAGCACGACCGGAACGGCCTTCAGGGTCGAGCCCATCGGCGCGATCATGAGCGATTGCCAATCGAACGAGGGATCCGATTCGTGCGCATCGGCCGGAGGCGGAGCCGGCGCCGGCGGCGGGGGAGGCCGGGCGGCGCAAGCGGCGAGCGCCGCGACGGAGGTCAACGCCGGCACGAGCGCGGCGTGCCTCATGCGGCGAGCCGCGCGGCCAGCTCTTCCAGCTCGCGCGCGGCGTCCGGGTCCTCCGGACGGTCCCGCTCGAGCGCGCGGTGCAGGGCCTCGAGAGCGGTGGGCTTGAGCCGCGAACCGGCGCCGGCATAGTGCAGGCGCCAATCCGCGATCATCTCGTGCTCGAAGAAATCGTAATCGCGATCGTCGACGATGGCATCCAGGATCATGGCGCACGCGGCGAGCTCCTGGACGCGTGCAAACGACAGCGTACGCGCGGAGCACCCCTCGGCGAAGCACCGGCGCAGATAGGCCGGAGGGTCCGCGCTCGCGACCTGGTCGAGCAGGTCGTCGACGTCGTAGGATTTCAGCAGGTGGTCGAAGCTCGCCATGACTGCCATTATCCGCGCGCTGTGAGAACATAGGAACGATGGCTCGAATTTTTTTGATGCGCGCCGCGGCTACGCTCGCGGCAACGCTGGCCGTGAGCGCTACGGCGGCGGCCGCCGCGACGGTGGCGGGCAGCCTGACCTTCGACAACATTCCGAAGGCTCCGCCGGAATTGCGCGACAAGCTGGATGCGTACCTCGGCGCGCGCCAAGCCGCGACCCATGGCTTCTCGCCCAAGGGCCAGCTGTTGATCAGCACCCGCTTCGGCGACGTGGAGCAATTGCACGTCGTCGATCAGCCGGGCGGCGAGCGCCGTCAGATCACGTTTCTGCGCGAGCCGATCACCGAGGCTGCGTTCTCCCCGGATCCGGCGCGCAGCGCCTACGTGTATCTCAAGGACGTGGGCGGCAACGAGAACGACCAGCTCTATTATCAGCGCCTCGGCGATCCGACGGCGAAGTGCCTGACCGACGGCAAATCCGTGAACGGCTCTCCGGTCTGGTCCAACGCGGGCCGCGAGGTCGCCTTTTCCACCACCGCGCGCGACGGGGTGAGCCACGACATCGACGTCATCGACCCGGAAAGCGGATCGCTGCCGCGCCTGGTGGTCACCGGCGATTCAGCCGCGTGGAGCACGCTGGATTGGTCGCCGGACGACCGCAAGCTCCTCGTGGTCAAGACCGTCTCGATCTCCGAGGCCTCTCTCTACGTCGTCGATCTCGACAACGGCCAGAAGCGCGAGGTCGACCCGGCGCCGGGCAAGGCCGGCATCGTCGGCGCGAAGTTCTCGCGCGACGGTCAGGGCGTATACCTGATCTCGGACCGCGACGGCGAGTTCGCGCAGCTGCGCTACGTGGCCTTGTTCAATGCCGACAAGAGCGTGATCTCGGGAAAGAACCCCTGGGATGTGGAAGAGCTGGCCCTTTCGCGCGACGGCCGTTATCTCGCCTACGTCAGCAACGAGGCGGGGGCAGGCAAGCTCAATCTGCTCGACCTGCGCACGCATCAGGACCTGATTCCCCCGAAGCTGCCGACGGCCGGCCTCATACAATCGCTGAGCTTCGACTCCACGGGCACGCGACTCGCATTCAGTTTTGCCGCGCCGAACCGGCCGCGCGACGCGTACGTCCTGGACCTCGCAGCGAACCAGCTCCAGGCGTGGACCCACAGCGAGGCGGGCGCCGTCGATCTGTCCAAGTTCGCGATTCCACGGCTCGTGGAATTTCCGACCTTCGACCGCGCCGACGGCCGCGCACGCACCGAGGCGGCCTATGTCTACGAGCCGGCGGCCGCGGGCAAGCATCCGGTGCTGCTCCTGTTGCACGGCGGCCCGGAGTCGCAGTTCCGGCCGGGCTTCGACCCCTGGATCGAATACGTGGTGAACGAGCTGGGCTACGTCGTCGTGGCCCCGAACGTGCGCGGCTCATCCGGCTACGGCAAGACCTATCTGTCGCTGGACAACGGCCTGCTGCGCGAGGACGCGGTCAAGGATGTGGGCGCGCTGCTCGTGTGGATCGGGTTGCAGAGCTCCATGGATGCAAAGCGCGTGGTGGTCGCGGGCGGCTCGTACGGCGGGTACCTCTCGCTCGCGACCCTGGTCGAGTTCGGCGACCGTCTGCGGGGCGGAATCGACGTCGCGGGCTTCACCGATTTCGTCAGCTTCCTGACCAACACGGCTCCCTATCGCCGGGACCTGCGCCGCGCGGAGTACGGCGACGAGCGCGATCCCGACGTCCGGACGTTTTTGCGGCGCATCTCCCCGCTCACCAACGCCGAGCGCATCAAGCGTCCGCTGCTGGTCGTGCAGGGCAAGAACGACCCGCGGGTTCCGGTGAGCGAGGCCGAGCAACTCGTCAATCGCCTGCGCGCGAAGGGCGGGAACGTCTGGTACCTGCTGGCCGACGATGAGGGCCACGGATTCCGCAAGCAG
This sequence comes from Steroidobacteraceae bacterium, assembly GCA_036268215.1. GTDB lineage: Bacteria > Pseudomonadota > Gammaproteobacteria > Steroidobacterales > Steroidobacteraceae > Bog-1198. The sequence continues at coordinate 5,841 of DATAUO010000069.1, forward strand.
CAGAATCGCGACGCCTACTTCGCAACCATGGCGCAGTTCCTCGCCGCGATGTCCGCCGAGTGAGGCGGAGTCGGGGGCGCCGCGGTCAGGGGGGCGTCGCGGTCACCAGGGGCGACGGCTGGCTCGCGAAGTACTCGGCCGCGATGGTCACGTCCTCGTCGGTGGCAAGGAGCTTGGCCATGCCGTTCATGACGATGTTCTTGCGGCGCCCGTTCTTGTACGCCTGCAGCGCCTGCTCCAGGTAATCGACGTGCTGGCCCGCGAGGATGGCGGGCTTCGGCGTCAGCGCATTGTCGACACCCGTGCCATTCGCGCCGTGGCAGGCAGCGCAGGCCGCCACCTGCTTCGGGGCCTTGCCGGCGGCCGCCGTGGTCGGCTTCGGCGCTTCCGGTCCTTGCAGGTACGCCGCGATGTCCTCGATGTCCTGGTCCGAGAGCGAGGAGGCCTGCGCGTGCATGGTCGGATGCGGGCGGTCGCCGCTCTTGTATTCGTGCAACGCGGAGATGATGTAGGCGGCATCCTGATGGCGGAGCTTCGGAACGCTGTAGTCGGGAAAGGCGTTGCGGTAGCTGTCGATGCCGTGACACCCGTAGCAGGTGTAGAACTTCTTCGCGCCGAGCGCCGGGTCTCCAGCCGCCTGCGCAGTCAGGGACCAAGTGAAGCACAGCGCCGCGCATGCGAGCCAGGCCAGGCCGTTCAATCGCGAAGTCATCAAGTTCTCCGAGCCGCGGGTCAGGTCAAAAGCGCGATGTTAAAGAGGCAGCGCCCAAAATACCACTCGCGCCACCCCCGAAGGGCGTGCCGCGGCGCGCATGCTACAGAACGTCGGCCAGGTCCTGCAAAAATCCCGCGTCGGTCGGCTCCATCCCCGAAGGGTAGCGGCAGGCCAGCCGCCCCACTCGATCGATGAGGAATTTCTCGAAGTTCCAGGCAATGTCGCCCGGAAAGCCGTTCTCCGGGGCCGTGAGCCAGGCGTAGAGCGGGTGCCGGCGCGGGCCGTTCACATCGATCTTGGCGGCCATCGGGAAGCTCACGCCATAGGTCAGCGAGCAGAAGCTGCGGATCTCCGCGGGCGTACCCGGCTCCTGGGCGCCGAACTGATTGCAGGGGAATCCGACGATGACGAAATCTCGGTCCTTGAGCTCGCGATAGAGGCTCTCGAGCGCGGCGTATTGTGGCGTGTAGCCGCAGCGGCTCGCCACGTTCACGGCCAGCGTCACCTTGCCGCGGAGCGGCGCGAGAATGTTGGCTTCGCCATCGAGGCCCTGAACCTCGAAGTCGTAGAAGTAGTTCATGGCCAACTCTTGCAACTCCATCCCTGGCACGTTGCGGGATTCGTTGTAATGTTTGTATAAAAAATCCCGGTGCGGCAGCGATGCCGTGACCGCGCCGTCCTCGCAGCATTCGAGCGAGGGGAATGTCTTTTCAGGCCGCTCGCTCTCGCCTCTTCAAATGCACGAGAAGCAGCGAGACCGCGGCCGGCGTGAGTCCCGGGATGCGCGCCGCCTGACCAAGCGTCTCCGGTCGCGCCTCGCCCAGCCGCTGGCGAACCTCGTTCGACAGACCACCGACCCGACTATAGTCGATGTCGGCCGGCAAGCGCAGCGCCTCGTTGCGGCTCTGCCGCTCGATCTCCTCGTTCTGCCGCTCGAGATAGCCGGCGTACTTTGCCTGCACGTCGACCTGGAGCTTGACCTGCTCGGCGAGGCGCGGGTCGGAGCGCCACTCGTCGCGCGCGTCCTCGCCCGCCGCGGGGGCAACCGCGGCCAAGTCGTCGTAGCACACCTCGGGCCTGCGCAGGAGCTCGAGCGCGCGAGCCTCGCGCGCGAGCGGCGCACCGAGCCTGGCCGAGAGACCCGGATCCACGGCGCAGGGGCGCACCAGCGCCGCATCCAGCCGGGCGAGCTCGGCGTCCACCGCCGCGCGCTTGCGCTGGAAAAACGCCCAACGATCATCGTCGACCAGACCCAGCGCCCTGCCCTGCTCGGTGAGCCGAAGGTCGGCGTTGTCCTCGCGCAGAGTCAGCCGGTACTCCGCACGGCTGGTGAACATGCGGTAAGGCTCCGGCGCGCCGCGGGTGATCAAGTCGTCGACCAGGACTCCGATGTAGGCATCGCTCCGCTTGGGGCACCAGGGCTCGCGGTCCGCACAGGAGAGCGCGGCGTTCGTGCCTGCGAGCAGGCCTTGAGCCGCGGCTTCCTCGTAGCCCGTGGTGCCGTTGATCTGGCCCGCGAAATAGATTCCGCCGAGCCGCTTGCTCTCCAGGCTGTGCTTGAGATCGCGCGGATCGAAAAAATCGTACTCGATGGCATATCCCGGACGGGTGATGTGCGCGCTCTCCAGCCCCGCGATGGTACGCACGAATTCGCATTGCACGTCGAACGGCAAGCTGGTCGAGATGCCATTCGGATAGATCTCGTGCGTGTCGAGGCCCTCGGGCTCGATGAAGATCTGATGCGAGGCCTTGTCCGCGAAGCGCACCACCTTGTCCTCGACGGAGGGGCAGTAGCGCGGTCCCACGCCCTCGATGACGCCGGTGAACAGCGGCGAGCGCGATGTGGCGGCTCGAATGAGCGCATGAGTACGCTCGTTGGTCGCGGTGATGTGACAGGGGAGCTGCGGCGGGTGGGCGGCGCGCGTGCCGAGATAGGAGAACACCGGCCGCGGGTCGTCGCCCTGCTGTATGCGCATCACGGAGTAGTCGATGCTGCGGCCGTCGATGCGCGGCGGAGTGCCGGTCTTCAGCCGCCCGACCGACAGATCGAGCGCGCGCAAGCGGTCGGCGAGGCGCAGCGACGGCGGCTCGCCCGCGCGTCCCCCCGCCGTGCTCTCCAGGCCCACGTGAATCTTGCCGCCCAGAAAGGTTCCGACGGTCAGCACCGTCGCGTGCGCACGGATCTCGATGCCGCTTTGGGTGACGACGCCGACGATGCGGCCGCCTTCCACCAGCAGATCGGCCGCCTCCTGCTGGAACAGGTCGAGGCCCGGCTGCTGCTCGAGCATCCGGCGGATCGCCCGCTTGTAGAGCTGGCGGTCGGCCTGGGCCCGCGTGGCGCGCACTGCCGGACCCTTGCTCGAGTTGAGCGTGCGGAACTGGATGCCGGCCGCGTCGGCCGCCCGCGCCATGGCGCCGCCCAGGGCATCGATCTCCTTGACCAGATGGCCCTTGCCGATTCCCCCGATCGCGGGGTTGCAGCTCATCTGTCCCAAGGTCTCGATGCTGTGCGTGAGCAGCAGCGTGCGGCAGCCCATGCGCGCGGCCGCGAGCGCCGCTTCCGTACCCGCGTGGCCGCCGCCGATCACCATGACCGCGTAGTGTTTGCTGTGGCGCATGACGCTGAATCTACTCGAAATTCTGCAAGGCGCGTACTCTAGCCGCCGGCACGGCAAAGCGCCAGGGAACCTGCGGCGCGGAAGTTTTTCCAAGTACCGGAGCCGCTGCGCGATTCGGGGCCTGCCCTTGGATCGCCGCGGTCGACCGAGCCTCACGAGCGCGGAGCCCATCATGATCGCCATCCCTCGAATTCGAAAATTGACTCGCGCGGCCCCGCTGGCGGCGCTTCTCGCCGTCGCGGCCTCCGCGGCGGCCTCGGATCTCAAGATCGGCCAACCTGCGCCCGATTTCACCGCCAAGGACAGCAAGGGCGCGGCCGTCTCCTTGAGCGAGCTCCGCGGCAAGACCGTGGTGCTCGAGTGGACCAACGCGGATTGTCCCTACACCCGCAAGCACTACGCCAGCGGCAACATGCAGGGGCTGCAGTCGCTCGCCCGGCAAAACGGCGTGGTCTGGTTGTCGCTGATCTCGTCCGCGCCGGGCAAGCAGGGCTATGTCGACGGCACGGGGGCGGATGCGCTGACCGCATCGCGCCATGCCGTGCCGGCGGCGGTGCTGCTCGACCCATCGGGGAAGGTGGGTCGTCTCTACGGCGCAAAGACCACGCCCCACCTGTTCGTCATCGACAAGAGCGGCATGCTGCAGTACATGGGCGGCATCGACAGCATCGCGACCGCCGACATCGAGGACATCGCCAAGGCCGAGCCCTATCTCAGGGAGGCCATGCTGGCGGTGAGCCAGGGACAGCCGGTCGCGCACGCCGTGACACGGCCGTACGGCTGCTCGATCAAGTACTGATCGGCGGCCTCGAGGCTTTACTCCACGGTGACCGGTACGCCCGCGAGCTTGCCCGCCCATTGCCTGGGGCCGGTCTCGTGCACCGACTCGCCGTCCGAGCTGACCGCCACGGTGACCGGCATGTCCCGTACCTCGAACTCGTACACCGCCTCCATGCCGAGCTCGGGAAACGCGACCACGCGGCTCGAGCGGATGGCGTTCGACACCAGGAAGGCGGCGCCGCCGACGGCGATCAGATAAGCCGAGCGATGCTTGGCGATGGAGGCCACGGTCTCGGCCCCGCGCTCCGCCTTGCCGACCATGGCGAGAAGGCCCGCCTTGCCGAGCATGGTGTCGGTGAAGCGATCCATGCGGTTGGCGGTGGTCGGCCCGGCGGGTCCGACCGCCTCCGCTCGCACCGGATCGACCGGTCCGACGTAGTAGATCACCCGATCCTTGAAGCTCAGGGAATCCGGCAGCGGCTGACCGGCGTCGAGCAGCGCGCAAATGCGCTTGTGAGCGGCATCGCGGCCGGTCAAGAGCTTGCCCGACAGCAGCAGGCGCTCGCCGGGCTTCCAGGCGGCGATCTCCTCGCGGGTCAGCCCGTCGAGCGAGACTCGCCGCGCGCCGGGATCGGCGCTCCATCGCACCTTGGGCCAGTCGTCGAGATTCGGCGGCGTGAGCACGGCGGGGCCCGACCCGTCGAGCGTGAAGTGAAGGTGCCGGGTGGCGGCGCAGTTCGGAATCACCGCCACCGGAAGCGAGGCCGCGTGCGTCGGGTAGTCCCGCACCTTGACGTCGAGGACGGTGGTCAGGCCGCCGAGACCTTGCGCGCCGATTCCGAGCGCATTGACGCGCCGGTAAATCTCGACGCGCAGCTCCTCGAGCGGGGTCTTGGCACCGCGCGCAAGGAGCTCGCCCATGTCGATGGGGTCCATGAGCGACTCCTTGGCGAGCAGCATGGCTTTCTCGGCGCTGCCGCCGATGCCGATGCCGAGCATGCCGGGCGGACACCAGCCGGCGCCCATCTCGGGCACCATTTCCAGCACCCAGTCCGCCACGGAGTCCGACGGGTTCAACATCGCGAACATGGATTTGTTCTCCGAGCCGCCGCCCTTGGCGGCAACCGTGATCTCCAGGCGATCGCCCGGAACCAGCTCGGTATGAATCACGGCCGGCGTGTTGTCGCGGGTATTCCCGCGCTTGAACGCAGGGTCGGAGACGATCGAGGCACGCAGCTTGTTGGCCGGATCCAAATAAGCGCGCCGCACGCCTTCGTTGATCATGGAGGGAAGGTCGCGGGTGGCGTCCCAGCGCACGCCCATGCCGACCTTGGCGAACGCGACGACGATGCCGGTGTCCTGGCAGATCGGGCGATGACCCTCGGCGCAGAGGCGCGAGTTGGTGAGGATCTGCGCAATGGCGTCGCGCGCGGCGGGACTTTGCTCGACCTCGTAGGCGCGGCCCATGCTGCGGATGAAATCCGGCGTGTGGTAGTAGGAGATGTACTGCAAGGCCGCGGCCACGCTCGAGATCACGTCCGCTTCACGAATCACGCTCATTGCAACCCCGCTGGTCGGGCAGGTCCGCCCGGTCATGGAACTCGGCCGCAAATCTACCAAGTCGCGGCGGCTCGTGGGTAGCGATCCCCTACAATCGCGCGGATGCAGCATTCGAAGAGAAGCTGGCGGCAGGCACCGGCACCTCCGCACCCCGGATTTGGCCGCGGCTCGTTGCGGGGCGGGGCGATCGGCGCGGCGCTGCTCCTCGGGCTTGCCGGCTGGGCGGCGCCCGGGTCCGCCCGCGCCGCCGCGCCGGCCGGGGACCGCCTGCCGCTGCACGAATGCCGACTGCAGCATCCGCTCGAAGTCTCATCCATCGAAGCGGAGTGCGGCGCGCTCGCCGTACCGGAGGATCGCGGCCGGAAGGATGGGCCGCGCTTGATGCTGCGGGTGTCGGTGATTCGCGCGCTCGATCGGCGCGCAGCGGCGGCCCCGCTGTTTCTGCTCGCGGGCGGCCCCGGTCAGTCGGCGACCGACCTCTATCTCGCCTTTGCGCCCGCGTTCGCGCGCATCGGCCGCGTGCACGACATCGTTCTGGTCGATCAGCGCGGCACGGGGCGGTCGGATCCGCTCGCCTGCGACTACCCCGACGACTGGCGCGCGGCGGCCGACCCGCTCGCCGAGGCTCGCGACGTCACGACCCGCTGCCTTGCCAGGCACGGCGACCGCGTGCGCTTCTTCACCACCGGCGAAGCGGTCAAGGACCTCGACGCGGTGCGCGAGGCCCTCGGGTACCCGCGCATCGATCTGTACGGCGCGTCGTACGGGACGCGCGTGGCGCAGCTCTACATGCGCCGCTACCCGTCCGCGACCGAGGCCGCGATTCTCGATGGGGTCACCGCTCCCGAGGAGGTCATCGGACCCGACACCCCGATCTACGCAGAGAGAGCGCTCGACGCGATCGTCGCGCGCTGCGCGGCTTCGCCGCCCTGCGCGCACGCGTTCCCGGCCCTCGCGCAGGACCTCGGATCGCTGCGGCAGGCCTTCGGACCGCGCATGACGCCGCTCACCATCGACGACCCGTCGAGCGGGATGCCGCTCGAGATCGAGTTCAATCGCGGGATGCTGAGCGCCAGCCTGCGCTTCCTGTCGTACAGCGCGACGCAGGCATCGCTGCTGCCGGTGCTCATTCATCGAGGCACTCAGGGCGCGCTCGGGCCGCTGGCGGCGCAGGTCATCATGACCGCGCGCCAGGTGCGCGATCAGCTGGCGACCGGCATGCAGAATTCCGTGATCTGCAGCGAGGACGTGCCCTTCTATCGCGATGCCGGCATCGACCGCGCGGCTCTGGCGAAGACCTATCAGGGCGCGGACCAGGTCGACGCATTCGAGGAGATCTGCAAGATCTGGCCGCGAGGCGCCGTGGACGCGGACCTGCATGCGCCGCTCCGGAGCGCCGTCCCGACGCTGCTGCTCTCGGGGGAAGCCGATCCGGTCACGCCTCCGGCGGATGCGGAGAGGGCGGCGCGCGGCCTCGCCCATCATCTGCACCTGGTTCTCAGCGGCGAGGGACACGGCCAGCTCGCCACCGGCTGCGTTCCTTTCCTGATGGCGCAATTCCTGGAATCACGCGCGCCGGAAAAGCTCGACACCCGCTGCCTCGAGCGCCATCGACCCGCGCCCTTCTTCGTGAGCAGCGAAGGTCCGGCGCCATGATCGAAGCCCGCGCGCTGAGCAAGCGATTCGGCGCGGTCGCCGCGGTTCGAGATGCCTCTTTCGTGGCGCGCGACGGGGAGATCACCGGCTTCCTGGGTCCGAACGGCGCCGGCAAGTCGACCACCTTGCGCATGCTTTACGGAATATTCGCGCCCGACGGCGGCAGCGCCCACATCGATGAGCTCGACGTCGCCGAGCAGCCGTTCGCGGCTCGCGCGCGCCTCGGCGTCCTGCCTCACGGGGCCGGGCTGTACAACAACCTCACCGCGCGGGAGAACATCCGCTACTTCGGCGCCCTGCAAGGACTCTCCTCCGCTCGGATGGACGCGCGCGTCGCGGAGCTCTGCCGCGTGCTCGGCATGCAGGATTTCATCGATCGGCGCGCCAAGGGCTTCTCGCAAGGACAACGCATCAAGGTGGCGCTGGCCCGGGCGCTGGTGCACGACCCCCGCAACCTGATCCTGGACGAGCCGACCAACGGCCTGGACGTGATGGCCATCCGCAACTTGCGCGCGATGCTGCTCGACCTCAAAGCCGAGGGACGATGCGTGCTGTTCTCCTCGCACGTCATGCAGGAGGTCGCCGCGCTCTGCGACCGGGTGGTCATCATCGGCCGCGGCGCGGTGCTCGCCGACGCGACGGTGGCATCGCTTCGCCAGGGGGCGCCCTCGCTCGAGGAGGCGTTCCTCAGGATTCTGGACGGTGCCGAGGGCCTCTCCTGATGGGCGGGCTGCTCATCGTCCTCGCCAAGGAGTTTCGCGAGAACCTGCGCGACCGCCGCACCATCATGTCCGCGCTCCTGTTCGGGCCGCTGTTCGGACCCCTGCTCTTCGGTCTCTTGGTCTCTCGGATGCTGAATCAAAGCGTCACCGAGTCCGATGAGCCCCTCAAGATCACCCTCTCGGGCGGCGAGCGGGCGCCGGGACTGCTTCGCTACCTGGAAGGCAGGGCTGTCGTCATCTCCCGCCGGACGCTCTCCGAGGATGGCGCGCGCAGCGCGGTTCGTGGGGGTGCGGCGGCCGTCGTGCTCTTGATCCCGGAGAACTATCCCGCACGCTTCTCCGCGGGCGCGCCGGCTCCGGTGCTGTTGTTCGCGGACAGCGCCGACAGCCAGGCGCGCAAGCATGCGGATCGGGCGCGGGCGGCGCTCGCGGGTTATTCGAGCGCGGTCGCCCAGCTGCGGCTGGAGATTCGCGGCGTCGACCCGCTGCTGACGGTGCCGGTTGCGGTCAATGACATCGACGTGGCGACCCCGGCCGGCCGCGCGGTCATCGTGCTGGGGTCCATGACCTATTTCGTGCTGTTCGCGATCCTGATGGGAGGGCTTTATCTGGCCATCGACTGCACGGCCGGCGAGCGCGAGCGCGGCTCATTGGAGCCCCTGCTCTGCGTGCCCGTGGGCCGGGCGAGCTTGGTCGGCGGAAAGATCGCGGCGACCTCGGCCTATATGTGCATTTCGCTCGCCTTGAGCCTCACGGCGTTCGTGGCCGCGTTCCGCTTCGTGCCGCTGGAGCGGCTGGGGATGAGCACCAATCTGAACGTCGGCACGGCGGCCGTTTGCTTCGCCATTTGCCTGCCGTTCGTGCCCCTCGGAGCGGCCCTCATGACCTTCGTGGCCTCCTTCACGCGGAGCTACCGCGAGGCGCAGACCTACCTTTCGCTGGTGCTGCTGGTGCCGACGATGCCCATCATCTTTGCCGGTCTCTATTCCTTGAAGCCCAAGAGCTCGCTGATGTTGATCCCGTCGCTGAGCCAGCACCTCCTCATGACCAGCGTTCTCAAGGACCAGCCGGTGGCGCCCTTGGATGTCGCGGTTTCGGCTCTCGCCTCGCTGTCGCTGGCGGCGCTGCTGATCGCTCTCACCGCCCGGCACTGGCGGCGGGAGACCCTGCTCGGCTGACCGGCGGTCCTGGGCCGGGGAGGCCTCCGGCGATTTAGGGGTCTTGCTGTATGGTCGTTTAATAGCGAACGCGGTATAAAGAGGGCGGGGAAACGCTGATTCGGGGGAGTTGGCATGGCTGGTTCGCATGTTCGCGCGAAGATCGCGGCGCTGTTCGCCATTCTTATCCTATCGGCCGGCACCATGCTTTGGCTGTTCTGGCGCTTTCCGCTCATCACCGCCGGGGTCACCTTGGCCGTGCTCGCGACGCTCGGCGTATGCGCGCGGCTGGCGCGGCTCACCGATAGCGAGCTGGCCGAGCTGCAGCCGCCCGACCTCACCCACGGCCAAGGCGTCTGAGCCGGGAACTTTCGAGGCACGGGATCCTGCTGACGTCCGCGGATGTCCTGCTTACTTCCCGATGCAAAAACTCCCGAAAATCTCGCCGAGCAGATCCTCGCTGGTGAACTCGCCCGTGATCTCGCCGAGCGCGCGCTGAGCGAGGCGCAGGTCCTCCGCGAACAGCTCGAATGCGCGGCGCTGCCCGAGTGCGCCGGCGGCGGCCTCGACGTGGCGCCGCGCGCGCTCGAGCGCATCGAGGTGCCGGCGACGCGCCGTGAACACGCCGGATTCCGCGTCGGTGTAGCCGAGCGTCGACTTCAAATGCCGGCGCAAGAGGTCGACACCCGCACCGCTGCGCGCGCTCAACCAGACGCGCGGCGGAGCGGCGCTCTCGTCGAGGCGGGGCTCGGCGGCGATGAGATCGATCTTGTTCAACACCAGGGTGACGGGGACGCCGAAATCGGCCGTCGCGGCGGTATCGTCCGCCGCTGACGCATCGACGACATAGAGCACGCGATCGGCGCGGCCGATCTCGCGGAGCGCCCGGCGCACGCCTTCGGCCTCGACGGTATCGTCCGACGTGCGAAGTCCGGCGGTGTCGGCGATCTTGAGCGGCAGTCCGTCGATATGCAGCTCGTGCCGCAACACGTCGCGGGTGGTGCCAGGCACGTCCGCGACGATGGCAACGTCATCGCCCGCGAGGCGATTCAACAGGCTCGACTTGCCGGCATTCGGCGGCCCGGCGATGACCACGTGCAGCCCCTCGCGCAGCAGCACGCCTTGGCGCGCGGCCGCGGCGATGGAATCGAACGCGCAAAACACGGCGGCGAGGCGCGTCTGCAAGGCGCCGTCCGACAGAAAGTCGACCTCTTCGTCGGGGAAGTCGATGGCGGCCTCGACGTACACGCGCAGCGCCGTGATCTCGGCGGCGAGCGCCGCGAGGCGCGTGGAGAATTCGCCTTGCAGCGAGCGCACTGCGGCGCGCGCGGCGGCGCTGCTCGCGGCATCGATCAGGTCGGCGACGGCCTCCGCCTGGGCCATGTCCATCTTGCCGTTCAGGAAGGCGCGCTCGCTGAACTCGCCGGGCCGCGCGGGGCGGCAGCCGAGCTCGACGAGGCGGCGGACCATGAGATCGAGGATCAGCGGGCCGCCGTGGCCCTGCAGCTCGAGCGTGTCCTCCCCGGTATAGGAGGCGGGTGAGGGGAAGTACAACGCGAGCCCTTCATCGAGCGTCTGCCCGCTTCCGTCCTTGAATCGGCACAGGCTCGCGTGTCGGGGCGGCGGCAGAGCGCCGAGGAGAGCCGCCGCGACTCGCGGCACCAGGGGACCCGAGACCCGGATGACGCCGATCGCACCCCGTCCAGGAGCGCTGGCGACGGCGACGATGGTGTCGGGGTTTGTCACGATTTCGCCCGAGGTTGGCTTTGACCCGCGCCGATCTGCCTTGGAATCAGTCCCGCGGCTTGGCCGCGTTCTCGACCACCTTGTTGATGCGCCATTGCTGCAGGATGGTCAACAGCGTGTTCGTCAACCAGTAGAGCACGAGTCCGACCGGGAACCACATCATGGACGCGGTCATGACGATCGGCATGAACTGCATGATCTTCTGCTGGGTGGGATCGGCCTGCGGCGGATTCAGCCGGAACTGTCCGTACATCGCGCCGCCCATGATCAGCGGCAGCACGAAGTAGGGATCGCGGGAAGACAGATCGTTGACCCAGAGCAGGAACGGCGCCTGGCGCATCTCGACGCTCTCGATCAGCACGCGATAGAAGGAGATGAACACGGGGATCTGCACCACCATGGGCAAGCAGCCCGCCAACGGATTGATCTTCTCCTTCTTGTACAGCTCCATCATGGCGCGGCCGAGCTTCTCGCGATCGTCCTTGAACGTCTCCTGGATCTGTTTCATGCGCGGCGCGACGGTGCGCATCTTGGCCATGGAGCGTCCGCTCGCCTGGCTCAGGGGGTAGAACAGCAGCTTGATCAGGGTGGTGACGATGATGATCGACCAGCCCCAGTTGCCGACGATTCCGTGCACCCAGTTGAGAGCGGAGAACAACGGTTGCGCGACCACGGTGAGTCTGCCGAAGTCGACGGTGCGCTCGAGATGGGGGGCGGCGGATGCGAGCTGCGCCTGGAGCTTCGGTCCGACGAACAGCGTCTCGCGCAGCTCCGCCTTGCCGCCGGCGGGCACATCGGCCACGGGGCCCGCCGCGCTCAGCACGTATTGCTTGTCGACCACCTTGAGGGCGTACCGATACGGCTGATCCGGCGGCGGCACCACGGCCGAGACGAACTGATGCTGCAGCGAGGCCAGCCAACCGTTGGTGATGGTGCCGGTAAAGCCGCGGTCGTTGGCGCTCTCCACGTCGAGCTCGTGGAACTTGTTGTCCTCGAACACCGCGGGCCCCTTGAACGAGTAGGTCTCCACGTTGAAGTAGGAGCGGGAGGGGTGTTCCCAGTGGCGCACGATCTGCGAGTACGGCTCGAGCTTGCGCGGGGCGGCACCGCCGTTGTCGATGTCGTAGACCAGGCCGACGGCGTACTGGCCGCGCTTCAGCACGAAGGTCTTGGTGATCTTGAGACCTTGGCCGTCGTCCCAGGTCAGGGGAACACGGAGCTCACCCGCGCCGGGCGCGAGTTCGAAGGACGATTGAGCCGCCGTCCAAGCGGCGGAATGCGTGGGCGCATCCTTGCCGTCGACACCGAAGAGCCCGGTCTGCAACAAGTAGAGCGCATCCGGCGGCTCGCGGCTCATGAGCCGCACCGGAACATTCGGCGTGTCCTTGTGCAGCGGGTACTGGGTCAGGTCGGCCTGATCGATCTCGCCGCCCTTCAAGTTGATCACGAGGTCGAGGACGTCCGTCTTCACTCGGATGGGCGTCCCGTTTTCGGGGACGGTCGGCGCGCCGGCCGGACCGGACGGGGTCGCGCCGGCGACGGGCGGCGATGCTTCGCTCGCGGCCGCGGCGGAAGGCGCCGTCGCGGGCGCCTGCGGCGTGGCTGCGGCCGAGCTCGCGGCGGCCGAGCTCGCGGCATCCGAGCTCACGGCGTCGGGCACGGAGTCTCTCGCGGTGCTCGAGGTCGTCGACGATCCGGACAGCGCGGCCGCGGGCGCCTGATAGTCGTGCATCCAGGCCTGGTAGTTGTAGAACAGGATCAGCCCGAGCGCGACCCAGAGGAGAATGCGCGTGTTAGGCATTGCTCATGCTCTCGCGGCTCCCGATCCGATCGGGCACGGGGTCGTAGCCGCCCTCGTGAAACGGATGACAACGCAGCAGCCGCCGCGCGGCGAGCGCGCCGCCGCGCCAGACGCCGAACCGCTCGATGGCCGCGTGCGCATAGCAGGAGCAGCTCGGATAAAAACGGCATCTCGGCCCGAGCAACGGGCTCAACGCGAGCTGATAGCCGCGGATGATCCAGAGCAACGCATGACGGGGCTTCAACATTTCTGCGCGATGGCTTTCCAGTGCCGATCGAGACTCGTGCGCAGCTCGCTTTGGCTCGCGCGGCCCGCCGAATCCCGGGCGGAGACCGTGACATCGACCGGCGGCAAGCTGCATTGGCTCAAACGAAACGACTCTCGCGTGATGCGCTTGATTCGATTGCGCTCGACCGCGCCGCCAAAGGTTTTCGTGGCAATGCTCAATCCCAACCGAGGATGGCCCTCGCGATTGGCGAGCACCGACAGTGTGAAAAACGCGTCCATGATCCTCTGGCCGCGCCGCTTTACGTCGCGAAATTCGGCCGGCTGGTGCAAGCGCATGCGCGGCGCGAAGTTGAGCTTACGGATCGGGAGTCAGCCCGCTGTCAGGGGCACAGACGCTTGCGGCCCTTGGCGCGGCGACGAGCCAACACGCGACGTCCACTCTTCGTGGCCATGCGTGCGCGGAAGCCGTGGGTGCGGGCCCGATGGATATTGCTGGGATTGAAAGTACGTTTCATGGCGCCACTCGAACAAAACCACGGGCCGAATCAATGAATTGGGGGCTTTTGAGAGGCGGCAAGGGTACTCAAGGGCCCCCGGATGTGTCAATAGACGCCCCTCCCAGTTGGAGCTAGACTTTGCGCCCTTTCGTCGAATTGCCCCGCCATCTTTTGGGAGAGCGCTCTTGCCGGAGCCGCTGTGGAACCGCTGTCTGCGAGTGCTCGAGAGCGAACTCCCGGAGCGGCAGTTCAACACCTGGGTGCGGCCCCTGCAAGCCGTCCAGCGCGACGGCGAATTGAGGCTGCTGGCGCCGAATCATTATGTCGTCGATTGGTTGGGACAGAACCTGCTCCCGCGCATCAAGGAGTTGGTCGGAGCGTTCACGGAAGCGCCGGCGCCCGACGTGGTGGTCGATGTGGGCACCCGCAGCGGCGAGCCGCACGCTCCTTTGAACGGAACGGAGAGCCCCTCCGGTCCGCCCAAGGCGCGCAGACCCGGGCCATCGGCGCCGGGCGCGCCCATCAATGCCAACTTCACGTTCGACAGCTTCGTCGAAGGCAAGAGCAACCAGCTCGCCCGGGCCGCGGCGATCCAGGTGGCCGGCAACCCGGGCAAGGCCTACAACCCGTTGTTCATCTATGGCGGCGTCGGGCTCGGAAAGACACACCTGATGCATGCGGTGGCCAACAAGCTGAAGGAGCGCAACTCGCAAGCCCGGCTCGCCTACGTGCACAGCGAGCGCTTCGTCAGCGACATGGTCAGATCCTTGCAGCACAACACCATCAACGATTTCAAGCAGGCATATCGCTCGTTGGATGCCCTGCTGATCGACGACATCCAGTTCTTCGCGGGCAAGGATCGTTCCCAGGAGGAGTTCTTCCACACGTTCAACGCGCTCATGGAGAGCCAGCAACAGGTGATCCTGACGTGCGACCGCTACCCCAAGGAGGTCGACGGGCTCGAGGAGCGGTTGAAATCGCGGTTCGGCTGGGGCCTGACCGTGGCGATCGAGCCGCCGGAGCTCGAGACCTGCGTGGCCATTCTCATGAGCAAGGCGGCGGCGGCGCTCGTGGATCTGCCGGAGGAAGTCGCGTTTTTCATCGCGAAGCGCATTCGCTCGAACGTGCGCGAGCTGGAGGGCGCCTTGCGTCGCGTGGTCGCGACCTCCGAATTCACCGGGCGTCCGATCACGCTGGACCTGGTCAAGGAGGCCTTGAGGGACGTGCTGGCGCTGCAGGAAAAGCTGGTCACCGTCGAAAATATCCAAAAAACGGTTGCCGAGTACTACAAGATCCGCATCGCCGAGCTCATGTCCAAGCGGCGCAGCCGCTCCATCGCGCGCCCCCGCCAGGTGGCGATGGCGCTCGCGAAAGAGCTGACGAATTACAGCCTGCCCGAGATCGGCGATGCCTTCGGGGGGCGCGATCACACGACGGTGCTGCACGCCTGCAGGCGCGTGAAGGAGCTCAGGGAGACGGAGCGGCGCATCGGAGAGGACTATATGAACCTGTTGAGAACCCTGGCGGGATAGAGTGGGAGAAGCTGTGGATGACTCTGTGGATAAAGCTATCCACAGGTCGGCGACAGTTTCTCTACAAGCGATGGGTGGGGATGTCCCCGGGTTGTTGATATCTCAAGCTGTTGAAGAATATAGCGAAAATGTACTTATCCAGGCCTTTGCGGCCGGCTAATAATCATAGTAATTATCTCTTTCAGATTAATACTTAAGACAGAAGAACGGTGAGTCCATGAAATTGACGGCGGAACGCGAAAAGCTTTTGGGACCCTTGCAGGCGGTGATCGGTGTCGTGGAACGTCGCCAAACCATGCCGGTACTGGCGAACGTGCTGCTGGGTGTGCGTGAAGGTCAGCTGTCGATCACGGCGACCGACCTCGAGGTCGAGCTGGTGGCCTCGACGGAAGTGACGGTGCAGGAAGCAGGCGACATCACCGTTCCCGGACGCAAGCTTCTGGACATCCTGCGTGCGCTTCCCGAGAAGCTCAATGTCTCGCTGTCGGTCGAGGCTGAGAAGGTGATCATCAAGGCGGGGCGCAGCCGCTTCAGCCTGTCGACCCTGCCCGCCGCGGAATTTCCGGTCATCGAGGACATCAATGCTTCGCAGATCGTGCAGGTATCTCGCAGGGAATTGCAGCGATTGCTCGAGAAGACGCATTTCTCGATGGCGCAGCAGGACGTTCGCTACTACCTGAACGGCATGTTGCTCGAGATCGATGGCAGCAATCTGCGGGCGGTCGCCACCGACGGTCATCGTTTGGCGCTCTGCGAGACGGCCCTGGCCGCCAAAGCCAAGGCATCGCAGCAGGTCATCGTACCGCGCAAAGGCGTCTTGGAGCTGCAGCGGGTGCTCACCGACGAGGGGGTGGCAGAGCTTGCCATTGGTACCAATCACGTTCGCGCTCAGATCGGTGATGTTCGCTTCACTTCCAAGCTGATCGACGGTCGATTCCCGGAGTATTCGCGCGTCATTCCCGCGGCGCCCTCCGCGGCCATCCGTGCTGATCGCGACGTTTTGCGCCAAGCCTTGCAAAGAACCGCCATTCTCTCGAACGAGAAGTACCGCGGCATCCGCATCAACGTCAAAAAGAACGCCGTCACGGTGCAGGCCCATAACCCCGAGCAGGAGGAAGCCGAGGAGGAGATCGAGGTGGGTTACGACGGA
>DATAUO010000070.1:0-4867 GCA_036268215.1 Steroidobacteraceae bacterium
CTGGGGCGCGCGCGATGCCGAGTTCGTGCGCCCCGTGCACGCGGTCGTGCTGCTGTTCGGCGAGGATGTCGTTCCGGTCGAGGTGCTGGGACTGGCCTCCGGCCGCGTGACGCGGGGACATCGCTTCCACGCGCCGAGGCCGATCGAGCTCGCATCGCCGGCGCGCTACGTGAGCCGCCTCAAGCGCGCCAAGGTGGTCGCCGACTTCGCGGAGCGGCGCGACCTCATCCGAGCGCAAGTCGTCATGGCCGCGGCCGGCTGCGGCGGAACGGCGCTGATGGACGAAGCCCTGCTCGACGAGGTCACCGCGCTGGTCGAATGGCCGGTGCCCATCGCGGGCCAGTTCGAGCGCCGGTTCCTGACGCTGCCTCGCGAGGTGGTGATCGCCACCATTCAGGATCATCAGCGTTACTTTCCGGTGCAGGGCGTGGACGGCCGCCTTTCGGGGTGGTTCATCACGGTCAGCAACATCGAGAGCCGCGATCCCGCCAAGGTGCGCGAGGGCAACGAGCGCGTGGTGCGCCCGCGCCTCTCGGACGCCGCGTTCTTCTGGGAGCAGGATCGCAGGATCCCGCTCGCCGACCATGCCGCCAAGCTCGCCGGGATGGTGTTCCAGGCCAAGCTCGGCACCTACGCCGACAAAGCCCGGCGTCTCGTTGCGCTGGCGGCATCGATCGGCCGGCGCATCGGTGCCGGCGCGCTCACCGACCAAGCCGCCGCGCTCGCCAAGGCGGATCTCATGACGGCGATGGTGGGCGAGTTCCCGGAGCTGCAGGGAACCATGGGCCGCTACTACGCCGAGGCCGAGGGCCGGCCCGAGGAGTTGTGCCGCGCGATCGAGGAGCACTACCGGCCGAGATTCGCGGGCGATGCGCTGCCCGGAACCAAGACCGGGCAGGCGGTCGCACTGGCGGACAAGATCGACACCCTGGTCGGCATCTTCGCCATCGATCAGCGTCCGACGGGCGCCAAGGACCCGTTCGGATTGCGCCGCGCCGCGCTCGGCGCGCTGCGCATCCTCATCGAGGGCGGGCTCGATCTCGATCTCAGCGCGCTGTTGCGCGAGGCCGCCGCGCTGCAGCCGGTCGCCAGGGCCGGCGTGGCCGACGAGGTCTACGATTTCATGGCCGAGCGCTTCCGAGGGCTCCTGCTCGAGCAAGCCGGAACCACTCCTGAAATGCTCGATGCCGTGCTGGCGAATCGGCCGGGCTCGCCGCTGGACGCCCTCACGCGCCTCACGGCGCTCAAGGCGTTTCTTACCCTGCCCGAGGCTGCCGTGCTCGCCGCGGTCAACAAGCGCATCGCCAACATTCTCAAGAAGGCTTCGCTGCAATCCGCCGCGCGCGTGGACGAGGAGCGTCTCACCGAGGACGCCGAGCGAAGCCTGTATCGGGCGGTCAAGGCCCTGCAAGGGCCGGTGCAGAGCGCGGCCGCCGCCCGACGTTACGCCGAATCCTTGCATGCGTTGGTCGCGCTGCGCGCGCCCATCGATGAATTCTTCGATCGCGTCATGGTCATGGATGAGGATGCCGGCCGGCGCAACAATCGGCTCGCCTTGCTGACGGACGTGCAGAAATTGCTCGTACACGTCGCCGACCTGTCGCGGCTTCCCGGCTAGGGCCGGCGGCGCCATGAGCATGCGCGACGGCCTCATCCGCGGCGTTACCGGATCCTGACTCATGCAGCGCTTCCGGTCGTTGTTGTTCACCGGGTTCATGATGGCGTCGGCCTGTCTCTGGGGCTTCACCATGGCGCTCTGCTTCTGGCTGCCGCATCGCTCCGAGTTCGCCATGGCGCGCGGCTGGGCGCGAACGCTGCTCTGGGTGCTCGAGCGCCTCTGCGGTCTCAAATACGAGGTCGAGGGCCGCGAGCGCATCCCGGCCGGCAATCACATCGTCATGAGCAATCACACCTCGGCGTGGGAGACCGTCGCGCCGTTCCTGTTCTTCCCGCCGCACGTGTGGGTGTTGAAGCGCGAGCTGATGTGGATTCCATTCGTCGGCTGGGGGCTCAAGATGCTGCGGCCGATCGCGATCAATCGCGGCGAGGGACATCGCTCGGTCAATCAGGTCATCGAGCAAGGGAAGGCGCGTCTCGACGACGGACTCTGGATCGTCATATTTCCGGAAGGCACTCGCGTCGTCGAGGGCGAGACGCGCCGGTTCGGCGTCAGCGGCGCGTTGCTCGCCATCGCTTCCGGCAAAAGTATCGTACCGATGTCGCACAACGCCGGCACGTTCTGGCGACGGCGCGGCTTCATGAAGAAGCCGGGCACGATCCGCGTGGTCATCGGCGAGCCCATCGATCCCACCGGCAAGAATCCCCGCGACCTCAACGACGAGGTGCGCCGGTCGATCGAGGCCGGGTTGAAGCGGATCGCGGACGGCGTGACGTAGGCACGCAACGAAATCGACGAACGGCGCGCGTCACGGCAGGCGAAGGTCGGATCACCCGGGAGCTCGCGCGACCATGCGCACCATTCCGCTCGCCGTCCTGCCGCGCTCGAGCTCGAGGCCGAGGGCGTCGAGCTTCGCCGCCACCCAGTCCGGATCGAGCTTGAGCTTCGGGTAGCTGCCGACCTCGAGGCGCCAGTCGCCGTCCGCGCGGGTGTGCAGCAGATCGTGCACCGTCACCCTCGCAGGCCCGTCCTCGACCATGCAGGTCAGAATGCGATCCGCATCGCTCCGGACGGGGACGAAGCGCGCATCGTCTCGCAGCGGGGACGAGACGTAGTCGCGGAAGGTCGCGGCGAAAAGGCCGCCCGGCGCGAGCGTCGCCGCGACCTCGCCGAGGAGCATCTCCACGGCGCCGCGGTCGCAGAGATGGGTGAGCGTGTCGCCCATGCAGAGGATGAGCTGTGCCGGTGCGCGGTGCAGCTGCCGAAACTGCACCAGGTCGGCTTTGACCGCCCTCAACGGGAGCCCCTGGCGTTGCGCTTCGAGCTCGTCCAAGAGGTGCACGCAACTGTCGATGGCGAGCACGGACCAGCCGCTCCTGGCCAGCGTCAATGCGTGCGCCCCAAAGCCCGCGCCGAGGTCGACCGCGGTGCCGGGCCCGATGCCGCGGCCCGCTAAGTCGAGCGCATCGATCTCTGCGGCGGCACGCGCGAGCGCGGCGTCGATCCCGCCCATCATCCAGGTGTACACCGGACCCAGATGCTTCGCGTAGTGCTCGTCGACCGCTTTCGAATTCATATCGTCGTCGCGTCCCTCGCGCTCATCCACGGGTGCCCCTCCTCAAGAGTCCTCATCGACAGTCGCATCCGTCCGCCATCGTATACTGGAGCGCTTCATGCTCACATTCGTGCTCTTTCTGGGATCGGCGGCCGCGATCTACTTCGCGTGCGATTTCTTCGTCAACGGGGTCGAGTGGCTGGGCAGGAAGCTCGGCGTGGGCGAGACCGCCACCGGCACCATCCTTGCGGCCTTCGGCACCGCGCTTCCCGAGAGCGCGGTCACGTTCGTCGCCGTGGTGTTCGGACGCAACGCCGCCGCCAAGGACATCGGCGTCGGCGCGGCGCTCGGCGGCCCGCTGGTGCTCGCGACGATCTCGTATGCGGTGGTGGGCGTCGGCCTCTTGTGGAACCGTCGGCGCCTCGGCCGGGCGGAGGCCGTCATCGCCTGCGATGCTCGGCGCCTACGGCGCGATCAGGCCGGGTTCCTGGCGCTGTTCATCGCCAAGGTGGCGCTCGGCCTGGTCGCGTTCGCCTGGAAGCCGTGGCTCGGCAGCTTGTTCCTGCTGGCCTACGCGGCTTATTTGTGGAGCGAGCTGCGCGGCGCGAGCGTGGCCTCGGTCGAGGACCTCGAGCCCTTGAAGCTGCACTCCACAGGCGATCCCGGGCTGTTCTGGCCGCTCGCCCAGACCCTCATCGCATTGCTCGTGATCGCGGCGGCATCGAAGGTGTTCGTCGGGCAGCTCGAGACCATCGGCCGCGCGGCGGGACTGTCGCCCCAGCTGGTCGCGCTGCTGCTCTCTCCCATTGCCACCGAGCTCCCCGAGACCATGAATGCCCTGATCTGGGTGCGCCAGGGCAAGGAGCGGCTCGCGCTCGCGAACATCTCGGGCGCGATGATGATTCAGGCAACCATACCGACCGCGCTCGGTCTCATTTTCACGCCCTGGATGTTCTCGACCGCCTTGACCGTCTCCGGGCTAGTGACCATGTCCGCCGTGATCGTGTTGCTCGTCCTGTTCGCGAGGCGGGAGGTCCGCGCGCGCTGGCTCGTTCCGCTCGCGGGACTTTACGCCGTGTTCGGGGTGCTGATCGCGGTGCTGTAGGCCCCGCGGGGGTCAGTCGACGATGTACAGGGTTGCGCCCGAGGGCGCGGACGAGCGGTGCGGCAGGGTCGCATCCGCGACGTAGTAACCCATACCCTGGCGCAGCACGACCACGCGCCCGTTCTCGAGCTCGGTGTGCAGCTCGCCGCGAACGCAAAGCAGCAAGTGACCCTTGCCGCACCAGTGATCGGCGCAATAGCCGGCGGTGTACTCCACCATGCGCACGCGAATCTCGCCGAAGAAGCGCGTCCGCCATAACGCCGTCCCCTGCTCACCGGGATGCGGGACGGGTGTGACCGACTGCCAGTCCACCGTTTCGAAGGAGATGTTGTCGAGCTTCATTGCACGCGCCTGTCTCAAAGCCATGCGGGGCGGCAGCGCCCGTCAATGGCGTCGCGCCGCAAAGCCGTCCATCCATCGAGTCAACCGGCCGGGGCGCCCTCGCCTCGCGGGACGATGCGATAACCGGACACGAAGCTCCCGACCTGATTGCGGGGGCTGGATGCGAGAGGCTTCATGGGGAACTCCAGACCTCGGAATTCTATCGGCAAGGGCGCCCCCACGCCACGCGGATATTTGCCCCTTTGCA
>DATAUO010000071.1:0-17591 GCA_036268215.1 Steroidobacteraceae bacterium
CGGTCTCCTGTCCGCGGCGCTGGGATTGGAGGAGCCATGAGGGAATCAATGCAAGGGCCGCTCGACGAACACTTGGCGGCGCTGCCGCTCGAGGTGCCTCCGCAGCGAAATCTGTGGCCCGAGATCTCGGCGCGCCTGAGCCCCCGGCGCCCGCATCGTGCGGTGCTGGCGGCCGCGGCGGCGTTGGCCGGCGCCTGCATCGCCGGCACGGTGACCTGGGCGGTGGTGCATTCGCGTCCCGACGAGACCGCCGTGGCGGCAAATGCCTCCTCGCTGTTTCAGGAGCCGCGCGACCCCGCGTATTTGTCGGCCCGGGCCACCCTCGAGGTGAGCTTTCGGCAACGGCTCGCGCAGCTCGACCCGGAGACGCGCGCACGGGTCGAGGCGAGTCTCGCGGCGATCCGCAAGGCACACCTGGACATCGCCAAGGCGCTCGCGCTCGACCCGTCGAGCCCGGTGCTCGAGCAGCTGTGGCAAAGCACGGGACGGGACGAGCTGGATCTGTATGACCGCGTGGTACGCGGTACTCAACACACCATGACGAGGACCTGATATGAACGCTGAGATCTTCGGGGCGAAAGCCCGCATTCTCCGCCGCCCTTCGGGCCGGCATGCGGCGGTCGCGCTATCGGCGGCAGCCGCCGGGCTGCTCCTGTGGACGCCGGTGCGGGCGAGCCGCACGGTCCAGGAGCATCGAGCCGCCGATCCGCAGGGCACGGTGGAGATCGTGAACACCGCGGGATCCGTGGAGGTCGACGGGTGGGATCGCAGCGAGATCGACGTGGGCGGCAGCGCCGGCGACGGAGTCGACCGCGTCGATGTGACCACCTCGGGCAGCCACACCTCGATCCAGGTGATCATGCGCAGCCCGCATGGCTGGAGCCTCGACGGCGATGCGCGCCTCGTGGTGCACGTGCCTGCGCACAGCATGGTGTCGGCCTCGCTGGTGAGCGCCGGTCTCAAGGTCGGAGGCTTGAGCGGGGATCTCAAGGTACAGTCGATCAGCGGCGACGTGAAGGGGAGCGCGAACAGCGGGTCGGTGGAGGTCACCACGGTCAGCGGCCACATCCATCTGGAGACGCCGTCGGCGAAGAGCATGGAGCTCTCCACCACCAGCGGCGACGTCCTCATCAAGGGGGGCGGAGGCGAAGTGGACGCGAGCACGGTGAGCGGCACCGCCAAGCTCGAGCTCGGCGAGGTGAGCCGCGGACGATTCAAGAGCGTATCCGGCGACATCTCGGTGGAGCTGTCGCTCAAGGCGGGCGGCCAGATCGAGAGCGAATCCGTGAGCGGGGATGCGACCTTCAAGTTCGCGGCCGTTCCGGACGCCCAATTCGACGCACGTACCTTGAGCGGCACGATCGAGAACTGCTTCGGCCCAAAGCCGACGCAGCCCAAATACGGCCCGGGGTCGCACCTGCAGTTCTCGAGCGGCGAGGGACACGGCCGCGTGCGCATGGTCTCCCAGAGCGGCGATGTCAAGTTCTGCGCGCCCGGTGCGCATCGCGACGAAAGCGCGCATGCGGAGCGGGAGAGCGGCGCCGCGCACGGTTCCGGCATCCCGGGTGGCGCGCGCGCGATGCCTGCGGCTGCCCGCAACTGCCGCTACGCGATGGTGGTGCCCTACGTATTTTGATCCGGCGACCGTTACGAGCCGGCGTCGGCGCATGCCTACTCGAAGGTTCGGTCGACGCCGCTGGCGACGCAGGCGCGCGCGCATTACGGTGACAGCATCCACGTCCATCCAACCAAGGAGCGCCAATGAACTCGGCCACCGCTGCGTCCGCCATCACCTTGCCCCCGCTTCCGTACCCGGAGAGCGCCCTCGAGCCGGTCATTTCGGCGAAGACCTTGAGCTTCCACCACGGCAAGCATCACAAGACCTACGTCGAGACCACCAACAAGCTCATCGATGGCACGGATTTCGCCGACATGTCACTGGAGGAGATCATCAAGGCAACCTCCCGGGAGCCCGAGCACGCCGAGCTCTTCAACAATGCCGCCCAGGTGTGGAACCATGATTTCTACTGGAAGTGCTTGAAGCCGAAGGGCGGCGGCGAGCCGCCCGCAACGCTGAAGAAGCTGATGGAGGCCGCCTTCGGCAGCGTCGAGGCCTGCAAGAAGGAGCTCGCCAAGGCGGCCGTCGGTCAATTCGGCAGCGGCTGGGCCTGGCTCGTGCTCGAGGGCGATCGTCTCAAGATCTCCAAGACCTCCAATGCGCAAAATCCGCTCACCGGCAGCTCCAAGCCGCTCTTCACCATCGACGTGTGGGAGCATGCGTACTATCTGGACTACCAGAACAAGCGCCCCGATCACGTCAATGCGGTGATCGACAAGCTGGCCAATTGGGAGTTCGCGGCCCAGAATCTCGCGCAGAAGTGAGCTAGGCCGCCTCGGACAGGACCTTGTCGGCGGCGCGGCGGGAGTGCCGCTCGATGAGGTCCTCCGAGAATGCCCACAGCCGCTGCGCAAGCTGCACATCGTCCACCAGAGGGTGGGCACGCGCGATGTCGCAATTGAACCAATATTCGCCCGTGATTCCCTCGACGAGCGGGCTGGCCGCGAGCAGCGCCTGCGTGGCCGCGCCCTGCGCCGGCGATCGCATGAAGGGTTGCGCGGCGGACAGCGCGATTCGGAATGCGAGCCGCGTGTTCTTGTGCAGGCGCGTTCCGCGTGCGGCGCCGGGGTGGAGCGAATTCACCATGATGCCGCGCGGCGCGAGGCGGCGCGACAGCTCCTTGGCATGCAGCGCATTGGCGAATTTCGACTGCGAGTAGAAGGTCATCGGATCGTAGGACCGGCGACCATCGAGGTTGTCGAACATGATGCCTTCCGGCGGTGCGTGGCTGACGCCGGCGCTGGCGCTGACGATCACCACGCGGCCGGCGCCGGGCCGAAGCTGCTGCTCGAGCGCGCGGATCAGCGCGAAATGGCCGAGGTGATTGACCAGGAACTGCCGCTCGACCCCATAGCGGACCTGCGGGGTCGGCAGATGGGCGATGCCGGCGTTCGCCACGATCGCATCGAGAAGCGTCTGCCTCCCGATGGCATCGGCCGCGGCCGCGACCGACTCCAGATCCGCAAGATCGCAGGCAATCGGGGTCGTGAAGGGGCCGGCACGGCGGCAGGCAGCCGCCGCATCCTCGAGAGAGCGGGCAAGGCCGAAGACGTGCGCGCCGTTCGATGTGAGCGCATTCATGGTCTCGAAGCCGAGCCCCGAGGTGCAGCCGGTGACGACGACGCTCTTACCGCTGAGATCGATGCCCGCGAGCACCTTGTCCGCGGTCGAGTGAGAGCCGAATGGATTTGCCTTCCCCATGAAGATTCCTCTAAGAATTGAGCGGCGCGCAGATCATGCGTGCCGCCGCGGTCATGGCGTCCAAGAATTCTTCGCGCGAGGCCGAGCCGTGCTTGAAGCCGCGCGCGGCCGCGTGCAAGGTTCGCGCGACCTGCACCGATGAGACTCCGACCCCGGAGTAGGCGCGCATCAGCGGCGACTCGTCGACGGCGCGCGCGATCAGCGCCTCGAATTCCGCCCCGTAGCGCGCGAGCGCCGTGCCCGCGAGCGTCGTGCTCGCGCACATGAGATCCGCAGCGTCCGCCCCCAGCGCGCCGATGAAGCGGCCCGCCCAGGCGTCGCACGCCGCCGCCAAACGCTCCTGGAGCGCAACGTGGGGCTGACTCAACGCGGCCCGGGCCGCGCTCAGCTGCCCATCGAGCGAGTGCTCGAGGGCGCGCCGAAACAACTCTTCCTTGTTGGCGAATTGCAGATAAAGTCCCTGGCGGGAGACGCCCGCGGCGCGGGCGACCTCGTCCATGGAGGTCTTGCGAAAACCGAAGCGCGCGAACACGCCCACGGCTGCGTCGAGAACCGCGCATTGACGGGAGTCGGCTGACTCCACGGCGTCCGGGGACTGCAACATGCTCATGGCGACAGTATAGACAAAATAGCCCCACTTTGTCAAGACAGTGCCGATAGGGGGAAGGTGAAACTCAGATGTAAAACAGGGACGTACATCCGATACCTTTAGTAAACCATAATTTAACAGTGAGGGGAAAGTGAAACAACCGCTGATAACGCATCTCGGTCTGCTGGGGTTGACCTGGATCGCTGCCGCATTGCCGCTCCCGGCCGGAGCGGCCGACGATGCCGCGCGCCTCGACGCCATCCTCGCGCGCACGCCCCTGATCGACGGTCACAACGACCTGCCCTGGGAGATCCGCGAGCGCTTCAAGGGCGACCTCGATGCCATCGATCTCGCTTCCGACACCGGTCATCTGCCGGTGCCGGAGGGCGGCGCGGCGCTCATGACGGACATTCCCCGGCTTCGCGCGGGGCGGGTCGGTGGACAGTTCTGGTCGGTATGGGTCCCGACGGACATCAAGGGCGATCAGGCCGTGCGCATGACGCTCGAGCAGATCGACCTGGTCAAGCGCATGGCGGCGCGCTATCCGCGGGACCTCGAGATGGCCTACACGGCGGCAGACGTGCGGCGCATCCATCACGCGCACCGGATTGCCTCGATGATCGGTATCGAGGGCGGGCATCAGATCGGCAACTCGCTCGCCGTGCTGCGGCAGATGTACGACGCCGGCGCCCGCTACATGACCTTGACGCATACGCTCAATACGGCCTGGGCGGATTCGGCGACGGACGCACCGGTGCATCACGGCCTCACCCCGTTCGGGGTCGAGGTGGTGCGCGAGATGAACCGGCTCGGCATGCTCGTCGACATCAGTCACGTATCGGCGGAAACCATGCGCGCGGCGCTCGAGGCGACCGAGGCGCCGGTGATCTTTTCACACTCATCGGCGCGCGCGCTGGTCGACCATCCCCGCGACGTGCCGGACGACGTGCTGCAAACGGTGGCCGTGAACGGCGGCGTCGTGATGGTCAATTTCGCGCCGGGCTACGTTTCCGAGGCGCGCGATCGGTGGGACGCGGACCAGGCGGCGGAGCGGACGCGCTTCAACTCGCCGCCTTATGTCGGTCTCTACATCGGGCAGCCGCAGCGCGCCAAGGCGGCGCTCGAGGCGTGGGAGAAGGCGCATCCGCGTCCCTCCGCCACGCTCGCGCAGGTGGCTGACCACATCGAGCACATTCGCAAGGTCGCCGGTGTCGATCATGTGGGCCTGGGCTCGGACTTCGACGGCATCGAGGACACGCCGGTCGGCCTCGAGGGGGTCGATCGCTATCCGGCCCTGCTCGAGGAGCTGATGAGGCGCGGCTGGCCGGACGCCGACATCGCCAAGCTGGCCGGCGAGAACGTGCTGCGCGTGATGGCGGAGGCCGAGCGCATCTCGGCCCGGCTGCGGGCATCGCGCCCACCCTCCGGCGCCGTGCTGGATGCCAGGGGTTCCTGAGAGGCTCAGCCGACGGGCAGGAGCGCCCGCTGCACCAGCCACACGAATGCGAGCGCGGCGATGGCGGCCGAGCCCCAGGGCATGAGCGTCCGCCGATAGAGGGCGGCGGACCTCAAGCCGTACACGAGCGGCATCACCATCATCACCACCGCGAGCTGGCCGGCCTCGATGCCGAGGTTGAACGAGACCAGGGAAACGAGGCGGGCATCGCGCGGAAGCCCCATGTCCGCGAGCACCGAGGCGAAGCCGAAGCCGTGCAGCAACCCGAAAGCGAAGGCGATGCGCGCGCGGCTCTCGGTCACCCAAGGGAATATGTTGTTGAGCGCGGCTACGATGATGGACGCGGCGATCACCGATTCGGTGAGCCGGGTCGGCAGCCGCACCACATCGAGCGCCGCCAGCGTCAAGGTGATCGAGTGCGCGACGGTGAACGCGGTGACCACTTTGACGATGTTGTTGAGCGCCGGCCGGGCATGCGGCACGGGCTCCCAGCGCCCGCCGCGGCGGATCAGCACGGCCGGCAGGAGCAGGGAGAGCAGGAAGAGCAGGTGATCGATCCCGCTCCAGATGTGCCAGACGCCCGCGCGGAAATATTCGGTCGCCGCGCGCCACGCGGAAGGCGCGGTCAGCGAAAGCTCGAGTGGGCTCGAGTCGGGCGCGAGCACGCCGGTCTGAGTCTTGCCGCCGGCCTCCAGGGCGAGCAGGCCCCGGTGCGAGGGATCGATGCCCTGCATCAGTCCGTAGCGAATGGTGAGAGCCGCGGGCTCCACGGCGCAGCGCGCCGTGAACGGCAGCCACGCGTAAGAGCCGTCCACCCGGTCGTTGACCCGCATGGGCTCGAGCGTCAGCGGACAATCTCGTCCCCGCGCGGCGAGCGTCAGATGATCCCCGACGTATCGATCGAGACGCGCTTGCGCGGCGCGGAGCTCGCCCCACGTGACCTTGCCGTCGCCGTCGGCGTCGACACCGATCGCGAGCTCCACGTCGCGCACCGCGAGCTCGACCGAGCCCCTGATCTCGGCGCCGTCCACGTGCACGGTCAGGAATCCGTTGCTTGCCGTATGCGCTCGAGCGCTGCCGCCCGCGAGCAGCATCCCGGCCGCGAGCAGCATGAGCGCGACGAGGCCGGGGTCGCGTGCCTTCACGAGGCGTCGCCCGGGGCCGGCAGGCGCGCGTCCTGGAACCCGTTCATGCGCAGGAAGTCCTGCATGGGCTTCGCGGCGTCCGGCTGACCCGCCGCACGCGCGGCACGCGCCAGGATCAGGGCGTCGTCGGGCTCGCGCTGCACTTGCCAGTTCGCGGCCGCGGCCTGGAGCGCGCCGCGGGAGTCGTTCCGCACGTCGAGCAGAAAGCGCGCTTCCTCGCGACGGTGCACCGCATCTCCGCGGCGCTCCTCGACCTCGAAGGCGCCCGCCAGGAGCGCCTCGGCGCGGCCTCCGGCGGCGTCGCGGAGCTGCCGGTGCGCGAGCGCGATCCTGAGCAGCATGGGTTCCATCGTCTGGTAGTCCTCGAGCAGGGTCAGGGTCTCGGCCGCCCGGCCGTGGCGCAGCAACAGGTCGGCGTACGCCAGCCGCGTATAGAAGTCGCGGGGCGCGAGCGCGAGCCCGCTGCGAAAGTGTCCTTCCGCGGCAGTGTCGTCGCCGAGGCGCTCGGCCATCTCGCCGAGCTCCGAACAGCGCCAGGCCGCCACCTCGGCGCCGAGGGCCTCAGCCGGAATTTGCAGGATCGCGAGATAGGCTTCGCGCAGATGGCCGGTGAGCCCGAGGATGCCTTGCTCGCACAGTCTCGCCACGCCGGGCTCCGCGTTTCCTTCCAGGTGCCGGCAGGAGGCGAGCGCGGCCTCGTATCTTCCGAGCACGCGCAACACCGTGGCCCGGGTCAGCCAGGCCTGAGCATCTTCGGGGCGGGCCGCGAGGGCGCGGTCCAGCTCCGCCAGCGAGGCCTCGAACGCGTGCCGGCTCTGCAGGATGCCGGCATGGAGGACGAGCACCGCCGGGGGCGGCGCGCTCGAGCGCATCCAGGGCTCGAGCGCCGCCTCGGCGTAACCCAGGAAGCGCAGATCGCCGGTCGCCCGTGCGCGCGCAACGTAGGCCCGGGCGAGCGGCACGGCCACGTCGATCCGATCGGCGGCGAGGGCTCGCGACGGCTCGGCGTGGCGCAGTCCCTGCGGCAATTCCGCCAGAACCTCGGCATCGCGGGCCGGCGTCCGCGGCGAGGCCGCGGCGAGACCCGCCATCATCATCCCGAGGGCGGCCAATGAGGTCTTCATGGAGGATTCCGAGACGAAGCGTCAAAGGGGTATTTCGTCGGCGCGGGGCGATCGGATGCACCCGGGTGGGATTCGACCTACAAGAAGGTGTTTCCCACGCCGCTCGAAAGCCGCGGCCGATCGCCTCACCATCGCTCTTCTTCATTCATGGCATTCCGAGGAGCAGACATGGGCACGAGCACGGGAAGCAACCAGGGCGAGGGCAATCGCCAGGCCGCCGAGAATTTCAACGATGCCGAGCGGGACTTCGTCAACTCGGCTGACGGCAAGGCCAAGATTAAAAAGGGGCCCGAGGTACAGCCCGGCGAGGAGGCGGACCTCGAGGCTGCCGAGGAGACGGCCCGCAAGCACGGCAAGGACGACCCCGCCGACCGCATGTAACGGAGCCCCTGGGGGGCGCCCATTGGCGCGGGCCTCGCGCTGCGGGTATCGTGTCGGCATGTACGACCACGCGCGCATCGCGAGCTGGCTGCGGGAGCGGGGGGCAGGGCACGGCCTTCCCCAGACGCTGTACGTCGAGCCGGAAGCCTTCGAGTTCGACCTTCGCGCGATTTTCAACCGCAATTGGCACATGGCGGGGTTCGAGTGCGAGCTGCCTCGCGCCGGGGATCATGTGGCTTCGACCGTGGGCCGCACCCCGATCCTCATCGTGCGCAAGCGCAACGGCGAGCTTGCGGCGTTCCACAACAGCTGCCGCCATCGCGGCGCGCAGATCTGCAAGAGGGGCGCGGGCCACGCCGCGAGGCTGGTCTGTCCTTATCATCAATGGTCCTACGATCTGGACGGCCGCCTCTTGAGCGCGCGCGGGATGGAGCCCGGGTTCGATCTGGACGGGCATTCGCTCTCGCCGCTGCGCGTCGAGATCGTCGCCGGCTGCGTCTATGTGGCCATGTCCGATGACGCGCCGGACTTCGCCCCGTTCCGAGCCGTGCTCGAGCCGGCGCTGCGGCCCTACGGACTGCGCGACACGAAGGTGGTGTTCGCCCAGGAGCTCATGGAGGAGGCGAACTGGAAGCTCGTGATGGAGAACGGACGCGAATGCCATCACTGCGCCGCCTGCCATCCCGAGCTCGGCAAGGTGCTCCCGATGAACATCGGCGAGACCGCCTTCCTCGCCGAGGAAGCAAGCTCCGATTTCATGCGCACGCTCCGCGGCCTGGGCTTCGAGACAGGCGAGCACCTCGGCGATTGGTGGCAGGTCGGGCGCTATCCGTTCCGCGACGGTGCGCTCAGCTATTCTCCCGACGGCTCGCCGCTGGTGCGCCAGGCCTTGAACGACGCCAACGGACGCAATCTCGGCACCCTGCGCTGGGCAGTCGAGCCGAACAACTTCTGCCACGTCACGAGCGACGTGGCCTTCGCGTTCACCGCGAATCCCGTCGCGCCGCTGCGCACCGTGGTGACCGCGAAATGGCTGGTGCACAAGGACGCGGTGGAGAACGTCGACTACCGCCTCGATCGGCTCACCGAGCTCTGGTCGCGGACCAACCTCCAGGATCGCGCCCTCGCGGAGAACAACCAGCGCGGCGTCAGCGGCGCGGGCTACCAGCCGGGGCCCTACTCACGCAGCTCCGAGCGCTACGTGATGCGCCTGGTCGATTGGTATTGCCGGCAGGCGGAAACCTTTCTCGGATCGAGCGGCGAAGCGTCGTCCCACCGAATCGGTCCGCGCTTCGCTTAACCTGCGCGGCGGCCCGCGAACCCATCCTTCGTCCGCGTCGTCGTTCGCGCGCCGCTAGCCCCCGCCCTCCGTCGGCGGCCGATGGCATATCGTGCATCCCGCGACCGGGCCGTGGTGCTCGAACGGCCGGTCCGCCCCGTGGTGCCCCTCGGGGTGGCGGTGACACTCGAGGCAATAGCCATGGAAGCGAGGCTCCGCCGGCATCTTGAGGTCCGCCCGCGCGCTGCGGTGACAGGCGATGCAGGTATTGGAGAAGTCGCCTTCCTCGTAGTTGTGATGGCACTCCAGGCAGTTGATGGCGACGTGCTTCGCGTGCGGAAAATCGAGCGGCAGCGGATCGTGGCGCGCCAGCAAGGGCAGACGCGTCGCCTGCGTCGCCGCGCTCAACGACAGCGTCGCCAGCAGCACGGCGAGGCCCGCGATGACGGCGAATATCGCGTTGGAGTGCCGGCCGAAGACGAGGCGCGGGCTGCGCGTCGCGGCGCCGTGGTCGCTGTTCGCGGGCCGGCGGAATCTCAGCAGCAGAAGCAGAGCGCCGGCGGTCGCCGCCAGCCAGAGGATGCGGCGCCCGGGGCCGCCTATGTAGCGGCGGGTGGCGATCACGTGGACCGCGCTCGCGGCGATCAAGCAGCAGCCGAGGATCACGTGAGCGGCCTGAAATCCGCGATGGCTCGACCAGAGCTTGCGCCGCGGACGGGCGCCGGCCGTCAGCACCAGCACGAGCAGCAGCGCCGCGCCGCAGATCCCCGCGATCTCATGGACGGGGGCGGTCGGCTTCAGATACTCGATCACGGTGCGATCCGCGAGCAGCAGGCCGCCGACGTGCAGCACGACGGCGATGAGCGCGATCCATCCGACCAGGGTGTGAAGGCCGAGCGAGATCAGCGTGGGCGGAATCGCGGCGCGCGGCCTCAACGGCGCACCGCAAAGCGCGATGCACGCAAGGGCGCCCACGAGGCCCGCGATCTGCGCGAGCTCCCAGCCCCACCCGCCGAAGCCCGCGAGCGCGGGCAGCGCCGCCAGCAGCAGCAGCGTCATGCCCCAGAGCGCGTAACGCCCGTCGAGCCGCTTCATGGAGAAGCGAGTATCCGGCCGGCGGCGCGCACGCCGCTGGCGAGCGCGGCATGCACCGTGCCCCAATGTCCTTCGGTGTCCGTATGCTCGCCGGCAAAGAACAAGGTGTCGGCGACGGGCTCGGTCATGCGGGTGGAGGCGGCGAGGGCGCCGGCGGGCGCGTAGCTGTAGGCACCCAGCGCGAACTCATCCGCCTGCCAATCGTGCCGATGCGCCGATACCAGCGCCGCACGCAGTGCCGACGTGCTCGATCCGAAGATCTTGGCGAGCTCGGCCAGCGCGATCTCCTCGAGCTCGGGCGCATCGGCGCTCTCCCGCAGCCGCCGATCCAGTGCCTCCGCCCTGGGGCCGCCGGCCCACCCCGTGAGCAGCGCGGCGGGATCGGGCATCGGCGTCCACCAGGTTGGAACGGGCTCTCCGGGCGCGAACAAGAATCCGAGATCGCCGTGAGCCCTCCAGGGCTTCGTCGTGAACAGCAGCGAGACGCGCACCACCGAGCCCATGGCCAGCGAGTCGGCCAGCTCGAGGACGCGGTGCGGCGCAGGAGCGAACGCGACCTTGCGCGCCTGAAGCACGCCGAGGGGCAGGGTGATCACGGCGCGCCGCGCCCGATGCTCGAATGCGCCGCCGGGCGCCGTGCCGGAGACGACGACCCGGCCCGCACGCCACTCGATCCGGCGCACCACGTGCTCGAGCGCGATCCGCGCCCCGGCCTCTTGCAGGCTCCCGGCGAGATAGGCGGTCAAGCGGTCATAGCCGCCGCGCACGTGGAAAATCCGGTCGGCCTCGATGGCGTCCTCCGCGTGCTGCTGGCGGGTGAGCGCGGCGACGCCGATGCGCGCGGCATCGGCGGCGTTGAAGCCCTCGACGTACGAGCGCGCCATCGTTGCCTGCTGCGCATCCGTTCCGGCGAGCCGCAGATAATCGTCGAATGCCATATCCGTGCCCGCGGGCTGCGCCTCGAGCCAGCTCATCATCCGCGCGAGCACGTCCGACGCGCTTTCCGCGGGTGTACCCGTGCCGAGACGCCCGTCGGCGAAACGCAGCGGCCGGCCCTCGAGCTCGTAGGTCCCGAGGCCGCCTTCGCGCAACAGCGACCAGGTCACTGCGGGCATGCCGTGCACGAATTCCGCGCCGAGCTCGACGGGTATCGGGTCGGCGCCCCCGCCAGGGATCACATGCCGCGTGAAGATCCGACCTCCGATCCGATCGCGCGCCTCGAGCAGGAGGGTGCTCCGTCCGGCCTTGGCGAGCAGCCGGCCTGCCGCCAGGCCCGCGGCGCCGGCGCCTATGACGAGCGTATCGTGATCGACCGTGGGGTCCGGCGCGGGCGTGTTCATGGCAGGCGGCATTCTCCCTGATCCAAGACGTATACTTCGGCTTTCGCGAAAATCGTCCGGCGCGGATTCCGCGCCGCGGGGGAGATCATGACACGTCGATTCGAAATGACCATCGACGGCCGCGGCGTTGCGGCGGCCGCATATCATCCCATTCTGAATCCTTCGACGGGTGCCGTCGTCGGCTCCTGCCCGGCCGGCACGGTCGATCATCTCGAGCAGGCGGTCGCGGCAGCCGAGCGCGCGTTCGCGACCTGGCGCCGTTCCAGCGACGCCGAGCGGCGCTCCGCGTGCGAGGCCATCGCCAAGGTCGTCTCGGACAATGCGCGTGAGCTGTCGGTGCTGCTCACCGAGGAGCAGGGCAAGCCGCTCAAGGGCATGGGGTCGGAGTTCGAGCTCGGCGGGTGCGGCGCCTGGGCGGGCTACACCGCGTCGCTCGGTCTGCCGGTGAAGGTCATCGAGGATTCTCCCACCAAGCGCATCGAGCAGCATCGCGAGCCCATCGGGGTGGTGGGCTCGATCACGCCGTGGAATTGGCCATTGTTGATCGCGATCTGGCACATCGTGCCCGCGGTGCGCACCGGCAACACGGTGGTCATCAAGCCGTCCCCCTTCACGCCGCTCGGCACGCTGCGCATGGTGGAGCTGATCGCCGCGGCGCTGCCGCCGGGCGTCGTCAACGTCGTGGCGGGCGGCGATGACGTCGGCGCCGCGTTGAGCCGGCATCCGCGCATCCGCAAGGTGATCTTCACCGGGTCGATCGCGACCGGCAAGAAGGTCATGGCGAGCGCTTCACCGACCTTGAAGCCGCTGACGCTGGAGCTCGGCGGCAACGACGCCGGCATCGTTCTCGAGGATGCGGACATGACCAAGCTGGTCGAGCCCATGTTCTGGGGAGCCTTCCTCAATTCGGGTCAGACCTGCGGCGCGCTGAAGCGTCTGTACGTGCACGACAAGATTCACGACGCGGTGTGCCGCGCGCTGGTCGAATACGGCCGCAACGTTCCCATGGGCGACGGCATGGACGAGCGCAACGTGCTCGGGCCCCTCCAGAACGAGCGCCAGTACAAGCGCGTGATCGAGCTGGTCGACGACGCCAAGGCACGCGGAGCCAAGGTTCTGCTCGGCGGCGCGCCCCGCGGCGGCACGGGATACTTTTACCCGGTGACCATCCTCTCGGAGGCCAGGGACGGCATGCGCATCGTCGATGAGGAGCAGTTCGGGCCGGTGCTGCCCGTGATCCGCTATTCCGACCTCGATGAGGCGATCGCGCGTGCGAACGGCACCGATTTCGGCCTGGACGCCTCGGTGTGGGGCATGGACAAGGCTCGGACCGCGGCCGTGGCCGCGCGTCTCGAAGCCGGCACCGTGTACGTCAACAAGCATGCGGAGATCGCGCCCAACGTGCCGTTCGGCGGCATCAAGTGCTCCGGGCTCGGAGTGGACTTCGGCCAGGAGGGCCTCGAGGCTTGCACGACGATCAAGATCATCAACGCGGCGGCTTGATGCAAGACGACGATCGCACGAGCGTCTCGGCCCTGCCGCGCGTGACCTATACCAATATGGGCGAGGATTTCAGCGGGGTGCATGCCTACCTGGACGCGCTCATCCCGGAAGTGCAGTCGCGCCATCTCGCGCGCAGGCACACCGCCTGGGTCGACGGCCGCGAGCGCGCCGAAGGCTCGATCTCGAAGGTGCCGAGCCCGATCGACCGGGATCTCATTCTCGGCGAGTTTCCGCAGGCGCCGCCGTCGCTGGTCGAGGCCGCGGTCGCCGCCGCGCGTGCGGCCTTGCCGGCCTGGGACGCCAAGGGCTGGCGCGGACGCATCGAGACGCTCAAGGCGGGCGCACGGGTCCTCGCGGAGCGAAAGTACCACGTCGCCGTGGCGTGCCTCCTGGAAGTCGGCAAATCGAGACTGGAAGCCGTGGGCGAGGTCGAGGAGGCCATCGACCTCATCGACTACTACTGCGGCGAGATGCAGCGCAATGAGGGCTATGTCACCGAGCGCGGCGGCGGGCTCGGCCGCGAGACCGCCCGCGTCGTGCTGCGCCCATACGGCGTCTTCGCCGTCATCTCACCCTTCAACTTTCCGGTCGCGCTCTCGCTCGGGATGATCACCGCCGCGCTGGTTGCCGGTAACACGGTGGTGTACAAGCCCAGCGTTGCGAGCGGACTGACCGGCCGGCTGCTGGTCGATTGCCTGATCGCGGCAGGGTTGCCCGACGGCGTGTTGAATCTGGTTTTCGGCGGGCGCGAGTGCGGCGACGTTCTGGTGCGCAACACCGGCATCGACGGCTACGCGTTTACCGGCTCGAACGCCGTAGGCATGGCCATCTTGCGGGCCACGGCCGCGAGCCGCGCCAATCGCCCGGTGGTCGCCGAGCTCGGCGGCAAGAATGCGGCTTTCGTCGCGGCCAGTGCCGACCTCGACGTGGCCGCCAGCGGCACGCTGCGCTCCGCCTTCGGCATGCAGGGACAGAAGTGCAGCGCCGTCTCCAAAGCCTATGTCGCGCGTCCGATCTACGACGATTTTCTCGAGCGGCTGCTGGCGGCGACGGCCAAGATCGCGATCGGCGACCCGCGCCAGCGCGAGGTCTACATGGGGCCGGTGGTGAACGGGCCCGCGCTCGAGCGCTTCAAGAGCGCCGCGGCGTCCGCACGGCTCGATGGGCGCGTGCTCGCGGGCGGCTCGCAACGCACCGGCGGCCTGTTCGACCGAGGCCCCTACGCGGAGCCCACCGTGGTCGATGGGCTGGCGCCCGACCACCGCGTCAACCGCGACGAGCTGTTCCTGCCCTTCTTGAGCGTGTTGCCCTTCGATGACCTCGACGCGGCGATCGCGGACTCGAATCGCAGCGACTATGGCCTGACCGCGGGCATGTACACGCGCGATCGCGCGGAGCTCGACCGGTTCTTGAGCACGGTGCAGGCCGGAGTGCTCTACGCCAACCGGGCCAGCGGCGCCACCACGGGTGCATGGCCCGGCATCCAGACCTTCTGCGGTTGGAAGGGCTCCGGCATCACCGGCAAGGGCGGACTCGGCAACTGGTACGTGCCGCAGTTCATGCGGGAGCAGAGCCACACGCTGAGCGACTGGTAGCCCCGCCGCCCGTTGCAGCGTCGCCGTCAGGGCGCCGCGCCCGACAACACGCTCACGATTTGGCGCTCGCCGGACTTCACGTACGTGTCTTCCCGGTAGACGATCTTGTCGCCCGAGTGGATCTCGATTTTGTGCGGGCCCGGCGCGACTTCGAGGATTTGCGAGCGGGCTCCGCGCGCGACCGGTTGCCCCGCCGCGGCGCCATCGACGAACGCCACGGAATCCACCGGCGCGCCGTTGACGATGATCTCGGTGGGCGGCGGGGGTGGCTTACGGTGATGGAACCACGCGCAGCCCGACAGGAACGAGAGGCCGAGCGCGACGCAAAGGGCAGGCCGGAGCCAATCGCCGACGGGAAATCTCATGCGCCGAAGCCTAGCACGCCGCTCGGAAACGACGCGAGCGGGGCTCAATTGCCCATCGAGTTGGGATCGCGCCACGCGCGCTCGAACGGCAGCCGCCAGGCATACGGGGTCACGAGCTGGTGGATGGCGTTGGGTCCCCAGGACCCCGGCGCGTAGGATCGGACCGGCGGCGGAGACTCGAGCAGCTCGGTGGAGACCTCCCACAGGCGCTCGATGCCCTCGGCCGTGGTGAACAAGGTGCGATCGCCGCGCATGGCATCGAGGATGAGCCGCTCGTAGGCTTCGAGAACGTCGCTGACATGCCCGGTGTCGTGCATGGCGAACTGCATGCTCAGCTTGTCCAAGCGCATGCCCGGCCCGGGACGCTTTCCATAGAACGACAGCGACATCTTCGCCGCATCGGCGAGATCGAACGTGAGGTGATCGGGGCCTTGCGCGCTGATCCCCGAGCCCGGCGGAAACATGCTCTTCGGCGGCTCGCGAAACGCGATGGAGATGATGCGCTGGCCTTCCGCGAGCTTCTTGCCGGTGCGCAGGAAGAACGGCACGCCGGCCCAGCGCCAGTTGTCGATGGTGCATTTCAAGGCGATGAACGTCTCGGTGTCCGATTCCGGTGCAACGCCGGGCTCCTGACGGTAGCCCGTGTATTGGCCGCGAACGACGTCGCCCGGCTTGATGGGCCGCATGCTGCGGAACACCTTGTTCTTTTCCTCGCTGATCGGCGCGGGCTCGAGCGAGGTCGGCGGCTCCATCGCCATGAACCCCAAGATCTGGAACAGATGCGTGACCACCATGTCGCGGTAAGCGCCCGTGGCCTCGTAGAAGGCCGATCGCTGGCCGAGCCCGAGCGTCTCGGGCACGTCGATCTGCACGTGATCGACGAAGTTGCGATTCCAGATGGGCTCGAAGAGGCCGTTGGCGAACCGGAACGCGAGAATGTTCTGCGCGGGCTCCTTGCCGAGAAAGTGATCGATGCGAAAGATCTGCTGCTCGTCGAACACCTCGTGAAGCCTCGCGTTCAACGCCACCGCGCTCGCAAGATCGGTGCCGAAGGGCTTCTCCATGATGACGCGGGAGCGCTCGACGAGGCCGGCTTCGCCCAACGTCCGCACCGCCGAGAGCGCGGCATTCGGCGGCACGCTGAGGTAGTGAAGGCGGCGCGTCTGCTCGGCTCCGCCCAGCGCCTTCTCGGCCGAGTCGACCGCGGCGCGCAGCCCGGCGGCGCCTGCCTTCAGAGGGACATAGCTCAGGTTGGCGGCGAAGCGCTCCCAGTCCGCATCGGCAACCTTGCGGGCCGAGAACTCCATGACCGCCCGGCGCATCTGATCGCGGAATCCGGCATCGTCGAGGTCGTCCAGCGAGACGCCGATGATCCTCGCGGCCGGAATGAAGCCCGTGCTGCAAAGATGGAACAAGCCCGGCAGGAGCTTGCGCTTGGACAAGTCCCCGGTCGCTCCCACGAGCACGACGATCTGTGCATTCGTCGGACCGCCGCCCGAATAGGCCTTTGCCACGCTTTTTTGCACCCTTGCCTGTCCCCCGGGGGAGACGAAGCGGCTACATTATGCCCGTAGGGGTCCGTAGAGCGGCGACTCGCGTCACGCTTCGGGCAGACCCTATCCTGGGGAAATGACATTGGTGTGTCGCCGTCTGATCGGTTTGGAGATGGCGCTCGTCTGCGCAGCAGCGAGCGGGCGTGCGATTCACTCATTTCACCTTGCTCCGGCGCCGATGGGCAGCCTGCTTGGCGCGGTTGCCGCAGATCGCCATGCTGCACCAACGCCGGGCCCGGCTGCGCGTGTGATCGGCGAACAGCAACGTGCAGGCCGGGCCCTCGCAAGCCTTCACGAAGCTGAAGTCCTCGCTGCAGATGAGCCGCGCCATCATCTCCGCGATCGGCAGCAGGAGCTGTTCCGGTGAGCGCCACCGGCGGGCTGAGCGCAATTCGAACGCGTTGTCGTCCGCGCCCGCGGTTTTCGCGATCTGAGTGAACGTCTCATCGCGCTCGAGCAGGCGGTTGAGGGGCTCGAGTTGCTTGAAATCGACGCGGCTCAGGGGCCGTCCGCGATGCTTCTGTACGAATCCTCGAAACCACTCGCGCAGGTTGCGTGCCTGATCCGCAACCTTGTCGAGCTCGCCGGGCAACGCGTGAGCGCGCACCTGTTCGAGCACGGAAGTCGATATCAGCTTGGCTTGCTCGAGCCAGCGAAGCAGCCCTTCACCATCGCCCAGCCACTCGATGCGTGTGTCGACGGGCGTCGCCGCCGAGTTCAAGAAGTCGAGCGCCGTCTGGTCGGCGATGAAGATCGCGGGCGCGTATTGCATGAGCGACTACCTGTCTTATCGTTCGGCCATATCGATTGAGTAACCTGTAATAGAAGACTTGACAGGTTACTATGC
>DATAUO010000072.1:0-2716 GCA_036268215.1 Steroidobacteraceae bacterium
AATTTCGGATGCGCTCCCGCAGGGATTCGCTCACCCATGGCGCATCCGCATGACAGGCATAGTCCACCCAGCGCTTCGCGGTCCATTCCTCCGGGGACGCCGGGAAGATCAACGGCCGGCCTTCGGCGTCCACCGGTGCGATCGAGGCTGCATGTGCCCGCCCGCTGCCGGACAGGAGATCGAGCGGCAGCGGCGTGTAGATGTAGACGATGATCTCGGCGTGCGGATTGACGCGCTTCACCTCGCGGATGAACTCGAAGGTGCGCTCCGTCTCGCCCTCGGGGTCGACCGGCGGGGCGACCATGAAGGAGAGCTCGGGAATGACGCCGTGCCGGCGGCACAGATCGGCGACCGCCAGAGTCTGATCGGACCTCGTGCCCTTGCGGATGCTCTTGAGCAGGGCATCGTTGGGCGACTCCGCGCCGATGTAGGCCATGCGCAGCCTGGATTTGCGCACCAGCGCCCACGATGACGCCGAGAGATTCATGAGCGCGTCGGCGCGCGCGTAACACCACCAGGGCAGCGGCACCCGCGCCATCGCCTCCAGGATTGGAATCATGTCGGCTTCGCGATCGAAGAAGTTGTGGTCGAAGTACTGGATCGAGTCGGCGCCGACCCGGTCGCGCAGCCAGGTCAGATCCCGCTGCAGCCGGGCCGCCGGCGACAGCGCGGTCGCGCCCCGAAACATCGCGGCCACGCCGCAGAACGTGCAGCGGAAGCGGCATCCCACCGCGACCTGATGCACCGCCGTGCGCGCGCCGAGGAAGGTGCGCGCGAGATAGCGGCGCGGATCGCCGAGCAGATCGTAGGGGAGGAGCGCCGGAGCACGCTGATCAGCGAACGCCCGGTCGACGTTGTGGACCACGGCGCCGCCGCGCTTCCAGGAAAGGCCGCGAATGGCGTGCAGATCCGCGAGCGCGCCGTCCGCGCGCATCTGCGTCGTGCGCAAGAACGCGAGCAGCTCCTCGATCGCGGCCTCGCCGGAGCCGCGCACGGCATAGTCGACGTAGGGCGCATTCAGGGCGGTCGCGGGGTACAGGGTCGGGAAATATCCGCCCCAGACGATGGGCGTCGACGGCGACGCATCGCGAGCCGCTCGCGATGCCTGGATCGCCGCTTGCACCTGCGGCCCGCCCATGACGGTTACGCCCACGGCGTCGAATGCCTGTTGTCCCATTGCCGCGCGGATCGAGGCGAGGTAGCCGCGATCCACGTTGCCGTCGATCACGCGGCAGGTCGCGCGTCCCTCGAGCGCTCCCGCCAGCGCGAGCAGGGAGAGTGGAAAGCGCGCGTGACGGCGCGAGGTGATGGTCGGATTGACGAGCAGGAGGTGCTGCATTCTCATGCCGCCGGCCGCACGCGGAACAGGGTCAGCCGCTCGTTGATGAAGCGCCGGTGTGCGGCGACGCAGACCTCGAACCCGTGCCTCGCGAGCTCCGCGAGGAAGGCGTTGGCATCGCCATAGGTCGAAAGGAGCACCAGCGCCGCGCCGCCCGGCTTCAGGTGCGCGGACAACCCCGCGGCGAAGCGCTCGGCCACGTCGGGGGATCGCCAGGCGCGGTCGCGGTCGTCCTTGGGCTCGCCGCGCACGAACGGCGGATTGAAGAGCACGAGATCGAATCGCTCCCCGGCCAGAGGCGCGAACAGATCGCCGCAACGCAGATCGATCTTGTGCGCGACGCGATTCAAGCGCGCGTTGATGCCCGCGCAGAGCACCGCGGCCTCGTTGATGTCGACGGCGACGACGCGGCGTGCGTGGCGCGCGGCGAACACCGCGCAGACCCCGGACCCCGTCCCCATGTCCAGCACGTCGCCGCCCCGGATGAGCGCAGCATCGAGGTGAGAGGCCAAGAATGCGCCGGTGCGCGGTACCTTGGGGTTGAAGACGCTCGGAATCACCAGAAAGGGCAGTCCGCGCAGGCGCTCCACCCGGTAGTCGTCATAGCGATGCTTGCCGGCGAGGCGGTACGCAAGCGCCATGGCCTTGCCCGCCAGCCGCGCCGCGAGCGAAAGGGGCTCCACCCGCGGGACGTGCGGCGCGGCGCTCACCGAGCGGTGCTCTCGAGACGGCTCGCCGCCTCGGAGCTGCTCGCAGGCGTGGTCTCGACACGGCTCGCCGCGTCGAGGCCGCCCGCGCGCGCGGTCCATGAGCGAGGGAGCTGTGCGCCCGGCCGGTACATCGAGCACACGCAGGTCCTGCACTCCGGCCGGCGCCCGGCTTGGATCTCGGCGCGCAGCGCGCGCATGGCGCCGCCGTTGAGCGCCGCCTCG
Organism: Steroidobacteraceae bacterium; assembly: GCA_036268215.1. Classification (GTDB taxonomy): domain Bacteria; phylum Pseudomonadota; class Gammaproteobacteria; order Steroidobacterales; family Steroidobacteraceae; genus Bog-1198. The sequence goes on from DATAUO010000072.1 coordinate 2,272, forward strand.
AGGTCGCCGCCCGCGGCCCGGGACTCGGGCGGCCCTGCGATGAAAAAGCAGGGTTGCACCGCGCCCTGGGCGCCGACCACCGCGGAGAACTCCGGAGCGTTGCAGCGGACGGCGGGGAACGGCGCGGAGCCGTGCAAGGCGGCGAAATACTGGTGCAGGCGGCGCAGCTTCCCGGGGCTCTCGGCGATGAATCCGGCGCGGAACTCGCGCGCGTGGCTCTTCTCGAGCGAGGACAGCACCTGCGCGAGCTGCGGCAGATCCTCCCGGCGCAGGGCGAGGTCCGAGATGCCGCCGCCGTCGCGGCCGAAGGCATTGGGATTCGCAACGTCGACGGCGAGGAAGGAGACAGACCGCGCGCCGAGGTCCTTCGCAAGCGATACGAACGCGGGCAACTGCCGGTAGTTGTCGCGCTGAACCGTGATCCTGAGGCTGGGCGCGAGGTCCT
>DATAUO010000073.1:0-18266 GCA_036268215.1 Steroidobacteraceae bacterium
CTGCCGTGCTGATCGTAGCCCGTCCCCAGATACACGGGCCCGAGAAACGTATCGAACGCCAGGAACACCGACCCGTCCTTGCGGGCCGATCCGAAGCTCATGTCTCCGCGGCGATCCCAGGTGTTGCCCAGCTCGAGCGACATGCCGATGTAAGCGGGAAACTCGAAGAATCCCTCGCCGCCGCGTCCGATCTTGCGGAAGTAGATCGCCCGCGTGATCGCGTAGTGCGGCCCGAACAGCGAGGTGGGCGCGAGCCCCGACAGGTTGAAGAGGCCGCCGAGCGAATAGAAATCGGGCACGTCGCTCGGACTGATCTTGCCGTCGAGGGTCGAGCCCGCCGAGGTCCAGAACAGGATGGTGTTGCGCCCGTGCGAGTGCGCCAACAGCCAATCCGCCTGCACGCGGTCGGTGACGGCGTCCGCGCCCAGGTCGGTTCGGTTTGCGTCCCATTGCAGCGTGAACGTCTGACCCTCGCGCGGAAAATGCACGTTGTCGAGCTGGTCGTAGCTGAACTTGAAGAAGAACTCGCCGTTGTTGTAGACGGGCTCGACCAGCGATGCGTCTCCGAAGCGATCCCGCGTCGCGCCGTTGGTGCGATGGATACCGGCGCGGATCTCGCCCCAGTTGCCAAGATTGCGGCCGACGTCGAAATCCGCCTCCGCTTCGCGGTCGCGAAAATCGGCGATCTCCTCGTTGTTGACGAAGATCGGCAGGTCCCTCACCTCGACCCGCAGGCTGGGCGCCACGAACCAGGTGCGCGTCGCGGTCAGCGGCTGATAGAACTCGCTGAACACCTTCGGATCGCTGCCGATCTGCAGGTCGGTGAGGAGCTCCGCGCCGAGCTGATTGATCTCCGTCAGCACGAAGCGCGCCGCGGCGTTGTACTGGCTGTTGCCTTGAAAATTGTCCTCGAGATTGAGGCCGAAGCGCAGATAGTTCGGGCCCCAGGACTTGCGGCGCGCCCGGATCTCGAGGCCGGACTCGTCGTCGGTGGCGGCTCCAGCCGTGCCGGTCCCTCCTTCCGCTCCGGTCGCCGCCGTGGTGCCGCTCGCGCCGGCGGCGGTCGCGGCGGCCCCCGTGGACGCGGCGCCGGGTGCCGCGGCGACGCTCGAAGCCGCCGCGGCCGCGCCCCCGAGCGGCGCTGCCGCGCCGGCGCCGGTGACCAGGGTGTAGTCCAGGGTCTCGAACATCCCGAGGCCGTAGAGCTCGGTGATTCGCTTGCCGACCTCGTCGAGATCGAGCGGCTTGCCGACCAACGGGCGCATCTCCGCCAGGATGGTCTTTTCGTAGCGCTTGGATTGCTCGTCCACGCGCACGAATTGAATGGGCGGCAGGCCCGGCTCACGCTCCCCGCGCCGCGTCAGATACTCGCGATAGGCGCCGTCGCCGACGCTCAAGTGCGCGAGGCGCGGAATGGCCTCGCGCGCCGCCGCCTCTCCGCGGGTGATCAGGTCATTGGCCGTGGTGAAATCCGTCGCGGCCGAGAGACCCAGATTCGGCTCGATCAGCACGTCCTTGCCGGTCAAGCTCGCGCGCTGCCGATCGGAGTCCTTGCGCACCAGGATCGCGAGCATTTGGTTCGAGATGGACAGCGCCGAATCCAACGCAACACGCGGCTGCAGCGGAAAGCTCACGTCGGACACGATGACGATGTCCGCGTGCATGTCGCGGGCGACGCTGATCGGCAGATTCTCGGCCAGTCCGCCGTCGACCAGCAGCCGCCCCTGGTACTCGACCGGCGCGAACACGCCTGGAGCCGAAATGCTGGCCCGCATGGCGATCGACAGGTCCCCTTTGTCGAGCAGCACCGCGTTGCCCGTCTCGAGGTCCGTTGCAACCGCGCGAAACGCCGTCGGCAGCAGGTCGAAGTTCGTGGTATTGCTGAACGGCAGCGTCAATTGACGCAGGGTCTCCTGCAGCTTTTGCCCCTGGATGAATCCCTTCGGAAGCAGTATGTGGCCGTGCTTCAGCCCGAGCGGCAGCTTGACCAGGAAGTTGCGATCGTCCTGCTTGCGCCTGAAGGCCAGGTCGCGCCGCGGAGGGGCATCGCGAAATGCCTCCTGCCAGTCGACCGAGCGCATGGTGGCCTCGATCTGGTAGGCCGTCATGCCGCTCGCGTAGAGGCCCCCGACCACGGCGCCCATGCTGGTGCCGGCGATGCAGTCGATGGGCACCTTGAGGTCCTCGAGCACCTTGAGCACGCCGATGTGCGCCATGCCCCTTGCCCCGCCGCCCGAGAGCACCAGGCAGATTCGCGGGCGTACAGCGGTCTCGGCGGCTCGTAACGGCGGCGCCGGCATGCAGGCGGCCGCGAGCACCAAGGTCAACGCGATTCTCGCGAGCTTCCCCATTTGACCGTGCGCGCCGTGGAGCGCCTTCGCCACGGCGCCCATTGCCCGGACAGGCTCCTAGTTCACAATGTTGATGGTGTTGGCGGTGAAGGTATTGTTGCCGCGGTTGTAATAGCCGTTGGCCACCAGATGCAGCGGCGCCGTCGACGTGTTCACGTGGGCAGTCACGCGGGCCGTGAAGGTGGCGAACGAGTTGTAGCAGTCGATGGTGGTCGTGTCCGTCGTGGTCACGCTTCCGAATGCGAACAGCGGCAGGAACGACGCCGGCAGGCCGGCCGCCGGGGCCGGAGCCGCCGCGGGTACGATCGTCGGAGCGGTCGGCAACGACTTGATGTCGATGATCTCTCCGCCGATGCGGATCTCGGCCGAAGTCACCGTGCTGTCGGCCGGATTGATGATGAGACCGGACGCCGAGATCTGGTTGAACTGCTTCCCGGTATGGGCGCTGGTCCAGTCCACCTTCAACCGGGCGGGCACGGACACTTCCGGGTTGATCGCGAATGCATCGAAATCGGGCGGCGCCGCGCCGAACGGCGTGGTGAACCCGGTGAGCCAAACGGGCGAGCCGGCCACGGTGCCGGCCGGCAGTGCGAGATTGCCCGTGTCGACCTGATAGTCGGCCGGATCCACCGGTACCGCGCCATCGCGGGTGAAGTTGTAGGAAGCGACCGGGAAATCGTGGCTGCTGATGGAGCCGAGATTCAGGACCAGGCCGCCCGCGCCCGCGGAGACCAGCGAGCCGTAGATCGGGGTCGGGATGATGCGCACCGATCCCGTGTTGGTGCTCGAGGTACCCGTGGCATCGATACTGGCCACGCCGCTCGACGACAGCGAATAAATGCCGCGCACGATGATGTGCTGTCCGACGGAGACCGATTTGTAGTTCAAGCCGGTGAGCGAGGGCGTATCGTCGGAGGTCACGATCGTCCCCGGACCGAGGACCACGGTGGCATCCTGCTCGTAGTAGATGCTGGTGCCGTCGTTGAACTGCACCATCGACCCGCGCATGGTCAGCGTGTTGCTGCTGCGCGCAATCACATCGCCCTCGAGCCCCTGGGTATAGAAGTCCTCGAGCGTGCTGCCGACCACGACGTAGTTGGCGTTGAACTTGCCGGCGGAGGTGCTCTGCGCCGTGTCCGGCGTGGGCTCGAACGTCGTGTAGGCCGCGGTCATGGTGGTGCCCGCCGAGAGCTGCGAGATCACCGAGAGGCCCGCGCTACCCGTGTAGTACGTGCCGTTGATGAGCCAGGCCGTGGTCGGGCTCGAGAACATGCTGAGCGCGCCGAGGCTGTTGATCTCATCGAAGAACGGCCGGACATACACCGAATACGTGCCGATGTTGACGCTGGAATTGATCAGCGGGCCGCGCACCCTCACCGGTTTGGTGTCCGATGCGCTGGTCGACGCGGTGATGTACGGCGAGATGATGACCACGGGCCCCGCAGCACTGGTGGTCACGACGCTCGAGGCGGCGAGATCGAAGGCGAGCGCGAGCCGCAGCGCGCTGGTGGAGGCATAGGTCGGCGCGATGACGAGAGGGTGGTCGACATCGAAGTTGATGTTGATGGTCTGCGTGGTCACCGCCACGCCGGCGGTGTCCTCCACGATGGCCTTGGCCGGCGCGCCGTCCTTGATGACCGCGATGTTCGCGGCCGTGTAATCCAGAACGATGGTGGCCGAGGTGTACGTGTCGTTCGGAATGCTCGCCGCATCCCACAGCTCCGATAGGTCGTTGAGCTGGGTGATGTCGACGGTCTCGACCGCGCCGACCGCGGTGATCACCCCCACGTTCTTGCCGGTGAGCGTCATCGAATCGATGTTGACCTGATAGGCGGCGAAGTCGCCGGGCGCGTTGGTCACCGTCACCCAGGAGATGCCGTAACCGCTGGTCAGGTTGTTCCTGTGGCAGCCGGTCCCGATCAGGGCGGCGGCACAGAGCGCGACGGCGTACGACAGCCGCGCGCGGCGGGTGAATGATGGGTGCACTACGGCTTCCGATGATGGTGATTTAGGGTGCGTAGGATAATGACTTTCGAGAGGCCGCGTCAGGCAAAGTTCAATTTCGCCGGGCGCGGGTGCCGCCCGCCCCGCGGCCGCCGGAATGCGCCCGACTCCGGCGACCCGCGGGTCTTCCCGGGCGGTCCGCCGGCCGTGCGCCTGCGCCCGCCGGCGCCGGCACCTGCTGAGTGATGCAGTGGATGTTGCCCCCGCCGAGCAGCACCTCGCGGGTCGGCACGCCCAGCACGCGCCGCGAGGGGAAGAGCCTCCGCAACGCGCGCGCCGCCGCGGCATCGTGGCGCTTGTCGTAGAGGGGCATGACGATGCAGCGGTTGGCAACGTAGAAGTTGACGTACGAGGCCGGCAGCCGGTCCCCCGCTTTGCGCGGCCGAGTGCCCGCGCGCCGGTCGACGCCGGCCGCCTCGTCCGCGGTCATGTAAAGGGGGCCCGGCTGATGGATCTTGTGAACGGTGAGCGCCCGGCCGCGCGCATCCCGGGCGCTGCTCAGGCGCCGGTGAGCGTCCGCCGAGATCTCGTACTGCGGGTCGCCGCGATCCCTTGTCCAGCTGAGCGCCACGTGCCCCGGTGCGGTGAAGCAGGCGAGCTCGTCGATGTGCCCGCCGGTCTCATCGACGTATACCCCCCGTCCGAGCCAGATCACCGTGGTGATGCCGAGGAATCGGCGCAACTGCTCCTCGACGTCCGCGCGGCTCATGTTGCCGTTTCGATTCGGATTGAGCAGGCACTCCTCCGTCGTCAGGCAGGTGCCCTGCCCGTCCACGTGTATGGCGCCTCCCTCGAGCACGAACGAGGTTCGATAGCGGTCGGAGGCTTCGATCTCCAAGACCTTGTGCGCGACCTCATCGTCGCGATCCCATGGAAAATACAGGCCGCCCGGCAGCCCGCCCCAGGCGTTGAAGGTCCAGTCGACCCCGCGGCGCCGGCCCGTGGCATCGATCACGAAGGTCGGGCCGGTGTCGCGAATCCAGGCATCGTTGGCCGTGAGCTCGACCACGCGCACGCGCGGCGGCAGGCGCGCGCGGGCGTTCTGAAATTGCGCCGCGGATGCCCCGACGGTGACGGGCTCGGCGCTCGCGATCGCGGCGGCAACCGCCGCGAACGCGGCCTGCGCCGGCTTCGCGCCGTCGCGCCAGTTGTCGGTGCGCTCGGGCCAGAGCATCCAGCAGCCGGAGTGACGCTCGAACTCCGCCGGCATGCGGAAGCCGTCTTTCGCCGGCGTTGATCTCAGTGTGCGCAATGCTCCTCCCAAGAGCGTACATGCTAGCATTGGGCATGCATCCACAGGAGCGCTGAATGTCAGAGGCGAAACCCGTACCGCTGCAGGTTCCCGCGGGCGGCGAGAAGATCAGGATCGCGAACGGCAAGCTCGAGGTCCCGGACCATCCCATCATTCCATTCATCGAGGGCGACGGCACCGGCCGCGACATCTGGCGCGCCAGCGTGCGGGTCCTCGATGCGGCGGTAGCGAAAGCCTACGGCGGCCGGCGCAAGATCCACTGGATGGAAGTATTCGCCGGCGAGAAGGCCAACAAGAGCTACAACACGTGGCTGCCGGACGAGACCGTCGCCGCATGCCGGGAATACCTCGTGTCGATCAAGGGTCCGTTGACGACGCCGGTCGGCGGCGGCATCCGCTCCCTCAATGTCGCATTGCGCCAGCTGCTCGACCTGTACGTCTGCTTGCGCCCGGTGCGCTGGTTCAAGGGCGTCCCTTCTCCGGTCAAGGCCCCGGATAAGGTGGACATGGTCATCTTCCGCGAGAACACCGAGGACATCTACGCGGGCATCGAGTTCGAAGCGGGCTCCGCCGACGTGAAGAAATTCCTCGACCTGTTCAAACAGGCGTTCCCCAAGCAGTACGCCAAGATCCGCTTCCCGGACACCTCGGGCATCGGCTTGAAGCCCGCGTCCCGGGAAGGCACGGAGCGGCTGTTCCGCGCGGCCGTGAAGTACGCGATCGACAACGAGCGCAAGAGCGTCACGATCGTGCACAAGGGCAACATCATGAAGTTCACGGAGGGCGCATTCCGCAATTGGAGCTATCAGCTCGCCGAGCGCGAATTCGCCGATCACGTGTTCACCTGGGAGCAATGGGAGCGCATCAAGGCCGCGAAGGGCGAGAAGGAAGCCGCGGACCAGATGGATGCCGCCCGCAAGGCCGGCAAGGTCATCATCAAGGATGCGATCGCGGACATCACCTTGCAGCAGGTGCTGACGCGCCCCGACGAGTTCGACGTCGTCGCCACCATGAACCTGAACGGCGATTACCTCTCGGACGCGCTGGCCGCGCAGGTGGGCGGCATCGGAATCGCACCGGGCGGCAACATCAACTACATCACCGGCCACGCGGTATTCGAGGCGACCCACGGCACGGCGCCCAAGTACGCCGACCTCGACAAGGTGAATCCCGGCTCGGTGATCTTGTCGGGCGAGATGATGCTGAGGTACATGGGATGGCTCGAGGCCGCGGACGCCATCATCGGCGCGATGGACAAGACCATCGCCCAGAAGACGGTGACCTACGATTTCGCGCGCTTGATGCAGGGCGCCACCGAGGTCAAGTGCAGCGAGTTCGGCGATCGCCTGATCGAGAACCTGTGACGGCCGCGCCGCGATCTAGCCCGCGCGCGCGAGATCCAGCGGCGCGCTCGCCGGCATCGAGCGCTGCTTGAGCACGTCGAACGCCGCGATCCGGTAGGCCTCGGTCATCGTCGGGAAGTTGAAGATTTGCTCGACGAAGAAATCCGCGGTCGAGTGCGTCGCGACCGCCGCCTGACCGAGGTGCACGAGATCGGTCGCTCCCTCGCCGAGCGCCTGCACGCCGACGACCCGCGCGGTCGAGCGCTCGCAGAGCAGCAGCAGGAAGCCGGCCGGCTCCCCGGCAATGTGGGCGCGGGCCACCTCGGCGAAGTCGGCGCGGCCTACGACGAGCTCGATCTTCTTGGCAGCCGCTTCGCTCTGGGTCATGCCCACGCAGGCGATCTCCGGGATGGTGTAGACGCCGCTCGGCACCAGGCTGGTCGCCGCCGGCGGCGGCAGCCCGAGCGCCGCAAGCGCCGCACGCCGGCCCTGGTCCGCCGCGGCGCACGCGAGCGCCGGCGGCCCGATGGCATCGCCCGCGGCGAAGATCCCGGGGATGTTGGTCTCGAAGCGCTCGTTCACCTGCACGTGGCCGCGGCCGTTTATGGCGAGGCCCAGCCGGTCGAGCCCCACGCCGTCGAGATTCGCCACGCGTCCGAAGGCCGCGAACACGATCTCTGCGCCCAGGCCCTCGCCGTTCTCGACGGCGACCTGCACCTGTGAGAATCCATCGAAGCGCGCGCCGGACACTTCCGCGCCGCCCCGGTAGATGCCTCCCATCGACTTGAATGCCGCGAGGAAGCCGCGGCGCAACGCCGGGTCGAGGAATCCGAGCGGCTCGGCGGCCTTGTCGGCCAGCGTGACCGCGCAGCCGAGCGCCGCGAAGATCGAGGCGTACTCGCAGGCGATCACGCCGCTGCCGAGGACCACCATCGACCGCGGGATGTAGGACAAGCTCAGGATCGAGTCGCTGTCGAGGATGTGCTCGTGATCCACCTCGATGGCCGGCACGTGCCGGGGACGCGAGCCCGTCGCCACGAGCACGCGCGGCGAACGAAGCATCAGGCGCGACCCGTCGAGACGCTGCACCTCGACGCGGTCGGCGGCGACGAACGTGCCGAGCCCGCGGATGAGCTCGACGCGGTTGCGTGCGAGCTGCGCCTGCAGGTAGCGATCCTGGGCCTCGATGACCACATCGACGCCGTGCAGCAGCGCCGACAGCGGCGCATCGCCGCGGAGCTCGACCGCCAGCGAGGATGCGCTGCCCTGCATGCGCCGATAGCGCAGCGCCTGCTCGCGCAGGGCCTTGCTGGGGATGGTGCCGGACAGGAGACAGGCGCCGCCGACCTGCGCATCGCGCTCCACGATGGCCGCGCGAAAGCCCGCCTTGGCCGCCTGGATCGCCGCCTTCTGGCCGGCGGGACCCGATCCGACGCAGAGAAAATCGAAATCGGCTTCTTGCACGTTAGGAGCTGCGAATGGCGCGGGTGCCGGTCTCGCCCGTCGGCTCAGAGTCCGGCCAGCGTGCGCACCTGATCGCGCTTGGCCAGCATCTTGCGCCGGTCGTCGGGGAACATGCCGAGCTGCTCGAACACGAGGCTCTCGATCACCACCTCCTCGTCGAGGAGCTGGGGATGCATGGTGTGGGTGGCGAACAGGTGCGCGGCATGCACCGTGCCCGCGAGGTCGCTGTGGCTGGAGTCGCGATAATTGCGCCAATCGCTCGCCGCGTCCTGGACGTCCATCGGCAGGCTCCAATTGCCCATCAGCAGGCGGCCGAAAGCGGGCTCGAACTCCACCACCAGCTCCCCGAAGGTATGCGCATCCATCACGGTGCGCTGCTCGCGCTCGAAGCGCGACAGTACCTTGAGCGCCAGCGCGGCTCCGGTGCGGTGCATGAGCGCCGCGAGAAATGCGCTCTCCACATGCTTGCGGCGCTCGCGGGCGATCTCCTTCGCCCACAGCCCCGCGAGCCACGCCTCGCGCCACAGCTCCTCGGATTCCGGCTCGTGCCCGGGAGCGGTGAAGACCTCGCCCCGGAGCATCACGGCCATGGCGATGTTGCGGACCTCCGCGACCCCGAGCCAGGAGACGGCCTGCTGCAACGAAACGATGGCCGAGCGCGGCCGCAATGCCGGCGAGTTCGCGACGCGCATGAGCTCGCCGGCGAGCACCGGGTCGGATTGGATCAGCTTGGCGAGTTGTGCCGCGTCGGTGGCCTGCTGGGCCGTCAGCTCCGCGAGCTGAGCGCACACGCGCGGCAGCGGCGCGATGGTTTCCTTGCCCGCGAGCGAGACGCTCAGGTAATCGCGCGCGACCTGCGGATTCAGGATCGGGAGACTGATCGCAGCTTCGAGATTCACGCAACACCTCGTCGGCGCAATCCCGCGCCGCTTCGGTGCATGCTGCGGATATCCCCTAGGTGTTTCTGTGATTTATGTCAAAAAACCCACGCTAAACGAAGGCTTTGTCGAGGGCTTGACGTAAATCCGCGACGAGATCGGACTTGTCCTCGAGCCCGATCGAGAGCCGCACGGTGCCCGGGGTGATCAAGGAGGCCGCCCGCTGCGCCGCGGTGTACTCGTTGCCGGCCAGCAATTGCGGCGGCATGACCAGGCCTTCGGCGGATCCGACGCTGGCCGAGATGGAGAAGAGCTCCAGGGAATCCGCAAGGGCGGCCCCCTCCTTGTAGCCTCCGTCCAGCTCGAGGCTCACCACCGCGCCGAAGTCGCTCATCTGCCGGCGCGCGAGCTCGTGCTGCGGGTGGCCGGGCAGCCCCGGATAGTGGACACGCTTGACCCTGGGATGGGCGGCGAGGAATTCCGCGACGGTCTGCGCATTGGCGCACTGGCGCTCGTAGCGGAGGAAATAGGTGCGCATGCCGCGCTGGATGAGGAAAGCCGCGTGCGGGTCGAGGGTCGGGCCGAGCGAAACCACGTCCTTGCGCATCAGCGCGATCAGCTCCTTGCCTGCGATGATCGCGCCGCCCATCACGTCGCCATGACCCGAGGCGTATTTGGTGAGGCTGTGCAGGAACACGTCGATCGGAAAATGTCCGTGGTTGTGGAAGCCGGCGAACGTGTTGTCGAGCACCGTGAGGGCGCCGGCGCGGCGCGCGTGGAAGGTCAGGTGCTCGAGATCCGCGATCTTCGTGACCGGGTTGGTCGGGCTCTCGAACACGACCAGCCGCGTCGGGCGGTCGGCGAGGATGCTCTCGATGCTCTCGCGATCCTCGATCGACAGGAGCGTGTGCGTGACGCCGAACCTCGCCAGGAGATGCTGCACGATGTAGCGCGTCGGGCCATACGACTCGACGAAGGCCAGGATGTGGTCGCCCTGCTTGCACAGGGCCAGCAAGCTCGCGGCAATGGTCGCGACGCCCGAGCCGACCAGCAGGCAATCGTCGCGCCCCTGGAGCCGGGCGAGCAGCAGCTCGAGCTGCCTGAGCGTCGGATTCGCCGAGCGCGAGTAGAAGAAGCCCGGGCGCTCGCCGCGCAGGTAGCGCAGAGTCTCGCCGGTATCGTCGAGCGAGAACTTCACCGACTGGTAGATCGGCGCTACCAGCGGGCGAACGTCGTCGGGCAGATCCACGCCGGGGGGGTGGTTGACCAGGGTGTCTCGTTTCATGGCGAGACGATAATCGACCGATAATTGGATGGAAAGCTCAATTCGCCGCTTCGCCCCGGCAGAGGGGGAATTACCGCCGACTGCGTCGAAATCGGCGGCGCCTCAAGGCGCGAGGTAGCGGTTCAGCTCGGAATTGATCGCTCCGGACGAGCTGAACAGCGGCGCGGCATCCACCGCGCCGAGGCCGAGCCCATGATACGACTGATCGTTGACGATGGCGTCGCGCGCGTCGCGCGTGAAGCCGTGCAACGTGATGTCGGCCAGGCGATGAGCGACGTGGACGACGTTGCATTCGAAGCGCGCCTCGCCCGCCGACGCATAGGTCTCCCAGTGCGCGGTGACCGTGGGCACGGGCGCCGGCAGTCCCCAGGCGGCGATGACCTTCTCGCCCACGCGGCGCGAGAACGCCTCGATCAGCCGGTCATAGCCCTCGCCGCCGAGCTTCTTGCCGGCGCGCAGCGCGGCGTCGTGCACCGCGCCCAGCGAGACCACGCGGCCGATGTTGTGCAGGAGCCCGCAGAGATAGCACATTCCCGTCTCTTCGGAGAGCAGGTGGGCGATCTGCCGCGCCCAGAGCGCGCTCGCGAGCGAGTGCCGCCAGAGCCGCCGCGCCTTGTGCTGCTGGCCCTTCACGTCCAGCATCTTTCCCTGCAGCGCGAGCGTGAAGGCGATGTTCGACACCTCGTCCAAGCCCAGCCACGCGACCGCGTGCTGCAAGGACACGATCGGCGACATCGGCCGCTTCGCGGCGGAGACCGCGATACGCAGCACGTACATGGTGAGCGCGGGGTCGGCGTTGATGATCTCGGCCAGCTGGTGTGCGTTCGAGGACGTCTTCGATCCGGCCCGCACCACGCGCACGGCCACGTCCGGCAGGAGCGGCACGGCCAGCTCGTTGCTCGATAGATGGGCTTCCAGCAGATCGTGAACGATCTGAAGGTCGTCCGCAGCCTCCTGCGATTGGCTCGACGGGTCCTGCATACCCGGCTTAGCGGCCGCCGCTTGCGCGGCTTGAGGCCGCATGCCGCGCGCTACATGCGTGGAATCGAGGGGAAACCATGAACGCCGTCGCAGAATTGCCGGAGGAATCCCGCCGCCGAATCGACCGCCTCTAGTTGCCGAGATTGCTGGTGCGGCGGATGAATCCCGCGACGTTGTCGTGCAGCTGCTTCAGCGAGGCGTCCTTGGCGTACACCATGTGCCCCGAGTCGTAGAACTTGTACTCGATGTTCGATTGCAGCTTCGCCGGAATGGGCAGGTGGTGCATCTCGTACACGCCTTGATAGAAGGGCGTCGCCATGTCGTAGTAGCCGGCGTTGAGCTGCACCTTCAGGTTGGGGTTCACGATCATGGCGTTGGCGAGATCCGGCATGACGTTCGATCCGTTGCGGGCGGACAGCGGCATCTGAGGCGCGCCCGCGAACTGATGCTGGAAGCTCCAGGTGCGGAAGATCGGGATGCTCGATTTGAAGGTGCGGCCGTCGCCGTAGTGCAGCTCCTTGCGCGCGTATTCGTTGAACGCCGATACGTAGGCCGAGCTCAGCGCGCTCGCCTGCGGATCGTAGTCGGCGCGCTGCGCGAGCGGATCGAGATCGGGTCCGGCGAAGCGGCTGTCGAGGCGACCGGTGGACATGTTGTCGTCGCTGCGCAGCATCTGGCGGAACTCGCCGCCGTCGATGCGCAGATCCGCCTTCAGGATGTAGTCGACCGGCAGGCCGGTGTATTGATGCAGCTTGTCGGCGACGGCGCTTCGATCGGTCGCGCTCAAGTCCGATCCGGCCGCGAGCGCGCGCGCATACTCGCCCATCGCGAAGCTCTCGACCTCGGTCAGCAGCGACTGGATATCCTTGTGATCGCCCGGCAGCTTGTGGTGGTACCACGCGGTCGCGGCATAGGTCGGCAACACGGTCTCATATGCGGTGTCGATGCCGGGGTTGACCTCCGGCCGGTCCGGGCTCAGGTCGAAGTTCAGGATCTGGGAGAGGAGGATGACGCCGTTGAAGTCGGTGGAGCGCTCGGTCTCCAGCATGTTCACCAGCACCGCGCTGCGCGGCGTCCCGTAGCTCTCGCCGAACAGGTACTTCGGAGAATTCCACCGCGCGTACTTGGTGAGGAATTGCGAGATGAACTCGGAGAAGGCGTAGGCGTCGGGGTCGACGCCGAAGAATGCCTTTTCCTTGTCCTTCCCGGCGATGCGGCTGAAGCCGACGCCCGGCGCATCGATGAACACGAGATCGGAGGCGTCCAGCAGGCTCGACGAATTGTTGACCAGCGAGTACGGCGCCGCCGGCGTATGCACGTCCGTCGCGGTGACGATGCGCCGCGGGCCGAATGCGCCCATGTGCAGCCAGAAGCTCGCGGAGCCCGGACCGCCGTTGTACAGGAAGGTGATGGGCCGCGCGCCCCCGCCGTTCTTGAAGTAGGCGACGTAGAACATCGAGGCTTCCGCGCTCGGGTTCTTGCTCTCGTCGTCGGGCGAGGTCTTGTCGGTCTTGGGATCGCGCGGAACGTCGTCCCAATCCTTGGGATGCACGATCAGCGTGCCGGCGATCGCCTGATAACCCACGGTTTGGCCGCCGATGTTGACGCTGCCGGAGCTCGTCACCTGCTCCGGCTTGAACGGCTCGAACTTGCCGTGGTCCTGCTTGTCCACGTCGACTTCCATCTTGGCCGCGGGCGCGGGCGCGGCCGCCGCCCAGGCGGACATCGTCAACAGCGCGGCCGCGCAGGCGGCAACCGGGCCTGCCGCCCGCGCGGTGCCGAAATCGATCGATGCCGCGCCCATCTTCCGACCGAATCCCGTCCTCATCGTCGTCCTCCGGTAGCATCTCGCCCTTGTTTTGATTCCAGCCAGGCTGCGAGCGCCTCGATCGCGCGCGGCACGAGCAGCCGTCCGAATCCGATCCGAAAATAGTTTTGCGGCACCGGCCCGAGATCCGAGCGGTACACGCTGGAGGGCAGGAGCAGCACGCCCGCCTCCTCCACCAAGCGGCGCGTGAACTCCTCGACGCCCTCCGCTCCCTCGTAGCGGATGAAGCCGATGCAGCCGCCATCCGGCACCCGCCAGTCGAAGAGCCCCTCGTGCCCGGCGAAGAATTTCTCGAGCACCGCCAGATTGTCGCGCACGATGGCGCGGTTTCTGCCGAGAATCCGCTCGCGGTTGTCGAGAGCGATGCGCGCGAGGACCTCCGACGGCGCCGAATTGCAGATCGAGAGGAAGTGCTTGTAGCGCTCGAAGCGCACCAGCAGCTCCCGGTCGCGGCAGGCCAGCCAGCCGATGCGCAATCCGGCAAGCCCATAGGCCTTCGACATCACGTTGAGCGACACTCCGCGCTCGTAGGCATCCACCGCCTGCGGCAACCGGCGGGATGGATCGCGCTCGATGAGCCGATAGACCTCGTCGCTGAACAGCCAGAGACCGCGCTCCCGGCAGATGTCCACGATGCCGTCGAACACCGCTCGCGACAGGATCTTGCCCGTCGGGTTGTTGGGAAAGTTGATGGAGATCAGCGTCGTGTTGGGCCTCAGCGCGGCGCGCAGCCGATCGAGGTCCAGCTCCCAGCCGCGCTCGGCGTCGAGCGGCACGCCGGTGACCTCGCAGAGGCCGAGCGGCACGGTCTCCGCCGCCTGGTAGTTGGGAGTGATCACGATGGCATGATCGCCGCGGGTGAGCAGGACGCGCATCGACGTGTAGATCGCCTCCTCGGCACCCGCAAAGCACAGCAGATGCCCCGCGTCGACGGCCTCGTAGGTGCGCGCGATGGCGTCGCGCAGCGCGGGCGAGCCGAAGGTCTCCGTATAACCGAGGCGCGTGCTCTCGAACTCGGCGCGCTCCTCGGGCGACGCCATGGCGAGCACCTCCGCGATGCTCAGGCTCTCGCTGTCCGAGCCGGACAGGTTGTAGCGCGCGGCGAACTCCCACTTGGAGAAGAACACCTCCAGGGCAAAGTCGCGCATCGGCCGCGGTAATCGGAGGTCGTCGGCCGGATTCTCCTCGACCGGCTCCCGCATGCCTCGACGCAGGCTCAAGCGGTGCCGCCGATCAGTCGCACTTCCCGCTGCGGATAGGGGATGCCGATGCCGCGCTCCTTGAGCTGCTGCAGCAGGGACAGATTGAGCTCGCCGGAAACGGCGCCGAAATCGCTCACCGCCACCCAGGGCCTCACCGCGATCTGCACCGCCGAGTCGCCGAGTGCGGTGATCTGGATCAGCGGGGCCGGATCCGCGAGCACGCGCGGATTGGCGCCGACGAGCTCGCGGATGGCGCCGAGCGCGGTCACGAGGTCGGATTCATAGGCCACCCCGACCAGGACTTCCACCTGACGGATCTTCCCATAATTGTGCAGGATCTCGCCCACGGCCTTGCGGTTCGGCACGACCACCATCGATCGGTCGGCATGCAGGAGCACCGTGGAGAACAGGGTGATCTGCTCCACCTGCCCTTCCACGCCGGCCACCCCGATGTACTGCCCCACGCGGTACGGTTTGGTGAATATGATGGTGAAGCCCGCCACCACGTTGCTGAGCACGCCCTGGGTTGCGAGCGCGATGCCGGCGCCGGCGACCCCGAGCCCCGCGATCAGCGGCAGGAGCTCGACCCCCATGTTCTGCAGCGCCATCATCAGGAAAACGGCGATGATCAGCAGGCGCGCAAGCCGGTTGAGGAGCTGGCGCACGGGCGGCTCCAGATCGAACCGATGCAGGCCGCGGTCCACGCCGCGCCCGACCCATCCGGCCACGACCGCGCCGGCCACCACGATCAGGATCGCAACCGCGAGCTTGGGCCCGAAACGGATCGCGAGATCGAGCAGCGTGGACTTGGCGTGCTCCAGGGGATCGAGAGTGTCAGCCATATGGATTACCCCTCGTGCGTTTGCATTGCCATTGACCCGCACAATGCGCGCTTATCATACCCCCTACGCGACCGACCTCGCTTGCTTGGCGGTGCGCGACATCCACCAGCTCACCGCGATGATCATCAGGGTCACGGCGCTGATGGTGATGGTCGCCAGCACGTTGATCTCGGGGCTCACTCCGAGCCGCACCTTGGAGAACACCACCATGGGCAACGTGCTCGAGCCCGGGCCCGAGGTGAAGCTCGAGATCACGAGATCGTCCCAGGACAGCGTGAACGCCAGCAGCCAGCCGGACAGGATCGCCGGGAAGATGATCGGCAGCGTGATCACGAAGAACACCTTGAGCGGACGGGCGCCGAGGTCCATCGCGGCCTCCTCGAGCGCCGTATCGAAGGTCGCCATGCGCGAATTCACGATCACGGTCACATAAGCCATCGAGAAAGTCATGTGCGCGATGGTCATGGTGGTGATGCCGCGTCCCGCCGGCCAGCCGATCAACTGCTCGAGCGCCACGAACAGGAGCAGCAGCGACAGGCCGGTGATCACCTCCGGCATGACCAGGGGCGCCGTCGTCATGGCGTTCAGGGTGAAACGCCCGCGAAACTGGCTGAAGCGCGCCAGCCCGAAACCCGCGAGCGTGCCGAGGATCACCGAGCCCGACGCGTTGATCACCGCCACCTTGAGCGAGATCCACGCGGCGTCGAGGATTTCGTCGTTGGCGAGCAGCGAGCGATACCACTTGAGCGTCGGCGAATTCGCCGCATCCCACACCGTGACCAGCTTGGATGCGTTGAACGAGAACACGACCATGGACAGGATCGGGATGTAGAGGAACGCGAAACCGAAGGCGAGCGCGGTGATGACGAAATACGAGCGCCGCTGGTTCATCGCGCACCCGCCGTCTCGCGCGCCTGCACGCTCTGATACCACATCATGAACGGCACGAGCAGCAGGAGCAGCAGGATCGCGACCGCGCTCGCCACCGGCCATGCGCGGTTCGCGAAGAATTCGTCCCAGAGGACGCGGCCGATCATGAGGGCGTTGGGACCGCCGAGAAGCGCCGGGATCACGAACTCGCCCACCGCCGGGATGAACACCAGCATGGAGCCCGCGAGGATGCCGTTGCGCGACAGCGGCAGCGTGATCTTGTAGAACGCCTGCCACGGGCGGCAACCCAGATCTTCCGCCGCCTCCAGCAGCTGCCAGTCCATCTTCTCGAGGTTGGCGTACATCGGCAGGATGAAGAACGGCAGGTAGGAATACACGATGCCGACGTACATCGCGAAGGGCGTGTAGAGCATGGTGATCGGCTCGTGGATCAACTTGAGCGCGATCAATACGTTGTTGATGACGCCGTTCGCCTTGAGCAGCCCGATCCAGGCGTAGACGCGCAGCAAGAGCGACGTCCAGAACGGCAGGATCACGAGCAGCAGCAGGAGATTGCGCCAGAAGGGCCGCGCCCGTGCGATGCCGTAGGCCATCGGATAGCCTACGACGATGCACATGAGCGTCGACAGGAACGCGACCTTGATGGAGTTCAGGAAGGCGTTGACATACAGGCGATCCGTGAACAGGAACGCGTAGTTGTTGAAGTTGAGCTTGATGGCGATCGCGTTCTTGCCGGCCCACTCGATCAGCGGCTTGTACGGCGGTATCGCGAGGTCGCTGTCGGAGAAGGAGATCTTCAGGACGATGACGAACGGGACGACGAAGAACAGCAGCAGCCACAGATACGGGAGCAGGATCACCAGGCCGCGCCCGGTCACGCCGAAACGCTCGAGCGCCGATCGGGCTCTCACGGACAAGCGGGCGACACCCTCATGGGAGCCGACGCCGGCGCATCCGCGATCCTGACTGCCGGCCGCTCAACGGGTGACCACCACCGGACTGGTGGCATCCCAGCACAGGTATACCTCCTGGTCCCAGCCGATCGCCTCGGCGTGCCGCGAGGTGTTCGGCTGCGTGACCCGCACCACCTTGCCGCTGGCGAGCTTGACCAGGTAGATCGACAGGTCGCCGAGATAGGCGATGTCCTGAACGACGCCGCGCGCCACGTTGTCGCTGCCTTCCGGGGGCACCGTGGACATGAAGATCTTCTCCGGCCGCACCGCGGCCCAAACGGTCGCCTCGGGCGGGGCGCTGATGCCGTGACTCACGTAGATGGTGCCGCCGAGCTCCTCGGAGTCGATGCGTACGTACTCCGGCTCGTCCTCGATCAGCTTGCCCTCGAACATGTTCACCGAGCCGACGAAATCGGCCACGAATTTGGAGCTCGGGAACTCGTAGATCTCAGAGGGTGTCCCGGCCTGAACGATCTCGCCGTGGTTCATGACGCCGATGCGGCTCGCCAGGGTCATGGCTTCCTCCTGGTCGTGGGTCACGACCACGAAGGTCACCCCGAGCTTGTCCTGCAGCCCGATCAGCTCGAACTGGGTGTGCTCGCGCAGCTTCTTGTCGAGCGCGCCCAGAGGCTCGTCCAGCAACAGGAGCTTCGGTCGCTTGACCAGCGAGCGCGCCAGGGCGACGCGCTGCCGCTGTCCGCCGGAGAGTTGATCGGGCTTGCGCTTCGCGAAGTCGCCCAGCTTGACCAGGCTCAGCATCATGGCGACGCGGTCGCGGATCTCGGCCTTCGGAATCCGATCCTGCTTCAGGCCGAAAGCCACGTTCTGCTCCACGGTCATGTGCGGGAACAGCGCATAGGACTGAAACATCATGTTGACCGGGCGCTCGTACGGAGGGACGCCGGTCATGTCCTCGCCGTCGATGTAGATCTTGCCCGCCGTCGGGGTCTCGAATCCGCCCAACATGCGCAGGAGGGTCGTCTTGCCGCAGC
>DATAUO010000074.1:0-6819 GCA_036268215.1 Steroidobacteraceae bacterium
TCTTTCAGTGGCATGGCGCTCGATTGTTTGCGAATCGAGCATTTTTGTACTAGAGACGATCGCGGACAAATGTGTAGGAATGCACGATATGCCATGGCCGCACGCGCGCCCGGCGATTATGTGACGCAATTCTGTGACGCACTAGGAGCGGCGCGGCGCCGCGCCGCGCCGAAATCTGTCAAATCTCGGCGGAAAGCCGCTTCCTGCCGATGAGCCTCTGCATTCCGTAGTAGACGGCGCCCACGCCGATCCAAATGGCGCCGAGAATCTTGGCGGTGTGATCCATCTCGAACAACACGTAGGAGATCACCGTCAGGCCGAGCAGCGGAAAGACGACATGCCGCAGCCAATCGCGGCTGTGTCCGCGCACCATGTAGTGATGAATCACCGCGAGGTGCAGCAGCACGAAACTCGACAGCGCGCCGAAATTGACGATGCGCGTCAGATCGTCGAGCCGCCCGATAAAGAAACCCGCCGCGCCGAGCGATAGCGCGGTGACGAACAGGATGCTGACGTACGGCGTGCGGTAGCGCGGATGCACCCTCGCGAGAATCGACGGCAGCTTGCCGTCGCGGGCCATCGCGAACAGGATCCGCGATACCGCCGCCTGCGCCGCCATGGCGTTGCCGACGGCCGAGGCCAATACCTGGACGAGCACCACGATGAGCTCGAATCTGACGCCGCCCACCCGATGGGTCACGTCGTAGAAGGCGGTTTCCGGCGCGCCCAGGGTCATGCCGCGCGCCACATCGGCGGCGATCCAGGTCTGCAGCATGAAGAGCACACCGACCAGCGCGAGCGAGTAGACGGTGGCTCGGCCCACCGCAGTCGCCGCCCCGCGGTTCTCCTCGGCCAGCGTGGATATTCCGTCGAACCCCAGAAACGAAAGCACGGCGATCGACGTCGCGCCCGCCACCGTCGCCAGGGAGAACGCCGCGGGATCGTACCACGGCCGCAGCGTCAGGTGCCCCGCACCGGCGCCGCCCGCGTACAACGCGCGCAAGCCGAGCACGACGAACGCCGCGAGCACCACCAGCTCGATGAGCAGCATGTAGCGGTTCAGCTTGGCGGTGAATTCGATGCCGAGCCAATTCGCGATCGCATTCACGCCGATGAAGAGCACGAGCCAGATCCAGACGGGTACCGCGGGAAGGACCGGCCGCAGCGCAATTGCGCTGACGAGATACAGCAGGGAGGGAACGAGCAGGTAGTCGAGCAGGATCAGCCATCCCGCGAAGAAGCCGGCGAGCTCGTGCAGCCCATGCTGCGCATACGCGTACACCGACCCGGCGACCGGAAACGCGCGCGACATCGCCGCATAGGACAGCGCGGTGAAGAACATGCCGACCAGGCCCAGGAGATAGGCCAGGGGCACCATTCCCTTGGCGTCGTGCCACACGAACCCGAAGACGGCAAAGGGCGCGATCGGCACCATGAAAACGAGGCCGTAGATGACGAGATCCCTGGTGGTGAGGACGCGGCTCAGCTGCTCGCGATAGCCAAGATCTTGTAGGGACATTCGCCTTCTCGTTTGACGGTGCGCGCGAGTCTAGCCTAAGTCATCTTCCCGCCGCTCGAAGACGCTACAATGAGGCCGAGGAGGAAAGCATGAGTCACGGGCACGCGCACACCATTCATTCGCGACACCTCGGCTGGAATCGCGAGTTTCCGCCCGCGGTGCGCATCGCCTCCGGCGAGTCGCTGGAGTTCGACGTCGCGGATTCGTCCGGCGGGCAGCTCGGCGCCGCATCGACGGTCGCCGACGTAGGCACACTGGACTTCAGCCGCGTCAATCCCGTGTCCGGCCCCGTGTACGTCGAGGGCTCCGAGCCCGGCGACGTCCTCAAGGTCACGCTGCTGTCGTTCGTGCCTTCCGGCTGGGGGTGGACGGCGAACATCCCGGGATTCGGCTTGCTGGCGGATGAGTTCAAGGAGCCGGCGTTGCACCTCTGGAAGTACGATTCGCACGCGCTCGCACCGGCCTTGTTCGGCCGTCACGCGAAGGTGCCGCTCAAGCCGTTCACGGGGACCATCGGTCTCGCGCCGGCGGAGCCCGGCTTGCACAGCATCGTCCCGCCCCGGCGCGTGGGCGGAAACATGGATGTCCGCGACCTTTCGGTGGGAACCGAGCTGTATCTGCCGATCGAGGTTCCGGGGGCCTTGTTCTCCGTCGGAGACACCCACGCCGCTCAAGGCGACGGCGAGGTGTGCGGGACGGCCATCGAGAGCCCCATGCGCGTCGCGCTCAAGCTCGAGCTCCTGAAGCGCGAGCCTCTCAGCTTTCCACGCTTTCGCACGCCGGGTCCGGTCGCCCGTCACCTGGACGCCCGCGGCTACGAGGTCACCACCGGAATCGGTCCGGATCTGATGCAGGCCGCGCGCGCCGCCGTCCGCTCCATGATCGACCTCCTGTCCGGGTCCCACGGCCTCCCTGCGGTCGACGCGTACATGCTTTGCAGCGTTTGCGCCGATCTGCGCATCAGCGAGATCGTCGACATCCCCAATTGGGTGGTGTCGTGTTATCTGCCGCGCATCATATTCGAGTGAGTCAACCCGCCGTGTTCTGTCCCGTTGATGGGTCGAGTGGAAAGATTCTCGGAGGTCCCATGAAAGCCAGATTGACTGCATTGTGCGCGGGTTGCGCCGTCGCTCTGTTCGGAGCGGGCGTGGGAAGGGCGGATCCGGCCGCGGCGCCCGAAGCGGGCGTGTGGCAGAAGCACCAGTACAACTTCAATTTCATGGGTTTCACCTCGACCTACTCGTGCGATGGCCTCGCCGACAAGCTCAAGGTGTTGCTCACCGCCGCCGGCGCGCGCGCCGACTCCAAGGCGCAGCCCGGCGCGTGCGCGAGCGGCTTCGGACGGCCCGACAAGTTCGCCCGTGCCACGCTGACGTTCTATACGCTGGCCCCGGCCGATTCGGCGGCCTCCGGCAGCCAGACCGCAGCCGGCGGCGCAGCGGCTAGCGGCGACCAATCGACGGTCAAGGGAACCTGGCGCACCGTCACGCTCGCGGACCGCAAGCCGAGCACCTTGCACGTGGGCGACTGCGAGCTGGTCGAGCAGTTCAAGCAGTGGGTCCTGCCGATGTTCTCCACGCGGAACGTCGTCAACCGCACGACCTGCATTCCGCACCAGGAATCCGGCTCGCTGATCGACCTGACCTTCGACGCGTTCGCACCCGCGGCTGCCGCCCCCAAGACGCGCTGAGCGGCGCGTAGGACCGACACCTCTCTTTCGGCCGCGATCAGACGTGCTCGTCGCGGAGCCGGCCTCCGAGCACGGCCGACACGCAGGCGATGAATGCCCCCACCAGCATCGAGAGCGACAGGTAGATCGCGGTTTGCGCGGCCGCGTGGCGTGCCGACTGCGCCACTGCGTCGGTTGCAGCCGCATCCGCGGTCCCGTGGAGCGCGGCGGCCACTCCGGAGCCCGTGGCGGCCATGCCCGAGCCGGCGGCTGCCGCGAACAACACGCCGACCAGCACCGTGGCCACCGCCCAGGTGATCAGGCCGTGGGCGGTATCGCGAAAGAAGACCTCATGCGTGTGAGTACCCACCCAGCGTGTGCGCAGGCGCCCGGCGATGTAGCCTCCGAGCGCCGCCGACACCCATTGAGTCACGATGAGCCAGATGGCCGTGCTCACGGCAAACGAGGTGGGGGAGATGCTCCGGGCCGGCCAGGGGCCGGCGGCGGCGAAGCCAAGGCCGGCGCCGAGCGTCCCCAGGACGAGGGTGGCCGCCGTCGCGACGAACGCGCCGGCGAATATGGCCGGCCAGGAGGCGGCCGAGCCACCCGCGCCGGAAATGGCCGGGGCGGAGACTTCGTTGCCGAAGGAGGAAGCGGTCGGTGCGCCGGGAAATCCCGGGCGCGCGGTTGCTGCGTGTTCCATTGCCGTCTCCCTCAGTTATGCGAGCACATCGCGAGCAGGAGAATGATCGGTAGAGGGACCCCCAGAAGCCAAAGTAGAATTCCGCGACCCATGTTCGTATTCCTTGTAGTGAGTGTTATTCCAACGGTCGGCACGGCAACTTCCGCGCGGGCCGGGTGAACTGTGCGCTCCGCGCACGCAGCGTTCCAGGCTACTTCCGACATACCGGATGTCAGGCGATTCTTACCGTTTCGCGATGATCTGCATGGGATTCACGAGCTTGCCCGAGTCGCGCTGGTCGCGCTGGCCGCGGCACTCGGCGCGTGCTCGAGCATCGCGCCCTCGCCGCCCGCGGCACCGCTCGACCCGGTCCGAGCCCACGCGCTCATCGATGCCGCGCTGCCGCGGCCGCTCGCCGATCGTGCGGGGTGGAACGAGGATCTCTACCAGGGATTCACGCGCCAATCGATCGACATCGATCGCGAGAACGTCTGCGCCGTCGCTGCGGTGATCCAGCAAGAGTCGGGATTTCGAGTCAATCCCACGGTGCCGAACCTCCCGGCCATCGCGTGGAACGAGATCGATGCGCGGGCGGCGCATGCCGGGGTTCCCCGCTTCATCGTGCACGGCGCGCTCGCGCTCTCCTCGCGTACCGGGCACACCTATGCCGAGCGCATCGACGCGGCGCGCACCGAGAAGGATCTGAGCGACGTCTACCAGGACTTCATCGGTTCCGTCCCGCTCGGTCAGACCTTGTTCGCCGACCGCAATCCGATCCGGACCCGGGGTCCCATGCAGGTGAACGTGACGTTCGCGCGCGCCGAAGCGGCCCGTCACGACTATCCTTACCGGATCGACACGCCCATCGAGGAAGAGCTCTTCAACCGGCGCGGCGGCCTGTACTTCGGGATTTCGCATCTGCTCGGCTACCGAGCACCGTACGATCGCTTCATCTTTCGATTCGCCGATTTCAACGCCGGCCGATATTCGAGCCGCAATGCCGCATTCCAAAGCGCCGTGAGCGCGGTCTCAGGCGCACCTCTCACGCCGGACGGCGCGCTGCTGCCGCGCGGCGAGGGCGACGCTCAGCGAATTGGCGCGACGGAGCGGGCGCTGCGCTCGATCGAATCCCGCCTCGGACTCTCCGATGCCGAGATCCGCGAGGCGCTGGAAACCGAGCGCACCGTGCAGCTCGAGCGAACCCGTCTGTATTCCCGCGTGTTCGCCCTCGCGGAGCGGACCGTCGGCCATCGGCTGCCGAGTGCGATCCTGCCGCGCATCGACCTGCACGGGCCGAAGATCACGCGTCGCTTGACGACCGAGTGGTATGCGAAGCGTGTCGATGGGCGCTTCGAGGCGTGCCTGAAGCGAAGCTAGCTCCGCCGAGACGAGCAGTCATCCTTGACCCGCAGCGGCCCGCGGCCCTCCCCGGGATTGCACACCTTGGCTTCGTGGGTGGGCGCACCCCGGGGACGCGCGGCGCGCCGCTGCGCCGCGAGCTCGCCGAGGTGGTCGATGCCGCAACGCACCGTGACCTGCGTGTGCTTGACCACCCGCGCGCGTGCCACGGCGGGTGGAGGGGCGTCGGCCCCGACGGCCGGCGATGCCTCTCCGCGCTGCTCGAGTCGCTCGTCCCTTTCGGCGCTCATGATGTCGAGCGTATTGCATTCCGAATGCCCTGTATGTAGGCATTTGTAGGGAAATTGCGACGGCGGATGGGCGCGATGTCCCACCGCACGGAAATCCGCCGGCCGACAGCCTCGAGGCCCCGGCGCGCCGAAAATAGGCCCATGAATCAAGCCTCTCGACCCACAACTCGATTGGTCTACGCGCCTCCTCCGCGGCGGCCGTATGCGACGCGGGCCCGGCGCAGCTCGCGCCGTCGTCGGGTGATCGTCCTCGCCGTGTGCGCGATCGTGGCGCTGGCTGGCTCGTGGAAGGTGAGCGGCCTGATCCGGTCGGCCCACGCGGGGAACGTCGCTTCGACCGCGCTGCAAGCCGACGATGCCCGCTCCGTGGTGCATCAATGGAAAGTCGATCGCGTCCGCAGGAAGCGCGTCGGGACGGCCTCCTTCTATGCGAGCCGCTTCGACGGCCGGACCATGGCCGACGGGACGCCGATGAAGCCGCATGGAAACAATGCGGCGAGCCGCACGCTTCCCCTCGGGACGACGGCGATGGTGACCAACCTCGAGACCGGCAGGACGGCCATCGTGACCATTCGCGACCGCGGCCCGTATGTCGGCGGCCGCATTGTCGATCTTTCGCCGGGCACCGCCCGCAAGATCGGCCTCACTCCGAGAAAAGGCCTCGCCAAGGTCGAGGTGGCCCCGCTCGAGGTGCCGATGCCGGACGGCACGATCAAGCCGGGTCTCTCGGACTCCGAGGCACGCACGGAAGATCTGCGCCTGGCGCGCGTCGCAAGCCTTACCCCGCAGCAGCCCGGGCTCGCCCAACTCAACCCCTGACACGGCCCCTGACACGGCGCGCTCCCGGCCGAGAGATGGCCGTTTGCCGCGGGCATCGGCCGTGCGGCGCGGCATCCTCCACGGGGAGCCCTCACGAAAATGCAGGCAGCTCCGCTCCATTGGTGCCGATGTGCGCTTCGACGAAGCGCCGCGCCAGGTCATCGAGCAGCTTCGACCGCAGCGTATCGCGGCCCGCGGCGTCGGCTGCGACCACCCGCAGCTCCAGAGTCATCGACGACGCGTCGATCTTGACCACGAAGCATCCCAGCACGCTCTTGTCGCCCGCGTCTTCCTTCGCCACCCGGAGAGCGAGCTCGCGAGCTTGCTCGATGCCGGCGTCGCGGCTCAATCGAATGGCGATCGCGAGCGGCCAGGGGGCGAACGTGGTGCTCAAGTTCAGGGTGACCTGGCTCGCGGCAATCGCGTTCGGCAGCACGATCAGGTGCCCGGCCGGCGCGCGCAACGTGGTATAGCCCAGCGA
>DATAUO010000075.1:0-11553 GCA_036268215.1 Steroidobacteraceae bacterium
CCGATGTCTCGATCCGCTCCGCGATCCCGCGGCTCATGCTGTTCATCGCTTACCTCCTACCCAGTCGCCAACGTCCGCTCGAAGGGCGTGTAATCGTTACACCCGCCCGGCATGGAATTTGTAACCCGTGTAGGACAGTGCTATCCAGGCTGCAGGGCTGATCCTCGGCTCGGAATTTGCGCGATCTCCTGTCGGCGTTTGTCCGACACGGAGCCCCTCCGGGGGCCGGGCGGTCCCCGGATGGCGCTCCAGTCGCGCGCTTAGGGTGGGCGGGATGCTGCGGAGCCGCAGCGCCAGCAGCTGGTGAACTGCGGCTCGAGGAGCTCGCCGCATTCGTCGCACACCCAGGCGCTGCCGGACGGTGCCGCGTCGGCCCGCGCGAGGGCCCGGAGGGCGGCTTGCTCGTCCTCATCCTCGACCAGGAGCTGCGGCCAGGTCTCGAGCATCGGCAGGTCGCCGACCGCGCCCGCGAGATATTGATTGCGCAGCTCGCTCTCGATCCCCGCGGTGAGCAGCACGTTGCGCGCGTGCGCTACCTGGATGAGTGTCGCGGCGCGAAACACCCGCTTCACGATTTCATCGCAGCGCGCCGAGAAAGGCTCTGGCGTCGCCGCCGCGCTCCAGCACCTCCACCAGCGCGGACCCGACCACGACCCCGTCGACGTGCCCGGCGAAGCGCCGCACCTGCTCGCGGGAGCGGATTCCGAACCCCGCGCACACCGGCACGGCGGCAACTCCCCGCACACGATCCATGTAGTCGAGCACCTCCGCCGGGACGTCGACGGACTTTCCGGTGGTGCCCGTCATGGTGACCGCATACACGAATCCTCGAGCCTGCTTGCACAGCATGGCCAGGCGCTCGGCCGGCGTCACCGGCGTCACCATCTGAATGAGCGCGATACCCTCGCGCTCGAGTGCCGCCCTGAGATCCCCGCTCTCCTCGAACGGCAGATCCGGCACGATGTAGCCCGCGACGCCGGCCTCCCGTGTCGCCCGCGGCAGCGCATCGAGTCCGAACTGCAGCAGCGGGTTCAGGTAGCTCATCAGCAGGATCGGTGCGCGCAGGCCCGCGCGCGCCCCGCGAACCTCCTCGAGAATCCACGGCAGCGTCACTCCTTCCTTGAGTGCCGCGAAGCTCGCGCGTTGAATGGTGGTGCCGTCCGCCATCGGGTCGGAGAAGGGCACGCCGATCTCCACCACGTCGCAGGCGCCCGCAACCGCGTCGAGGTTCGAGCGGAACTGCGCTCTCGTCGGAAACCCCGCGGTGAGGTAACCGACCAGCGCCGGGCGGCCCGCCGCCACCGACGCACGGATCGCGGCGGCGATGGATTCGCCGGCTGCGGCGGCCGGCGCGCTCATCGGCCGAGACCTTGCAGCAGGGTTCGCTGCAGTATCGGCATGTCCTTGTCCCCGCGTCCGGAGCAACCGACGAGGATGCGTGCTCCGGGGTGGGCGAGCGCGTAGCGCCGTGCGCCGAAGAACGCGTGCGCGCTCTCGATGGCCGGCAGGATGCCCTCGTGCTTCGCGCATTCGGCCAGCGCATCGAGCGCCTCGTCGTCGGTGGCCGACTCATAGGCGACCCGGCCGCTCTTCTTGAGGTAGGAGTGCTCGGGGCCGACCCCGGAATAGTCGAGGCCGGCGGATACCGAGTGCGTCTCGCACACCTGACCGAAGGCATCCTGCAGGATCAAGGTGTAGCTTCCCTGCAGCACGCCCGGCGTACCGAAGGTCAGGGATGCGGCGTTGTCGCCAAGCTTCGTTCCCCGGCCGCCCGCCTCGACACCGATCAGCTTCACGCCCGCATCCGCGAGGAAGGGGTGGAACAACCCGATCGCGTTCGAGCCTCCCCCGACGCAAGCCACCGCCAGATCGGGCAGGCCGCCGGCCCGCTCGAGCATCTGTGCCCGAGCCTCGCGTCCGATGACCGACTGCAGCTCGCGCACGAGGTACGGATAAGGGTGCGGCCCGACCGCCGAGCCGAGACAATAATATGTGCCGTCGGGATCCGACACCCAATCGCGCAGCGCCTCATCGATCGCGGCGCGCAAGGTTTGGTCGCCGCCGGTGACCGATACCACGGTCGCGCCGAGCAGATGCATGCGGCCGACGTTCGGCGCCTGCCGCTCCACGTCGACCGCGCCCATGTACACCACGCAGGGCATTCCGAGGCGCGCGGCCGCCGCGGCGCTGGCGACGCCGTGCTGCCCGGCGCCGGTTTCCGCGATGATGCGCTTCGCGCCGAGACGCTTGGCGAGCAGGATCTGCCCGACCGCGTTGTTGATCTTGTGGGCGCCGGTGTGGGCGAGGTCCTCGCGCTTCAGCCAGATTTCCGCTCCCCAGCGGCGGCTCAAGGCCGGGGCATGCGAAAGCGCTGTCGGCCGTCCGACCCAGCCCTCGAGCTCGCGGCGGAATTCCTCCTGGAAATCGGCGGCATGCAAATAGCGGTCGACGCCGGCCTGCAGACGATCGAGCGCGGGCACGAGCGTCTCGGGCACGTACCGTCCGCCGAACGCGCCGAACCGCCCGCGCGCATCGGGCACATCATCACGCGGGGCGCTGCTCATGTCTCGCCCCCGAGCTCCGCCGCGGCGGCCCGCGCCGCGCGCACGAATTCATGGATCTTCGCCGGGTCCTTGACGCCGGGCTCCTGCTCGACGCCGCTGCTCACGTCCACGCCGAATGGCCGCACCGCACGAATCGCTTCGGCGACATTGTGCGCCGACAGGCCGCCCGCGAGAATCACCTCGGTCTGCCGGGCGAGCTCGGCCGCGCGGCCCCAGTCGGCCAGCTCGCCGATACCGCTGGTCGGACCCTCGAACAGGATGCGCGCGGGCAACGGGCTCGGTGCCTTGCGGCCGAATCGCACCACCGGAAGCACCTTGACGTGCGCGGGTACCTTGAGCTCGCGCAGATCCTCGAAATCGGTCTGGAAGAAGTCGGGCTTGAGCGTCCGGCAGATCTCGTCGACCTTCATCTGCAAGGGGTGTTGCGCCACCGCGATGCGCAGGATGCCGGGCGGCGCGAGCTTTGCGAGCTGTGCGGCCTGTCCGGGGGTGACCTGCCGCGGGCTTGGGGCGAACACGAATCCGATCGCGTCGACCTTCGCCTCCGCGGCGGCCGCGACCGCATCCGCGCTGGTGATGCCGCAAATCTTGATGTACATGTTCGGGGGTTTCCTGCCGTCGAGTGTAGCTATTTAGGGCGTCACTGTCCGCGTCGCCCCGAGGATCTCCCGCAGCAGCTCCGCGGGATCGCCGCGCGTCATCAAGGCGGTCCCGATCAGCGCGATCCGATAGCCGAGGTCGCGCATGCGCACCGCATCGGCCGCGGAGCCGACGCCGCTTTCCGCCACCGAGGCATCGCCCGGCGGCAGGAGCGGCGCGAGCGCGGCGAAACGCTCCGGCACCACCTCGAGCGTCTGCAGGTCGCGGCAATTGACGCCGACCAGGATGTGCTCGTCGCGGGCGCGGCGCACGGCCAGCAGATCGCGCGCCGACTCGAGATCCGCCGCGTCGAACGCCTCGAGCAGGACGAAGAGTGCGTGCTCCGCGGCCGCGTCCAGGAGCCTCGCGATCTCCCCGGCCGGAAGCATGCGCAGGATCAGCAGCACCCCGCCCGCCCCCGCCGCGCGCGCTTCCAGCACCTGATAGGGATCGACGATGAAATCCTTGCGCATTGCCGGCACGTCCAACGGCGCGAGCGCCGTGGCGGCGGCGCGCAGGTGATCGAGAGATCCGTCGAAGCGCGTCGGCTCGGTCAGCACCGACACCGCGGCGGCGCCGCCGCGCGCGTACGCCGCGACCCGGCCGAGCCAGTCCTGAGCGACGTCGCCGAGACGGCCGGCCGCCGGCGATTTGAGCTTGAGCTCCGCGATGACGTCGAAGCCCCCGGGCGACAGGCGCAGCGGCGCGGCACGAGGCGCCTCGCGTGCACGCCGCTCGAGGACCGCGAGCGGCTCACGCGCGCGGGCCGCCGCCACCCGCGCGGAGCTCGCCCGCGCCATTTCGTCGAGAAAGCCGCTCATGGACCGCCCGCCTTGGGCCCCGCGGCCTGTAGAGCCGCCGCGCCGGGCACCGCGGGGGCGGTTGCCGCGGGAATCCGTGCGGGCGTCGCCGCAAATCGGCGCAGTCCCTCGAGCCACTCGGCGGCTCGGCCGCTCTCGATGGTTTCGAGCGCCCGCTCGATCCCCGCACGGATCGACTCCGCTCTTCCGGCGATGTGCAGCGCCAGGCCGCACTGCAAACTCAGCGCGGCGCGGTGCGCGCCTCGGTCGCGCCGCTCGAACACCGCTGCCAGCGCCCGGAGGTTCTCGGCCGCATCGCCGCCGGCGAGCTCGCGCGGCTCGCAGAGCTCGAGCCCCAGGCTGCGGGGATCGACCTCGTGACGGCGCACGCCGCCGGCATGCACCTCGAAGCCCAGAAAGGGCCCGACCGGCGTTGCCTCATCCCATCCCGATGCGCCGTGCACGACCCAGGCGCGCTCGATGTCCATGCCCGCGAGGGTTCCGGCCATCAGCTCCGCGGTCGCCGCATCGTAGGCGCCAATGAGGCGGAAGCGCGGCGAGGCCGGATTGGTGAGCGGTCCCAGCAGGTTGAACACGGTGCGGATGCCGAGCGCGGCGCGGATGGAGACGAGCGCCTTCATCGCCGGGTGGTAATACGGAGCGAACAGAAACGTGAAACCGGTGGCCGCGAAACATTCTGCGGCGCGCTCCTCGTCGAGCGGCAAAGCAAGCCCCAGGCCTTCGAGGAGATCCGCGCTTCCGCACCGGCTCGAGATGGACCGGTTGCCGTGCTTGACCACCGGCAGTCCCGCGGCCGCCGCCAGCAACGCGGCGCCCGTGGACAGATTGAGGCTGCCCGAGGCATCTCCGCCGGTGCCGACGATGTCGATGGCATCGAGCCGCTCCGGCAGGCGCGGTTTCAACGCGAGCGCGCGCATGGCCGCGGCGAGGCCGCGCACCTCGGCCGCGGTGACTCCCTTGGTGCGGAGCGCGGCCAGCAGCGCACCCGCCGCCGCCGCCGGCAGGTCGGGGGTGGTGAGAACCTGCAGCAGCTCGGCGGCCGCGGACTCGCCGAGGTCGCGGCGCTCCACCAGGCGTTCGAGCAGCTGGCGAGGGGATTGCATTCAGGTCTTCAGGAAATTGCCCATGAGCATGGGCCCTTCGGGCGTGAGCACGCTCTCGGGGTGGAATTGCACGCCCTCGATGGGCAAGGTCTTGTGCCGCACTCCCATGATCTCGCCTTCCGCGGTCTGCGCCGTGACCTCGAGCACGTCGGGAATGCTGTCCGGCGACGCAATCAGCGAGTGATAGCGCCCGGCATCGAACCTCGGGGGCATGCCGGCATAGACTCCCTTGCCGTCGTGCGTGACCGGCGAGACCTTCCCGTGCATGAGACGCGAGGCGCGCACCACGCGTCCGCCGAACACCTCCACGAGCGACTGGTGCCCCAGGCAGACCCCGAAGATCGGCACGCGTCCGGCGAATGCCCGGATCATCGACATGGACACGCCGGCGTCGCGCGGCGTGCCGGGACCCGGCGAGATGACGAGATGCGTGTGCGCGCCCGTGACGGCCTGCTCGACGGTGATGGCGTCGTTGCGATGCACTTCCACCTCGGCGCCGAGCACCAGGAAAGCCTGCACCAGGTTGTAGGTGAACGAATCGTAGTTGTCGATCAGGAGAATGTGCGGGCGCATTCAAAGGCCCCCTGCCGCGAGCTCGAGCGCGCGCCTGAGGACGGCGCTCTTTGCCATCAGCTCGTCGTACTCGGCGCGGGGCGAGCTGTCGGCCACGATGCCGCCGCCCGCCTGGTAGCTGTAGGTATCGCCCTGAAACACCAAGGTGCGGATGGTGATCGCCTGATCCATGTCGCCGCGCCTTCCGAAGTAACCGACGGTACCGCCGTACAGTTGCCGCCCCACCGGCTCGAGCTCGTCGATGATCTCCATGGCGCGCACCTTCGGCGCGCCCACCAGGGTGCCGGCCGGGAACGTCGCCGCGAACAGATCGAAGGCGTCCATGCCTTGGCGCAAGGTGCCCCCCACCCCGCTGACGATGTGCATGATGTGGCTGTAGCGCTCGATCACGCGATAGGGATCGACGCGCACCGATCCCGCGGTGGCGACCCTCCCCAGGTCGTTGCGCGCAAGATCCACGAGCATGACGTGCTCGGCGTTCTCCTTGGGGTCCGCCAGCAACTCCTCCTCCAGGGCGCGGTCGGATGCCGCGTCGACGCCGCGCGGCCTCGACCCCGCGATCGGCCGGAGCTGTGCCTGACCCGCGTGACATTTGACCAGGGCCTCGGGCGAGGAGCCGACCACCGTCAACTCGCCCATGTCGCAGTAAAAGAGATAGGGCGATGGATTGAGCAGGCGCAGCGCGCGGTAGATCTCGAACGGCTCGATGTCGTGGCGGCCCTCGAAGCGGGACGCGAGCACGAGCTGATAGACATCGCCGCTCGCGATGTATTCCTGCGCGCGGCGAACCCGATCGGCATGATCGCTCACGCTCAAGGAGGGAGTCGCCGGCGAGAATCGGCCGGGGACGAGCGGCGCCGGCACCGCGCCCCGCAGGGCGCGAATCACCTCGCGACGCAGGCTCTGGCGCTCGGCCTCGCTGCCCGCGTGCAGGAGCGCCACGGTACGGGTCAGGTGATCGAAGACCAGCAAGGATCGCGGCGCGAGGTAGTGGGCGTGGGGAGTGGGGGTGGAATCGAGGCTGCGGCCCGGAACCCGCTCGAAATAACGCACGGCGTCATACGCGGTGTATCCGACCAGCCCGCCGAGCAGAGGCACCTCGGGCACCATCGGCAGCGGCTGAGGCGCGAGCTCCAGGGCGCGGCGCAACGCTTCGAGGAGCTCGGCGCGGCTGCGCGGCCGGGGCGAGACGGCGCCCCCGACCGACAGTCCGGCCGCATCCAGCCGCACGTCCAGGCAGTCGCCGAAGCCCAGGAAGGAGTAGCGTGCGAGACGCTCCCCGCCCTCGACGCTTTCCAGGAGAAAGCGCGGCCCGAAGCTCTTCAGCTTCAGGTAGGCCGACACCGGGGTGTCGAGATCGGCTGCAATGTCAAAGGGCGGCTTCATGCGTCAAAACTCTGGGCAACAAAAAACCCATCACCGGTTGTGTCGGAGATGGGTCCTGGGAAGCGAAAGACTTGAATGCCAGCGACCACTCCGCTAGGGAGCGCGCCACCACCAATCGCCGCGAGCGATGCTTACGATCGTCATGAAGCCAGTATATCAGCCCTTCCGGGGCTCCGCATCCAGGCTTTTCTTGTGCTTGCGCGTCAGCTCGACGAAGCGCGGGGTGAGACCCACATCCTCGTAGACGGGGTCGCCGTGATCGTCGCGCGAGATCACCTTGGGACCCCGCTCGTACGGCATCGCGGCCGCAATCTCGTTCAGGGCGGCGTGCAGGAGATCCGCGATGAGAGCGTCGACCGGCTGCCCCGGAAACAGCTCCGCGAGGGCGTGCAGCCGGGAGGCGCCGTCGAGCCGCAGGCGGATCGGATATTCCTTCGCCGTTCGGGAAGGCTGCGCGTCTTTGCGCCAGTGATCGAGCAAGGACTTGAATTTCACGGCGGCTCCGCCATACCCGGGTATCGGGAGGCGCATTATAAACTCAAGACTTTGGCGCAAAGGAATCGCGTATGACCGGCACCGCGGGCAGTGACGAGCGCGGCTGGGCGATGGCGGCCCATCTCTGCGGCCTCCTTTGGATACTCGGCAGCGGAGGGCTGATCTTCCCGCCGTTCGGCGGCCTCGCGCTGTTCACGATCCTGGGTCCCCTGATCATCCTGCTCGCGAAGCGCGAGACCCTGCCGTTCGCGGCCTCGCAGGCCAAGGAGTCGCTCAATTTCCAGATCACGCTCTGGCTCGTGGCGCTCATCTGCCTTCCCTTCGTGTTCATCCTCATCGGCATCGTGATGCTGTGGATTCTCGGGGTGATCAATCTCGTGCTCGTCATCATCGCGGCCATCCGCGTGAGCGACGGAACGCCGTACCGCTACCCCTTCTGTCTGCGCCTGGTCAAGTAGTGGCCCTGGCAGCAAGCTCCTCCAGGAAAAGGTTCTCGGCGAAGCTCGGCGAGTCGCCGCCCACGCCGGAGCCGCCGGCCGATCAGACCGGGCAGCGCGGCTTCCTCGGCGTGTTCGCCTATGGGGGGCGCGCGCTCGCGCTGGTATGGACCACCAACAAGGCGCTCTCGGTGGCGCTGGCGGCGCTCACCCTGCTCTCGGGCGTCCTGCCGGCAGCCATCGCGTTCATCGGCGCCCAGATCGTCGACGCGGTGATCCACGCGGCCGAGCTCCACCGGCGCGGCGCCGTCGCGCCGCTCTGGGACGTGCTGCGGTTCGTATCGCTCGAGGCCGTGCTGGTGGCGGCGTCCTCGGTCGCGCAACGCGGCATCTCGCTGGCCCAGTCCTTGCTGCGTGCCCAGCTCGGACAGCGCGTCAACGTGATGATCCTCGAGAAAGCGCTGACGCTGGATCTGCAGCAGTTCGAGGATTCCGAGTTCTACGACAAGCTCACGCGCGCGCGCCGCGAGGCGTCGAGCCGTCCCTTGAGCCTGGTCATGCGGACCTTCGGCCTGCTGCAGAACGCCGTCTCGCTGGTCTCGTTCGGCACGTTGCTGGTCCGCTTCTCACCCTGGGCGGTGGCGCTGCTGGTGCTTGCGGGATTGCCCGCCTTTCTCGCCGAGGCCAAGTTCTCCGGCGAGGCGTTTCGCCTGTTCCGCTGGCGCGCGCCCGAATCGCGCATGCAGATCTACCTCGAGTCGGTGCTCTCGCGCGAGGACAGCGCCAAGGAGGTCAAGCTCTTCGAGCTCGGCCCGCGCTTCCTGGACCGGTACCGCGAGATCTTCACGCGTTTGTACCGCGAGGACCGCGACCTCACGGTGCGGCGCGACACCTGGGGGTTCGCGCTCGGGCTGCTCGGCATAACCGCCCTGTACGGCGGCTATGCGTGGATCGCGATCGAGACCGTGCGCGGCGCCATGACCGTCGGCCAGATGACCATGTACCTCATGCTGTTCCGCCAAGGGCAGGCCGCCGTCAGCGCGGCGCTGTCCGCCGTCAGCGGGCTCTACGAGGACAACCTGTATCTCTCCAATCTGTACGAGTACCTCGAGCAGCCGGTGCGCACGATCGGCGGAACCGCCACACGCGGCCCCGCCGCCGGCGACGGAATCCGCTTCGAAGACGTCACGTTCGCCTATCCCGGCGCCGCGACGCCGGCCCTGTCCGGAATCGACATCCACGTGCGGCCGGGAGAGAGCCTCGCCCTCGTCGGCCAGAACGGCTCGGGCAAGACCACGCTGATCAAGCTCCTCACCCGCCTCTATCAGCCGACCTCCGGCCGGATACTCCTCGACGGACTCGACCTGGACGAGTGGGACGAGGCGGCGCTCAAGCGCCGGATCGGCGTCATTTTCCAGGATTTCGCGCGCTATCAGATGCTCGTCGGCGAGAACATCGGGGCGGGCGACGTGCACGCCTTCGAGGACGAGGCGCGCTGGCGCAGCGCCGCCGCTCAAGGGCTGGCTGCGGACTTCGTCGATGCCTTGCCATTGGGTTATCGCACCCAGCTCGGCAAGTGGTTCAAGGACGGGCGTGAGCTCTCGGGCGGCCAGTGGCAAAAGATCGCGCTCGCCCGCGCCTTCATGCGCCGCGAGGCCGACATCTTGGTGCTCGACGAGCCCACCGCCGCCATCGACGCCGGCGCGGAGGCCGAGGTGTTCGAGCATTTCCGCGAGATCGCGCGCAACCGCATCGCGATCGTGATCTCGCACCGATTCTCCACCGTGCGCATGGCCGATCAGATCCTGGTGCTGGAGGAGGGCCGCATCGTGGAGCGCGGCAGCCACGAGTCGCTGATGGCGGCCGACGGGCGCTACGCCAAGCTGTTCACCCTGCAGGCGCGCGGGTATCGTTGAGGGATGCAGACCTTCCCGGTCCTTCGTGCGCTACCAATGGTATCCGGCCTTCGTGCGCTCCCCCTCGTATCCGGCCTTCGCGCTCTTCTCGTCGTATCCGCTCTCGTGGGCGCTCAGGCTCAGGCCGGCGCGGCCGCTTCCGGCACGCCGGCGGCCGACGCCGCCGCCCCTTCGAGCGCGCCTGCGGCCGGCGGCTCCGGCGTTCCGCTCGGCGCCTATCGCGCGGTCCTGCATCTGCCGTCCGGGGACCTGCCCTTCGGTCTCGAGCTGCGCGCCGCCGGCGGTACGACGGTGGGGTATCTCGTGAACGGCAAGGAGCAGGCCAAGGTCGCCGAGGTCCAGATCGCAGGGAGCCATCTCGCGATGCGCATGCCGGGATACGAGAACCGCCTGACCGCCGACGCCCGCGGCGATGCCCTGAACGGCGAAGTGGTGCTGTCCAAGCCCGGAGCGAAGGAGCAGCACATTCCGCTCGATGCGAAGCTCGGCGAGCGATTTCGCTTCTTTGCCAAGCCCGCCGCGGGCAGCGCCGATGTGTCCGGCCGCTGGACGGTCACGTTCACCGACGACGACGGCAACCCCGAGGCCGCCGTGGGCGAGTTCTCTCAGCAGGGCGACGTGGTGACGGGCACCTTCCTGGCCGAGACCGGCGATCATCGCTACCTCTCCGGCCAGGTACGGGACCACGAGCTGTACCTCTCCACCTTCGACGGCGCGCACGCCTTCCTGTATCGGGCGACGCTGGGCGCGGACGGCGCGCTCGCGGGAGACTTTTGGGTCGGCACCGCGCATCACGAGCGCTGGACCGGCAAGCGCGATGCGAACGCCGCGCTGCCGGATGCGTACGCGCTCACCCGCATGCGGACGGGAGCGAAGCGGTTCGACTTCGCGTTTCCGGATCTCGACGGCAAGACCGTGAGCTCGCAAGACCCGCGCTTTCACGGCAAGGTGTTGATCGTGGCGCTGGCGGGGAGCTGGTGCCCCAACTGCCACGACGAGGCGGCGTTCCTCGAGCCGCTGTATCGCGAATATCGCGCCAAGGGCGTCGAGGTCGTATCGCTCATGTTCGAGCACTTCGGCGACTTCCCGCGCGCCGCCGAAGCGACGCAGCGCTTCCGCAATCACTACGGCATCGAATACACCACGCTGATCGCCGGCATCTCCGACAAGGACGAGGCGGGCAAGAAGCTGCCGATGCTGCAGAAATTCGTCGCGTTCCCGACCACGGTGTTCGTCGACAAGAAGGGCGAGGTGCGCAAGATCCACACCGGATTCTCCGGGCCCGCGACCGGCGATCATTACACCCAATTCGTGGGCGAGGTGCGCGCGACGCTCGACCAGCTGCTGCGGGAGTCCTGATGCCCTCTTTCGACGTGGTCTCGGAGATCGACACGCACGAGTTGACCAACGCGGTCGATCAGGCCTTGCGCGAGCTGGGGCAGCGCTTCGATTTCAAGGGTACCGACGCGAGCTTCGAACTCGAGGAAACCACCGTCACCATGACCGCGCCCGTGGAATTTCAGCTGAAGCAGA
Source organism: Steroidobacteraceae bacterium (assembly GCA_036268215.1). Lineage (GTDB taxonomy): Bacteria > Pseudomonadota > Gammaproteobacteria > Steroidobacterales > Steroidobacteraceae > Bog-1198. Next base: position 11,468 of record DATAUO010000075.1, read on the forward strand.
TGCTCGAGATCCTGAAGCTGCGCATCGCCAAGCGCGGCATCGACGTCGCATGCCTCGAGGTGAAGGATCCCGAGGTGAACCTGGCG
>DATAUO010000076.1:0-7999 GCA_036268215.1 Steroidobacteraceae bacterium
ATCTCGGCACGGCGCTGCTGATCGCCGCATCGGGGCTCATCGTCATGCTGCTCGCGGGGCTCCCCTACCAGATCATCCTCGTCTCGATCCCGCTCATCGGCGGCGCGGCGTTCGGCGCGTGGCACGTCATTCACGACTATCAGCGCCAGCGCATCCTCACCTTCCTGAACCCCGAGACCGACCGCCTTGGGGCCGGCTACCACATCATCCAGTCCCAGATCGCCATCGGCTCGGGCGGGTTGTTCGGCAAGGGATACATGAACGGCAGCCAAGCGCAGCTCGAATTCCTGCCCGAGCGCTCGACCGACTTCATCTTCGCGGTGATCGGCGAGGAGTTCGGACTGCTCGGCCAGCTCCTGATCCTGACGCTCTATGGCGTGGTCATCGGCCGCGCGCTCTATCTCGCGCTGCAAGGCCAGGACACTTTCGCCCGCCTCACCGGGGGCGCGATCGCGCTGAGCTTCTTCGTCTACGTGTTCGTCAACTCGGGAATGGTGAGCGGGATCCTGCCGGTGGTCGGCGTGCCGTTGCCGCTCATCAGCTACGGAGGCACATCGATGGTCACCCTGCTCGCCGGTTTCGGCATCCTGATGTCGCTGCACTCGCACCGCAAGCTCATCGGATCGTGAGCATGCGCCTGCCCCACCCCAGGTTGGCGCTGCTCCTGATCCTCGCGGTCGGCGCGGGCCGCGCCGAGGCGATCGACGTGAAGCGCGCCGATGTCAAGGAATTCATCGCGCACATGGCCGAGACGTCGCCATTCAAGAAGCGCCAGCTGCGCAAGATATTGAAGGCCGCGAAGACGCAGCCGGCCATCCTCGAGGCGATGGATCGGCCGGCCGAGAAGGCCAAGCCCTGGTTCGAGTATCGCCCGATCTTCATGACCGAGAAGCGCGTGCAGGAGGGTACCGACTTCTGGCTCGCGCACCGCCAGGCGCTCGATCGGGCGAGCGTGCGCACCGGTGTCGCGCCGGAATACCTCGCCGCCATCCTCGGCGTGGAGACCTATTACGGCCGCATCACCGGCGCCTACCGGGTGATCGATGCGCTCTCGACTCTGGCCTTCGACTATCCCGCCCGCGGCAAATTCTTCCGCGACGAGCTGGAGCAGTTCCTGCTGTTGAGCCGCGACATGGGACTCAGTCCCCTCAGCGTCAAGGGCTCCTACGCGGGCGCGATGGGCGCGCCGCAATTCATGCCCTCGAACTATCGCCGCTTCGCGGTCGATGCCGATGCCGATGGGCACATCAACCTGTGGAACAACTGGGCCGACGTGTGCGCGAGCGTCGGCAACTACCTCGAGGAGCACGGCTGGAATCCGGGCCAGCCGGTGCTGAGCGAGGCCACCGTCGCGCCCGACAAGGCCGCCGATCTCGACGGCCGCACCCTCGCTCTGTCGGAAACCGTGGGCTCGCTGCGCGCCAAGGGCGTGACCTTCGAGAGCGCCCTCTCACCGGAGACCCCCGCGCTGCTCATCGCCGCCGACGATGCCGACGGCGTGCACTGGCGCGTGGGCTACAACAATTTCTACGTGATCACGCGCTACAACCACAGCGCCCTGTACGCCATGGCCGTCTACGAGCTCGCGGCCGCCGTGCGGCAGCGCGTGCTCGCCGTCGACGCCGCCAACGTGCCGCCGCAAACCGCCGCGGTCGCCGCAGGCCGGCCCGCAAGCACCATCACGACGACCGTCGCCCCGGCCGCTCCCGTCGGCGCTCCGGGCGAGGCGCCGGCCCCGGCTCGATCCCCCGCGCAGTGATCCTCCGCTACGTCATCCGCTCCTCGATGGTCATCGCCGCGGCGGCCGCGATGGCCGGTTGCTTCAGCACGCGGCCCCCGCCCGAGATTCCTCCGCCTGTGGTCGAGACTCCGCCGCCGCCCCAGCCGCCCGGCGCCGTTCCGGATGCGTCGCCGAAATACGAGCCCCGCTCGAGGTACGGCAATCCGCCGTTCTACGAGGTGTTCGGCAAGCGCTACTACGTGCTGTCGTCGGGCGTCGGCTATGTCGAGCGCGGCGTCGCCTCGTGGTACGGCCCGGGATTCCACAAGGTGCGAACGTCCATCGGCGAGACCTACGACATGTACGCCATGACCGCCGCGCACAAGACGCTGCCGCTGCCCGCCTACGTCCGCGTCACGAATCTGCAGAACGGCCGCAGCGTCGTCGTCCGGGTCAACGATCGCGGCCCGTTCGTCGCCAATCGCATCATCGACCTCTCGTACACCGCCGCGGCGAAGCTCGACATGCTCCGCAACGGCACCGCCATGGTCGAGATCCGCACCATCGACCTGTCGGCGCCCCCCATCGTCACCGCGGCGGCGCCGATTCCCGCGCCGCGCTCGGACGCGAACGGCGTGACATCCGCGGCCGCGACGCCCGCGCCCGGAACCCCGGCATCGCTCGCCGCGGCTCCGCCCGTCCCCGCGACGGCACCGGTGTCAGCGGCGGTGACCGTCCCCGCGGTCGCGCCGCCTGCGGCGCTGTTCATCCAGGCCGGCGCCTTTGCCGATCCCGCCAACGCCGAGCATCTCGCCGCGCGCCTGCGCGGCGGAGGCTACGGCAAGATTTTCGTGCGTGACGACAAGATCGCGGGAAGGCGCATGTATCGCGTGCGCATCGGACCGGTCCCGGACGTCGCCGAGTTCGATCGCGTGATCGCCGCGCTCGAGCGCGCGGGCATCGGCGATGCGCATCTCGCGCTCGAGTAGGCTCCGGTGGTCCGATCGGTTTTCATGGCATGAGATACTTCAGCTCTTCACATCAAGGCCCAATTCCTATGCACAGATTCCTTCTGGCGTGCGCGTTGCTCCTCGCGATTTCGGGTTCCGCCCTGGCGAAGAAGCCGCGGCACGCTCACCTCGCGGCGCATCCGGCGGCGGCGCCCATGGCGCCGGCGGCTCCGCCTCCCGCGGCGGTCGGACCCGGCGGGATTCCAACGCCGCCGCAGGTCGACGCGACCGCCTATGTCGTGATCGACTTCCGCACCGACAAGGTGCTGGCCGCCGAGAATGCGGCCGCGCGCGTCGAGCCCGCCAGCCTCACCAAGCTGATGACCGCCTACATCGTGTTCGAGCAGCTTGCGGCGGGCAAGCTCAAGCTCGAAGAGCAGGTGATGGTGAGCGAGCACGCCTGGCGCTCCGAGGGGTCGCGCACGTTCATCGAGCTCGGCAAGCCCGTGTCGATCCAGGACCTGATCCTCGGCATGATCGTCCAGTCGGGCAACGACGCCACCATCGCGCTCGCGGAGCGCATCGCAGGCACCGAGGATACCTTCGCCCAGATCATGAACTCGACCGCCCAGCGTCTCGGCATGTCGGGCACCCATTTCGAGAACAGCTCGGGACTGCCCTCGCCGCAGCACTACACCACGGCCCGTGACCTGTCGGTGCTCGCGCGCGCGATCATCCAAGACTACCCGCAGTACTACAAATGGTTCTCGGTACACGAATTCGAGCACAACGGCATCAAGCAGCAGAACCGCAACGGCCTCCTGGAGAAGGATCCGACGGTCGACGGCCTGAAGACCGGACATACGGACTCGGCCGGCTTCTGCCTGGTGACGTCCTCGCTGCGCGATGGCATGCGGCTGATCTCGGTGGTGATGGGATCGAAGAGCATGGGAGCGCGCGAGGCCGCGAGCGCTGCGTTGCTGAACTATGGCTTCACCTTCTATGAGACCAAGCTCCTGGTGAAGGGCGGCACCGCTTTGGCGATCGCGAAAGTCTGGAAGGCCCAATTCACGCCGGTGGACATCGGCATCAAGGACGACGTATGGCTCACGCTGCCGCGCGGGCAGGCCGGCTCGGTGAAGACCGCGCTCGAGGTCCGCCCGCGGCTGATCGCTCCGCTCGCGCCGAGCGACGAGGTCGGCACTCTCAAGCTCACGTCCGGCACCGAGACGGTGGCGACCAAGCCTCTGCACGTGCTGAAGGCCGATCCGGCCGGCGGCTGGTGGCGCCGTCTGATCGACACCATTCGTCTCTGGTTTGCCCGATGAGCACCCTGCCGATCTGCTATCTGAACGGCGATTATTTGCCGCTGACCGAAGCGCGGGTATCGCCCCTCGATCGGGCCTTTCTGTTCGCAGACGCGGTCTACGAGGTCGTCATGGTGGCGGGTGCGCGCCCGTTTCGCCTGCGCCAGCATCTCGACCGCCTGCAGCGCAGTCTCGCCGGCATCCGCATGACCCCGCCCCTCGAGCACGAGGCCTGGGGCCGCATTTGCGCCGAGCTGATCGAGCGCAATGACGCCGGGAACGCGCACATCTACATGCAGGTCACCCGCGGAGCCGAGCTTGGGCGCAATCACGCGTGGCCCGACGGGCTTCCGCCCACGGTGTTCGCCTACGCGAGCGTCATGGAGCCACTGAGCCCCGCGGCGCTCGAAAACGGCGTCGCCGCAATCACCGCCGCGGATACCCGTTGGGCCCGACGCGACATCAAGTCCACCGCATTGCTCGCCAACGTGCTCTTGAAGAGACTGGCGGCGGATGCGGGTGCATTCGAGACCATCCTGCTCGAGAACGGCGAGCTCAGCGAGGGCTCATCCACCACGGTCCATACGGTCAAGGGCGGACGCATCGCCTGTCCGCCGAACGGCACGCACATCCTCCCGGGCACCACCCGCGATGTGGTGACGGAGCTCGCGCAGCGCAGCGGCATCCCCACGGAGAGCCGCCGCGTCAAGGAGTCGGAGCTGCGCGGCGCGGACGAGATCTGGCTGGCGTTCTCCACCCGCGGCCTCTTGCCGGTGACGCGGCTCGACGGCGCGGCGGTCGGGGGCGGCAAGCCGGGGCCGCTGTTCAAGCGGGTTCACGAGGCGTTCGAGCGGCATCTCGTCGAGCTTCGGGGGACGCCGCCGCTGTAGGCCGTTGAAATCGGTGCTCGTAACCCCACTTCCGGACCATGACCGAAAGCGCCCTCAAATTCCCGACCGAGTTCCCCATCAAGGTGATGGGCCGGCACGATTCCGACCTGCGCCGGCTCACCCAGGGCATCGTCGAGCGCCACGCCGGTCCGCTGGACGTCGCCAGCATCCGCAGCCGCGCGAGCAGCGACGGCAACTTTGTGTCCGTGACCTACGTCGTCCAGGCCACCAGCCGCGAGCAGCTCGACGCCATCTACCGCGAGCTCACCGCCTGCGAATCCGTCCTGATGGCGCTCTGATCCACGCTGCACGGATACTCGAGCGCGCGCAGTAGAAATGGCGTCAACTCCCGCGCCGCCCGCTCGACCGCGCCCGCATCCTCGAAGCCCGCGGCGTGATCCCGGAGGCGCGTCACCTCGAGCCCCGCGTGACCGCAGACATTGATCCTGCCGAAGGGCTCGGGGTCCAGCGATACGTTGAGCGCCAAGCCGTGATAGCTGGCGCCGCGGCGGATTCTGAGGCCGATGCTCGCGAGCTTGGCGTCGCCGACATACACCCCGGGCGCCTCGCGCCGGCCCTTCGCGGCGACCCCCAGCGTGGCAACGTAGTCGATCACGGCTGCTTCGAGCGCAATCACCATATCGCGCAGCCCCAGCTTTCGCCTGCGTAGATCGATCAACGGATAGACGACGAGCTGGCCCGGACCGTGATAGGTGACCTGACCCCCGCGATCGATCTGCACCACGGGAATGTCGCCGGGCGCGAGCAAATGGGCGCGCGACGCATTCATTCCCAGCGTGAAAACCGGCGGGTGCTGGAGCAGCCAGATCTCGTCAGGCGTCTCCTCCGTACGCTCGTCCGTGAAACGTTGCATGGCATGCCACGTCGGCTCGTACGCCGAGAGCCCGAGGTGGCGGATCAGGGGCAGCTCCGAGCCGGCGCGCGGCCGGGTCCCGTCACGCGTCTCCGCTCCGGCGTCGTTGCCGGCATTGCGATCGAGCATCGACGCCTGCATCACGATCCCGCGCCGCCGGCGCGCTGTGGCAACGCCGCGTTGTCGAGCCCCGCATTGTTCCTCGCGAGCGCCTGCTCCGCGCGATAGCTCGACCGCACCAGCGGACCGGAGACGCACTCGAGGAAGCCCATCGCGAGCGCCCATTCGCGATAGCGATCGAACTCTCCCGGCGTCACGAATCGCTCGACGGCCAGGTGATTCGGCGTCGGCCGCAGATACTGCCCGAGCGTGAGCAGGTCGACCCGCGCGGCGCGCAGATCCGCCATCGTGCCGCGAATCTCCTCCTCCGTCTCCCCCAGCCCGAGCATCAGGCTGGTCTTGGTGAGCATCCCGCCGCGCCGCGCCTTCGCGGCCTCGAGCACGCCGAGCGTGCGCTCGTAGCCGGCGCGCGGGTCGCGCACCGGGTGCGTCAGCCGGCGGACCGTCTCCACGTTCTGCGCGAACACCTCGATGCCGGAATCCACCACGGTGTGCACGTCCGCGGCGTTGCCCTGAAAGTCGGGGGTCAACGCCTCCACCGCCGTGTCGGGATTGCGCCGCTTGATGGCGCGTACGGCCGCCGCGTAATGCGCGGCGCCTCCGTCCGGCAGATCGTCACGGTCGACGGAGGTCAGCACCACGTATTTGAGCCGCATCAGCTCGACGGAGCGCGCGACGTTCTCGGGTTCATCGGCGTCCAGCCAGCCGCGTGGATTCCCCGTGTCCACCGCGCAGAAGCGGCACGCGCGGGTGCAGACCGACCCCATTAACATAATCGTCGCCGTGCCGGCGTTCCAGCACTCGCCGATGTTGGGGCATTTCGCCTCCTCGCACACGGTGCTCAAGCGATGCTCGCGCACGATGCCCTTGACCGCGGAGAACTGCTTGCCGGCGGCGAACGGGGCACGCAGCCACGGCGGTTTGCGCAGCGGCCGCGCCGCGCCCGCGGAGGCCGCCGCTTCCGCCGCCGTGCCCGACGTCTCCGCCTTCCCACCCTCCGCCTCGGCCCCCGCGCCGCCGGTCGCGCCCGCCTGCGGCGCGCTGCTTCTCGCCCCCGCCTTCACGCCGTCCTTGATGGCGGTGAAGCCCTGCGGCGTCGTGTATTTCTCGCCGCTGCGCGGCGCGCGGTGCTCCTTGGCGATGGGAATGCCCTTGAATTGCGACATGCCCACATTGTACTCCGGCGCGGACGGCACCGATGTGCGGCGGCGCCCGACTCAGGCGTTCAGCGCCCGGAACCGCTCGACCGTGCCGACGTCCTCCCACGGACCTCGGTAGAGCTCCGCCGAGCAACGGCCCGCCTGCATCGAGCGCTCGAGCAGCGGACGCAGCGGAAAGGCCCCGTCCTGGCAGCCGTCGAACAGCGCCGCGCGATACACGCCGATGCCCGAGAACGTGTAGCGCACCTCCGCCGCGGCGAGCGCCGCGCCGTGCTCCATCCCGAAATCGCCTCGCGGGTGCTGCGCGGGGTTCGGCACCAGCACGAGATGCGCATCGCGATCGCGCGCCAGCCCGAGCGTCTCGAACGGGAAATCGGTGTACACGTCGCCGTTGACGGCCGCGAAGGGACCGGGCCCGAGATGGGGCAGCGCGCGGAATATTCCCCCCGCGGTCTCGAGCGCGTGCGGCTGCTCGTCGCTGTAGGTGATCGTCACGCCGAATCGCGAGCCGTCGCCGAGATGGTCGCGAATCTGCGCTCCCAGCCACGCGAGATTGACCACCACCCGCGTGATGCAGGCGCGCGCGAGGCCGAGGACGTGCCGCTCGATCAGCGGCTGACCCCGCACCCGCAGCATGGGCTTCGGCGTCGTGTCGGTGAGCGGGCGCAGGCGCTCGCCGCGCCCCGCCGCGAGGATCATGGCCGCGACCGGCCGCTCCGGCGCCGTGCTCACGCCGGCCGCGCCTCCGTCGCGAGCGTATTCCCGCGGCGGTTCACGCCAGCGCCCGCCGTTGAGCGGCCGCGAGCCCGGGCTCGACGCGCTTGGCGAGAAAATCCGCGAGCGGCGCCATCTCCGCATGCTCGGCCGCGGCATCCTGGGCATAGCGCAGCACGCGCGGCAGATCCTTGAGATATTGCGGCTTGCCGTCGCGGTAGAAAAGGCGCGCGAAGATGCCGAGCACCTTGATGTGCCGCTGCA
>DATAUO010000077.1:0-2801 GCA_036268215.1 Steroidobacteraceae bacterium
GACGGCGTGGTGCTCACGATCGGATGCGACAAGACCACCCCTGCCTGCCTGATGGCGGCGGCGACCGTCGACATTCCCGCGATCGCGCTGTCGGTCGGACCGATGCTCAGCGGATGGGCCGAGGGCAAGCGCGTCGGCTCGACCAACGCACCCATCCATCTCATCGCGCTGGCTCGGCACGCGGGCATTCCGCTGTCGCTCGATGACTGGCAGACGTACGGCTACGATGTGCTGCTGCTCGTGAACCTGCAGCCGGCCGGCGAGTTTCTCGGCGAGGATTTCTATCGCGCCGGCGGAGTGCCCGCGGTGGTGGCGGAGCTGATGAAGCACGATCTCATCGAGCGGGACGCCCTGACGGCAAACGGCCGCACCATCGGCGAGAATTGCGCGGACGCGGCGATCCGCGAGCCTGCGGTGATCCGCCCCTTCGACCATCCGCTCGCCCGCAAGGCCGGATTCCTCGTCCTCAAGGGCAATCTGTTCGATTCGGCCATCATGAAGACGAGCGTCATCTCGGCGGAATTCCGCACGCGCTATCTGTCGAATCCCTCCGATCCCGATGCCTTCGAGGGACGTGCGGTCGTCTTCGACGGACCCGAGGACTATCACGCGCGCATCGACGACCCCTCGATCGCGATCGACTCGAGCTGCATCCTGTTCATGCGCGGCGCGGGTCCGATCGGCTATCCCGGCGCCGCCGAGGTGGTGAACATGCGCGCACCGGTGCAGCTCATCGCGCAGGGAGTCCATGTACTGCCATGCATCGGCGACGGACGTCAATCGGGCACGTCCGGGTCGCCATCCATCCTGAATGCGTCGCCGGAGGCGGCGGTCGGCGGAGGACTCGCGGTGCTGCGGACCGGCGATCGGGTGCGTGTGGACCTGCGCAAGTGCGAGTGCAACGTGCTCTTGTCCGACGAGGACCTGCAGGCGCGCCACCAAGCGCTCGCCGCCGCCGGCGGATATTCCTACCCCGCGAGCCAGACGCCCTGGCAGGAGATGCAACGGGGCGTGGTGGGCCAGCTCGAGACCGGAGCGGTGCTCGAGCCCGCCGTGAAGTACCGGCGCATTGCCGGCAAAGGCGTCCCCCGGCACAACCATTGAACGCGGGCGGAGCCCCGCGGCTCGCGGGCCCGCGATCTCGAGGGTGCGCGATTTCCCGCGCGATCGGGGCGCCGTTCCTGACAAAATCCGCCGGCGGGCATCTCTCCTGTATCGACCGAAGCGGCGGGCAGAGGAGCGTTCTGCCGCGGCAGGGCGATCGTTCAAAGGCGTCTCTGCAATACAAAAGGAGGGGACATGGATCCGACGACTACGATGCGTCGATTGACCATCGCCTTGTCGGGGGCCGCGGCGGTCGGTATCGCCATGGTGGCGTGCGGAGGGTCGAGCCTGAGCGGCACGTATGTGCCCAAAGGCGGCGGCATGGGCAACGGCCTGGTCATGGAGAAACTCGAGTTCGGCTCGGGCAACTCGGTGAGCCTGACCATGATGCAGCAGCGCTTTCGCGTCACCTACAAGATCGACGGCAAGCAGCTGCTGATGGCGGGGCCGAACGGTCAGGAATTGGTGTTCGACATCGACAAGGACGGCTGCCTGGACGGCGGCGGGCTATACGGGAAATTCTGTAAAGCCTGAAAAGCCGGGCCCCGGTTTCGCGCTATCATGATCGGGCATTCCGCGCAGAGACCGGGGATCCGCCGAGGTTGGACAAGAGTGCGTTCATGCGCGCCTGCCGCGAGGGAGGCGCCGCCATCGAGGAGGCCTTGCGGGAGCTCGACCGCGCCTTTTTCGCGATCCTGCATCGCGACGGAGTGCGTACCTTGCGCGACGCCGACGCCAGTCACGATCTCGTGCAGGAGACCTTCATCAAGGTGTGGCAGCGCTGCGCGACCTTTCGAGGCGAGTCCGAGCTCCTCCCGTGGATCAAGGCCATATTGCGTCACGGCGCGATCCAGCGCTTGCGCAAGCCGGTACGCGAGGTGCCGATGGAGGACGAGACCGGACTGACGCCCGAGACCGCGCAGCGGATCTGGGAGATGTCCCTTGAGCGCAGTCCCACGCCGGAGCGCGCCGCGCGGCAGGCCGACCAGGCGCGGCGCTTCGCCGAAGGGTGGGGCCGTTTTCAACGCGAGGATCCCTTGCACGCCAATGTGATGACGTGGGTGGTCGAGGATGGCTTGTCGACGGAAGACGTCGCGACCCTGCTCGGCCGCACCCCGGGCGCAACCCGTGAATTCGTTTCCCAGTGCCGCAAGCGCGCGCGAACGTACCTGGCGGACTGGTACGCCCTTGCCCATGAGCCGGGCGGCTGGTAGATGAGCACGGAAGACGACCAGGCCTGGCTCGATGCGCTCGCGGGGGCGGGTCCGGGCGGTCGTCCGCAATCGCCGGCAGTGCTCGAGGCGCTGGCGCTTCGCGAGCTGATTCGCGCACAACCGGGCGAGGCCACGATCGGCACGTCCGGGGACCGCGTGCCGGCCATCGACGCACGACGCGAGGAGCGGTTGATAGAGCGTGCTCGAGCCGCCGGGTTGCTGCCGCCGCGGACCGCGGCGGCGCGGGCGGCGGCAATGCAGGGGGTGGCAGCGCAGGCGGCCGGCGCACCGCCGGCGCTCGGGCGATCGGGCGCGCCGGCAGAGGCGGGCGTGCAGGCAGGCAGGCGGCGCCGACGCGGCGGCCGGCGTGCCGCGCTGGCGGCGGCGGTCGCGGCGCTCGCGGCCGTGACGGTGTTGCTGTTGCCGAAGCATCCGAGCGAGACGTTTCGCGGAACCGAGAACGGCGTGGTGCATCTGCAAGCC
>DATAUO010000078.1:0-27440 GCA_036268215.1 Steroidobacteraceae bacterium
CTCCGAAAGGCCGATGCATGGCCGCCTGGGTGTGCAGGCAATGCGACAGGAGCTTGCCGTTGGAGTCGAAAACCGCCACCGCCGTCTCGTCGCAGGAGGTTTCTATCCCGAGCACTCTCATGGATCTAGGGCGCCGGGATGCGATGCAGACGTGTTGTCGTCATTTTTGCCTTTTCGGGGGCTGCACTTTAGAATGCGCCCCCTGTCGCCGATTGCCGGCGAGCGCCAGCTATTGAGGTTTGAATGCCCAGCGTTCGTGTTCGCGAGAATGAGTACTTCGATGCCGCCCTGCGGCGCTTCAAGCGTGCTTGTGAAAAGGCGGGCGTCCTCACCGAGCTTCGACGACGTGAATTCTACGAGAAGCCTACCCAGGAGCGTAAGCGAAAAAAGGCGGCTGCGGTGAAGCGGCATTTGAAGCGCCTGTCTCGCGAGAACATGCGAGGCACGGGCGGCCCTCCGCAGGGTGCCTCGCCCCCCGCATCGAGCCGTCCCTCCTATTAGGAATTCTTCACCGTCATGAACACCAGGCTCTAGGACGCCTCAGGTCGGGATGTCGCTCAAAGACCGAATCACGGATGACATGAAGGCAGCGATGCGCTCCGGCGAGAAGGAGCGGCTCGGGGTGATCCGCATGATCACCGCCGCCATCAAGCAGCGCGAAGTCGACGAGCGCATCACCTTGAACGACGCCCAGGTTCTGTCCGTGCTCGAAAAGATGATCAAGCAGCGCAAGGAATCGCTGGTGCATTTTCAGGCCGGCAACCGCCAGGACCTGGTGCAGAAAGAGGCGTCGGAGATCACCTTGCTGCAAGGCTATCTGCCTGCACAGCTCTCCGAGACCGAGATCGATGCCCTGATCGCCGATGCGGTCGCGGCCACCGGCGCGAGCAGCATCAAGGACATGGGCAAGGTCATGTCCCTCATCAAGGCCAAGGCGCAGGGCCGTGCCGACTTAGGCCAGGTCGGCGCCAAGATCAAAGCCAAGCTCGGCGGTTGACCCAAGGCGGTCCATGAACGGCCGCATCCCTCAAGGCTTCATCGACGAGGTGATCGCACGCTCCGATATCGTGGAGATCGTCGGCGCGCGCGTGCCGCTGAAGAAAGCGGGCCGCGAATACAAGGCCTGCTGCCCATTTCACGGCGAGAAGACCCCCTCGTTCTGCGTGAGCCCGGACAAGCAGTTCTACCATTGTTTCGGCTGCGGGGCCCATGGCACGGCCATCGGCTTCCTCATGCAGTACGAGAAGATGGAGTTCCTCGATGCCGTGGCCGATCTCGCGCAGCGTGCCGGGCTCGAGGTGCCGCGCGAGGCGAGGGCACAATCCGATTCCGCCGGCCCGGACCTGTCAGAGGTGCTCCAGCGGATCGCGCGTTTCTATGAGCAAAACCTCAAGGACAACGATCGCGCGAAGAAGTACGCCGCCGCCCGTGGCCTCGATGCGCAGACTTGCGCGCGCTTCACGCTCGGTTATGCGCCGGACTCGTGGGATGCCGTGCTCAACCGCTTCGGCGCGGACGAGAGCGAGCGCCGGCAGCTTCGTGAGCTGGGAATGATCATCGAGCGTGACACGCGTGGCGGGGAGCGCGCCGCCGGCTTCTATGACCGCTTTCGCGACCGCCTGATGTTCCCCATCCGCGACTCGCGCGGCCGCGTGATCGGCTTCGGCGGAAGGATCATCGATCAGGGCGAGCCCAAGTACCTGAATTCGCCGGAAACGCCGCTGTTCCACAAGGGCCGCGAGCTCTACGGGCTGTACGAGGCGCGGCAGGCGCGCGCGGACTTCCGGCGTCTGATGGTGGTGGAGGGCTACATGGACGTGGTCCGGCTGCATCAGGCCGGCGTCACCTATGCGGTCGCGACGCTCGGCACCGCGACGACCCCGGAGCATCTCGGCCGCATATTCCGCCAGACGCGCGAGGTCGTGTTCTGCTTCGACGGCGACCGGGCGGGGCGTCAGGCGGCCTGGCGCGCGCTCGAGAATTCGCTCCCCCTGGCGCTGGACGGGCGCGAGATCAAGTTCATGTTCCTGCCCGACGGGCACGACCCCGACACCCTGGTCGCCGAAGAGGGCGCCGGCGGCTTCGAGGAGCGCCTCCAAGGAGCGCTGCCGCTGTCCGAGTATCTGATTCAGCATCTGTCCTCGGAGGTGGACCTGGATCACGTGGACGGGCGCGCCAAGCTCAAGAATCTGGCGGCCCCGCTGTTTGCGCGCTTGCCCGAGGGGGTCTACCGCGAGATTCTGGCCGATGCCCTGGCCCGGCGGGTCGGCATGCCCTCGGCCGCGCTCAAGAAATCCTTCCAGGCGGGCGATAAGGGGGAGAGACCGCGGCGGGGATCGGAACCCGTGCTCCGGCGCCATGGTCGGATGAGTGTCGGACGCGGCAACCTGCTCACCCAGGCGATCGCCCTGGTGCTGCACCACCCGGCGGCCGCGAAGGCGGTCAAGGACTTGGACGTGCTCGATGCCATCGACAGGCCGGGAGTGGGGGTGCTCAAGGACCTGCTGATCCAGGCCGGCTCCGCGGCGTCCCCCACCACGGCGATGCTGCTCGAGCGCTTCCGGGGATTGCCGGAATATGACCGCCTTTCGGAGCTGGCCATGGCAGAGCCCTTGGTGGCGGAATCCCAGGCCGCCGGGAAAGAGCTGCTTATGGCGGTGCAAAAGATGCATCTGCAGTGGGGGCCGGGCCGCCGAATGGACGAATTGCTGAAGAAAGCAGAGGAAACAGGCTTGAATTACGACGAAAAGGCCGAATTAAGCACGCTGCTCAAGTCGAAGGGCGACCCCCGGGTATCGCCCTGAAGGGCGACCCGCCCTGGCTAGTTTTTGGCCAAAATCGTATACTTGTCGGCTTGCATTTTTTAATGATCATATTCCCATGAGGCGTTCCCCCTTGATCAAAAAAGCGCCAGCCGGTACGGCGACTCAAATTGCTGACGAGCGTCAATCGCAACTGAAGATTCTGATCGCGCGCGGCAAGGAGCAGGGCTACCTCACATATGTCGAAGTGAACGATCACTTGCCGAGCGAGATCGTCGATCCCGAGCAGATCGAAGACATCGTCAACATGATCAACGACATGGGCATCCCGGTGTACGAGAAGGCGCCGGACGCCGAATCGCTGCTGCTCACCGACGCCACCGCGGCGCCCGATGAGGAGGCCGTTGAAGAGGCCACCGCCGCACTCGCCAATCTGGATGCCGAATTCGGGCGCACCACGGACCCGGTGCGCATGTACATGCGCGAGATGGGCACGGTGGAGCTACTGACTCGCGAGGGCGAGATCCGCATCGCCAAGCGCATCGAGGAAGGCCTCGAGGCCGTGAAGATCGCGCTCGGCAGCTACCCGGGCACGTACGACCTGCTGCTTCGCCACTACGAGGCGGTCAAGGCCGGACAAATGCGCCTGGTCGACGTCATCGTCGGGTTCGTGGACCCGAATGCGCCGGACGAGATCGCTCAGCCGCAGAATCCGAAAATGATGGCCCTCGAGCGCGAAGAAGCGGCCAACGACGACGACGACGGCGATGGCGACGAGGAAGAGGAGGCCATCGACACGGGGCCGGATCCCGAGGAAGCGGCAAGGCGCTTCAGCTCGATCGGCAAGGCGCATCACCAGTTCCTGAACGCGCTCGACAAGCTCGGCTCGAAGGATCCGAAGACCCTCAAGATCCGCAAGAAAATCTGCGCGGAGCTCATGGAGCTCAAGCTCTCGCCGAAGATGTTCGATCAGCTGATCGACAACCTGCGCCAGCACGTCACCGAGGTGCGGCTGCTGGAGAAGGAGATCATGTTCCTCTGCATCAAGCAGGCGGGCATGCCGCGCAAGGACTTCATCTCGACGTTCCCCAAGAACGAGACCTCCACGCGCTGGCTGGACAAGCACATCAAGGCCAAGAAGCGCTACTCAGCCGCGCTCGCCAAGTTCAAGGACGAGGTGGAGCGCCGGCAGAACAAGCTCAAGGATCTCGAGGGGCTGTTCCACGTGCTGATCAGCGAGATCAAGGACATCAACCGCGAGGTGTCGATCGGCGAGGCGAAGGCGCGGCGCGCCAAGAAGGAGATGGTCGAGGCAAACCTGCGGCTGGTCATCTCCATCGCCAAGAAATACACGAATCGCGGCCTGCAGTTCCTGGATCTCATCCAGGAAGGCAACATCGGCTTGATGAAAGCGGTCGACAAGTTCGAATATCGCCGCGGCTACAAGTTCTCGACCTATGCGACCTGGTGGATTCGCCAGGCGATCACGCGCTCGATCGCCGATCAGGCCCGCACCATCCGCATCCCGGTGCACATGATCGAGACCATCAACAAGCTGAACCGCATCTCGCGGCAGATGCTGCAGGAGATGGGACGCGAGCCGACGCCGGAGGAGCTGGCGGTGCGCATGGAAATGCCCGAGGACAAGGTGCGCAAGGTGCTCAAGATCGCCAAGGAGCCCATCTCCATGGAGACCCCGATCGGCGACGACGAGGATTCGCATCTCGGGGATTTCATCGAGGACACCTCGGTGTCATCGCCGATCGACTCGGCCACCACCGAGTCATTGCGCGAGACCACCCATTCGGTGCTGGCGCAGCTCACGCCGCGCGAGGCCAAGGTGCTCCGCATGCGCTTCGGCATCGACATGAACACCGATCACACGCTCGAGGAAGTGGGCAAGCAGTTCGACGTGACTCGCGAGCGCATCCGGCAGATAGAAGCGAAGGCGCTGCGCAAGCTCCGTCACCCGAGCCGCAGCGAGCAGCTGCGCAGCTTCCTGATGGACGATTGATAGGTTGAGCGCCTAACCAATCACCTCGGCAACCAGGTGCCGCTCGCTCACCAGCGAATTCGCGACCGGGCAGGTTTGCTCCGCCTTTTCCATCAGCCTCTTGCCGCGCTCGACATCGGTGCCCGCCGGCACGGTGAGCTTGGCGCGGGTCTCGAAGCGGGTGAAGTACATCTTGCCGTCGGCGCGGTTGAGGGTCCCCTCGGTACGCGCCTCGAGGCTCGTCCAGGGGTACTTGGAGGCCGCCGCGATCGCCTTGAAGTTGAGCACGAAGCAGTCGGCCACCGCTGCGGTCAGCAGCCCTTCGGGCGACCACTGATTGCCGGGACCGCCGAATTCCCTGGGCGGCGCCGACTCGAGCGTGCCGACCCCTTCGGAGGTCAGGGCCACGGCGCCCTCCGGACGTGCGCTGCTGGTGATCGCATAATGATGGGGAAAGGGATGCATATGGCTCTCCGTCAATAGATGGCCGGGATGAGCCGCTTGGTGCGGCTCATGTACTGCCGATATGGGGCCCCCAACGCCTGCAGCAAGGCGGCTTCCTCGATCCGCATGCGCCACGCGAACACCGCGACGATGGGGATGAGCATCACTGCGAGAGACACCCAGTTCCCGATGCAAAGGGCCATGCCCGCGAATGCCGCAAGAGCGCCGGTGTACGAAGGATGGCGGATCCAGCGGTAGGGCCCGGAGTCGACGATGCGATGGTCGGCGGCAATGGCGACGTTGACCGTGAAAAAACGGCCCAGGTAGAGGATCGCGGACCATCTCAGGATGAGGCCCGCCGCGAAGAGCGCAATCCCAGCCGGCTGCAGCACGGACTCGGCGCCCATGGCAGCCCCGGTCACGACATGCGAGAGGAAGAACGAGGACGCCACGGCGATGCCGATCACCGTCCAGATGAGCCGCAACGAGCCGCGGTCGGTCGCGCTCGCCGCATCAGCCTCGGCGCGCTTGATGAACAGCACCGGCAGCTCCGACAGCAGGTAGATGATGCCCAGAACGGTGGCGGAATCGAGCGTCATGATTCGGCACCCCCGCGAATTGCCTCCACCGCGGAGTCGACTCTCACCGGCGCCCTCCACGAAGATCGAGCGCAAACAGGTTGAGCTCCTCGTCCTTGGAATCGAGCCGGACGCGGCCCACGAGCTCGAGCCCGATCTTCTCGAGGACCGCCATGGACCTCGAGTTAGCGGGGTCCGTGATGGCGACGACGCGCTCGAGCTCGAGCGCGCGCCGCGCGTGCTCGAGCACGGCGGCAGCCGACTCCGTGGCATATCCCATGCCTGCGTGACGCGCGAGGACCGCGAAGCCCACGTCCGGATGATCGAGCCCCTGCCGCTTCACCAGGCCGCAAATGCCGACAGGCGTACCGTCTCCCAACTCGACCGCGTACAGTCCATGGCCGTTCTCGTGGTAGCTCGCGATCGGTCCCGCCAGCAGATACCGATTCGCATCGTCGAGCGTCCTCACGCCCTTGTCGCCGATGAACTCGAGGAAACCGGGCTCGTTCAGCAGCTCGAGTATGAACTCAGCGTCACCCGTCTGCAGCCATCGGAGCGTGAGCCGCGCGGTTGTCGCGATGATCCGGTGATCCCGCGGAGGCCTGTGAAGACCCTCGCTAGCCTGCCGGCTCATCGCGCGCCGCGTTGAACTCCGCCAGTATGCCGGCAAGCTCGCTGGAATCAGCATCGCCTTTCTCGGCGAGGCCCGCGACGACGCCGCGACGGTTGGCTGCCGGATGGTTCTGGCTGACCTTCCACTTGCCGGTCAGCTTGGCAATGCAAAGCTCGAAGCCTACGATGAGCGACAGCTGCTTCTGCAAGTAAGGCTCCGGGGCGTCGCTCACCTTCCAGGGCTGCGCGCGCGCCGCCTCGTGTGCATCGGTCAGCCGCGTGACCAGCCCGCGCAGCCAGGCGGAGTCCTCGACGAACCGCAAGGTTCCGTGCGCGTGCACCACGGCGTAGTTCCAGGTCGGCACCACCTCGCCGGTCTGGCGCTTGGTGGCGTAATAGGATGGGGAGATGTATGACTGCGGCCCCTGAAATATGGCCAGCGCCTCGGCGCCGGCGCGGTACTCCTTCCACAACGGATTGGCGCGCGCGAGGTGGCCGCGCAGCATTCCATGGGGCGCCGGCTCCAACGCCGTCTCCATCGGCACGTGATTCGCGACCAGCCCGGACGCGGTCGACGTCACGAGGGTTGCAAGCGGCCGGGCGCGCATCATCGCGTGCAGCACCTCGATGCGCTCTTCCTTGAAAAAGCCGGGTAGGTACAATTCCGATCCTTCTGTTAAGGTGCCACGATAGTGGAATCGCGGGCGGAGTTAAAGAATATCGTGGTCTCGACGCCAGCTCTGCCCCGTGGCCGCGAAGCGCGCCGGGCGAGGGTCAAGGCGCTCGCGCTCGGTGCAGGCGTGGCCGGCCTGCTGGGCGCGGGCGCGCTGACCGCTTCCGCCGAAGGCGTCAGCGCCTATCTGCCCCTCAATCTCGAGCCCGAGATGGAACGTCAGATCGAGCGGGTGCTGATCCTCGCCGACGAGCCCATCCTCAAGCGGCCTTTCGCGGTCGGGCTCGTCCAGGATGCTCTGCCGCAGGCATGCATGGTCGACCGCCCGCTGTGCATGAGGGTGACCAGGTACCTGCAGCGCTACTCGCGCGACTACGCGGTGACGCATGCGAGCGCCACCGCCGCGCTCGCCCACGACAAGGACGGAGGCGTCGTGCCGGACAGCCGCGGCATGCCGGTGAAGAGCGCTTGGGATCTGTCGGTGCAGGGCTTCATCCAGCCGAACGACTATGTGCTGGCGAGCGCCGGTGCCGTCTCCTACCAGGGACGTACGGTACCAACCGGCTCCATGCTGAGCTTCGGCGCGCGTTGGGCGCAGATCGACATCGGTTATCGGGATCATTGGCTCTCCCCGGCGACCGACACGAGCATGCTGATGAGCACGGAGGCACCGACGCTGCCGTCGGTCACGCTGTCGAACTACGAGCCGCTCACCCGGCTCGGCTTTCAGTACGAGTTCTTCGCCGCGCGCCTGTCGCGCTCCGACGAGATTCTGTATCAGAACCAGCTGGGATCCGGGAATCCGCATCTATTCGGCATGCAGCTCTCGATGGAGCCGTTCAGCGGCTGGTCGATCGGCGTCAACCGCTTGCTGGAATACGGCGGGGCGGACGGCTTGCCGGACGGCGTGCGCTTCCTGTTGCGCGACTTCTTCAAACCCAGCGGCCTGTCGCAAACGCAGGGCAACCAGCAGGCCTCGTACGTCAGCCGCTTCGTGTTTCCGGGCAGGACGCCGTTCGCGGTCTACTTCCAGTATGCCGGCGAAGACAACTCCGACGGCGGCAGCTACCTGCTCGGCAACGCCGCGTTGGTCGCGGGCATCGACATCCCGCGCATCGCGCGTCATTTCGACGTGACCTACGAGTTCGCCGAGTGGCAGAACCTCTGGTACGTGCACAACATCTTTCTCGACGGCATGACCAACGACCACCTCGTGCTCGGCGCCTGGGGCGCCGACCAGCGCGAGTTCGGCGACGGCGTCGGCGCGCGCAGCCAGATGCTGCGCGTCGGCTGGGAGCCGCCTTTCGGCGGGTATCTCGAGGAGCGCATCCGCACGCTTCAGAATCAGGGCTACTTCGGCGGCGATTCGCGCGTATACACGGGCGCCGTGCCGGTCCCCTATCACCGCTATTACGACCTGACCGTGCGCTACTCGTGGCCTTGGCGCGGCGTGACGCTGGGCGGCGAGGCATTCGCCGGCCGCGACGTCGACGGCAAATCCTTCTCGCGCCTGGCGGCCTTCGTGCGCTACGGGGGCGATGAGCGCACCTGCGATGACAGCACTCTGGACGAGGACTCCTACCAAGGAGGGCCCGCATTGCCGGGCGCCGAGCTGTTCGTCGATGCCGGCGCGAGCGCCAATCGGCTGCGCACCGACCCGGGTCCCGGCCTGCCCACGACCACCCATTCGGATGTGAGCCCGCACGTCGGCGTCGGCGCCCGCCGCGCCGTCTCGGCGAACAACGACCTCGGGGTGCGGCTCGAGGTCGATCAGGTCGACGGGCACACGCTGGTCGGCGTGCGGCCGATCGACTGGCGCTACCGCTTCACCGACCACTTCGCCTTCGGGCTGTTCGCCGGCGTCGACCGCTACAATCTCGCGACGCCGGCGTACTCGATCTATGGGGGCGCGGGCTTGACGTGGCGCGACGTGCTGCCGAAGTGGGATCTCGGCCTGGACCTGCGCTACGCGCAGAACATCGCCCGCGACCACGTGCTGCCGACCGACCCGCAAACGGGGCGAGCGGAAAGCTTCTACAAGATCGAAAGCGGCATCTTCTACGTATCGCGCCGATTCTGATCCGGCGAGCAGAGCGAGGAGCGGATCAGGAAGCGCACGTTGAGCGGCGCCTCGAGCGAGAAGCTCGCGCCGCGCCCGGGTACCACGTCGACGGTCCAGCGGGTATGCGACCAACGCTTGAACTGCTCCCGATCCATCCAGTACCCGCAACCGGCGATCTCGCCGACCTGTTCGTCCACGCCGCCGAGCTTGAACTCGCCCACCTTGAAGCACATCGGCGCGCTGCCGTCGCAGCAACCGCCCGACTGGTGGAACATGATGGGGCCGTACTCGGCCTTGAGCTGCTCGATCAGCTTGCGGGCCGCGTCGGTGACGCCGACGCGGCCGATGTCCAACGGAACGACCGTGCTCAGAAGAACCCCAGGGCCTTCTCGCCATAGCTGACGAGCACGTTCTTGGTCTGCTGATAATGGTCGAGCATCATCTTGTGCGTCTCCCGGCCGATGCCGGACTTCTTGTACCCGCCGAACGCGGCGTGAGCGGGATAGGCGTGGTAGCAGTTGGTCCAGACGCGCCCGGCCTTGATGCCGCGTCCGAAGCGATACGCCCGATTGACATCGCGGGTCCAGACGCCGGCGCCGAGCCCATAGAGCGTGTCGTTGGCGATCTCCATCGCCTCCTCCGGCGTGTCGAACACCGTCACCGACACTACCGGCCCGAAGATCTCCTCCTGGAATATCCGCATCTTGTTGTTGCCTTCGAACACCGTCGGCTTGACGTAAAAGCCGCCCGAGAGATCGCCGGGCAGCTTGTTCGGCTCGCCGCCGGTCAGCACCTTGGCCCCTTCCTTCCTGCCGATGTCGATATAAGACAAGATCTTCTCGAACTGATCGTTCGAGGCCTGGGCACCGATCTGGGTGCTCATCTCGTACGGATCGCCTTGCCGGATCGCTTGCACGCGCTTGATCGCCTTTTCCATGAAGCGGTCGTAGATCGACTTCTGCACCAGCGCGCGCGAGGGGCAGGTGCACACCTCGCCCTGGTTGAGCGCGAACATCGCAAAGCCCTCGAGCGCCTTGTCGACGAAGGAGTCGTCCTCGCGCATCACGTCCGCGAAGAAGATGTTGGGCGACTTGCCGCCGAGCTCGAGCGTGACGGGAATGATGTTCTCGGATGCATATTGCATGATCAGCCGGCCCGTGGTGGTCTCGCCGGTGAACGCGATCTTGGCGATGCGCGGATTGGAGGCGAGCGGCTTGCCCGCCTCGAGCCCGAATCCATTGACGATGTTGAGCACTCCCGGCGGCAGCAGATCGCCGATGAGCTCCGCCCAGACGAGGATGGACATCGGCGTCTGCTCGGCGGGCTTCATGATGACGGCGTTGCCCGCGGCGAGCG
Organism: Steroidobacteraceae bacterium; assembly: GCA_036268215.1. GTDB lineage: Bacteria > Pseudomonadota > Gammaproteobacteria > Steroidobacterales > Steroidobacteraceae > Bog-1198. The sequence goes on from DATAUO010000078.1 coordinate 10,481, forward strand.
CCGGCGCGAGCTTCCAGGCCGCCATGAGGATCGGGAAGTTCCAGGGAATGATCTGCCCGACCACGCCGAGCGGCTCATGAAAGTGATAGGCCACCGTGTCGTCGTCGATCTCGCCCAGCGAGCCCTCTTGGGCGCGCACGCAGCTCGCGAAGTAGCGGAAGTGATCCACGGCCAGCGGCAGGTCGGCGAGATTGGTCTCGCGGATCGGCTTGCCGTTGTCGTAGGTCTCGACCGCCGCCAGGAACGGCAGGTACTCCTCGGTTCGATCGGCGACCCGGTTCAAGAGGCGCGCGCGCTCGGCGACAGGGGTGCGCCCCCACTTGTCGGCCGCCGCATGCGCGGCGTCGATGGCCCGCTCGATGTCCTCCGCCTGCGAGCGCGCGATGCGCGCGACCACTTGTCCGGTGGTCGGCGACACGTTTTCGAAATATCCGCCCTTGGCGGGCGCCACCCATTTGCCCCCGATGTAGTTCTCGTACTGGGCGCGCAGCGGAATCTTGCGCTCCAGGGTCTTCATGTGCGCCGCAAAGGCGGTGCTTTCGTGAAGGGGGCCGGCGTGACCGTTGGACTGTTGCACGTGAGCGGAGCTGACGGCGTTCATGACCATCTCCTCGGGGTTGTGAGCGGCGTGCGCGCACACCGATCGAAGCGGGACGGCAATGGTTGCTCCGCCGCGGCGCAAAGGTCAATATCTAGCGCGCGTCGAGCCCGTTGGCCACGCGCTTCAGGTCGTCACGGGTGGACTTGATGTGCGCGTGCAGCAAAGCACGCACTTGCGGCGATTTTCCCGCGCTCCAGGCCTTGAGCAGCGCGGCATGCTCGCGGCTTGCGCGCTTGACCCGTCCCTCGGGCTTCAAGTGCGCCTGCACGTAGCGCTGCGCCAGGGTATGCAGCCGGCCGACGATGTCGGCCGCCACCGGCTGCAGGCGCGGCACCAGCAGGCTCAAGTGATAGGCGCGGTTCAAGCGGCCGGAGGAGGAGAATTCGTCGGCGACCAGCGCGGCGTTCAACCGTTCCAGGGCGTCGCGCGCGGCGTCGTGGTCCTCGGCCGCGGCGAGCTTCGACCCTTTGGCCACCGCGGCCGGCTCGATCTGCAGGCGCAGGCTGAAGACCTCGTCCAGCTCGGCCGTGGTCAATGGACGCACCTGAAAGCCGCGGTTCGGATAGATGTCGACCAGGCCCTCCGACTGCAGCTGCACCAGGGCCTCCCGCACCGGAATCTTGCTGGTGCCGAACTCCGAGGCAAGGATGTCCTGACGCAACGGAGAGCCGGGCGCATACACCCCGGCGAGAATGCGCTCGCGGAACCGCGTGATGAGCTGGCTGGTCATGGACTGAACCAGCGGCTCGGTCACGCGCGGATCCCCCAGCGGAAGGGATCCCGGGGGTCGAGGAGCAGCGTCGCCTCGCCCGTCACGTAGGCATTGCCGGTGATGGTGGGCACGATCTCGCCGCGCGCGCGATCTTGCCATCGATAACGCGCGACGAAGGTCGATCCCACCACGCTCTCCTGCACCCAGGGCTCGCCTTCCCCGAGCTTGCCGTCGGCGGCGAGGCACGCCAGCTTGGCGCTGGTCCCCGTTCCGCAGGGTGAGCGATCGTAGGCCTTGCCGGAGCACAGCACGAAGCTGCGGCTCTGCGCACCCGCGACGGTCGGCGCGCCATACAGCTCGACGTGGTCCACCTCGGGATGGCCCTGAGCGTTGAGCGCCTCGCGCACCCGCCAGGCATAGTCGGTGAGCGCGTCGACCCGCCTCAGGCTCAAGTCCTGGCCGTGCTCGGACATGAGGAAGAACCAGTTCCCGCCCCAGGCCACGTCCCCGGTTACCTCGCCGATGCCGGGCACGCGGATGCTGACTTTGCGAGCGGAGCGATAGCTCGGAACGTTCGACACGCTGACGCTGCCGTCGGCGTTGAGCTCGGCATCGACGGGGCCCACGGGGGTGTCGATCTTGACGGCGCCCGGGTCGAGCCTGGCCAGATACTTCAGGGAGGCGATGAGGCCGATGGTGCCGTGGCCGCACATGCCGAGATAGCCGACGTTGTTGAAGAAGATCACGCCGAGCCGGCAGTCGGGCCGATGCGGCTTCTGCAGTATCGCGCCAACGACCGGATCGGAGCCCCGCGGCTCGTTGATCAGGGCGGATCGATAGCCGTCGAAGCGGTCGCGAAACCGGGCGAGCCGCTCATCCAGCGGGCCTGACCCAAGATCCGGGCCGCCTTCGATGACGAGGCGGGTCGGCTCTCCGCCGGTATGGGAATCGATGACGCGAATCTTTTCCACGGCTTCCAGGACATTTCAGGGACGCGTGTCGCGCGCCCGCTCGACCATGGCGATGACCTCGGCGCGGCGCGCACCGGAGAGCGGGAGCCGCGGCAACCGAACGCGCTCCGAGCCGCGGCCCATCACCTGCTCCGCGAGCTTGATGGACTGTACCAGGTCGTGCTCGGCGTCGAGGTGCAGCAACGGCATGAACCACCGGTAGATCTTGCGTGCGGTCGCAAGATCGTCCTTGCGCAGCGCCTCGTAGAGCCGGATCGACTCCAGCGGAAAGGCGTTGGTCAGCCCCGACACCCAGCCCTTGGCGCCCAGCGACAGCCCCTCGAAGGCCACGTCATCGAGTCCCGCAAACAGCACGAAACGCTCGCCGAAGGCATTGATGATGTCGGTGAAGCGGCGCGAATCGGGCGCCGACTCCTTGATGGAGACGATGTTCGGGACCGTCGCGAGACGCTCGAGCGTGTGCAGATCGATGTTCACGCGATAGGACGGCGGATTGTTGTAGAGCATGATGGGCAGGCTGGTCGCGGCCGCCACGGCGCGGAAGTGATGCTCGAGCTCCGCGGGCGTCGGGACGTACACCATGGCGGGCAGCACCATCAGGCCGTCGGCGCCGAGCTGCTCGGCGTCGTGCGCGAACTTCGCAGCCGTCACGGTGGTCAGCTCGGACACGCCGGCGATCACCGGAACCTTGCCCGCGGCGGCTTCGACGGCCCCGGCAAGCACCTTGCGCTTCTCCTCCGCGGAAAGCGAATTGCCTTCGCCCACGGTCCCCATGAGCACGAGCCCGTGGACCCCGTCCCGGATCAGCGCCTTCTGCACTTTCTGCGTCGCGGGCAGGTCGAGCGCCAGCGCGGAGTCGAACTGGGTCGTGGCAGCGGGATAGACGCCTGACCAATTGCAGGGGGCGGGAGCGGTCATCGGACACCTTGGGCATTGCCTGTGGGATCGTAGATCGTATACGGTATGACCATGGGCGGGCAAGACACCATGGCCGTGGTCGGGGCCGGCATCATCGGAGCGGCGGTCGCATATGCCCTGGCTCTCGAGGGCCGCAAGGTGCTCCTGCTCGATCGCGCCGATCCGGGCGTCGCGGGAGCGAGCTTCGGCAACGTCGGACACATCGCCGCGGAGCTGGTGCAGCCCCTGCCTTCGCCCGGCCTGCTGTTCGGGTTCTGGCGCGAACTGTTTCGATTCGGTGGAGCACTCGACCTGCCGCCGAGCCGGGCGCTCGGCATGCTGCCCTGGATCGGCCGCTTCGCGGCGGCCGCTTTCCGCCAGGACGAAGGGACGCGTCATCTCGCGCCGCTGGTCAAGCCGGCCGCGGCCGCCTGGGCCGCGTGGCTCGGGCAGATCGGCCAGCCCGAGCTCATGCGCCGGCACGGACATTACGAGGTACAGCTCGGTGCCGGCGGCACCGAATTCGTGCGCAAACAGACCGCGGCCATGCAGGCGCTCGGCATCGAGACGCGCCCGATGCGCGAGGAGGAGCTGTCCGAGCTGATGCGCGCGGCGGGCCAGTCATCCGCGGCAGGATTGTGGTTCGAGAAGTCCGCACACGTGCTGGACCCCCTCGCAGCCGTGCAGACGCTGGCGGCCGCCGCGGCCGCGCACGGCGCGCAAGTCTGCCGCTTCGATGCGCACGCGCTCGTGCCGCGCGGCGATCGCATCGAGATTCACGGCGACGCCGCGCCGCTCGACGTGGGCGGCGTGGTGGTGTGCGCGGGCGTCGAGTCGGCACCGCTGCTCGCGCCGTTTGGAGTGCGCGCGCCGCTCGAGGGCGTGCGCGGCTACCATGTCGAGTTGCAGGGCCGCAGACCTTTCCTCGATGCCCCCGTGGTGTACAACGGCGAGCACGTGCTGGTCACGCCCATGCGGGGCCGGCTGCGCGCCTCGAGCTACATGGAATTCGCGCGCCCGGGCGCGCCGCCCGATCCGCGCAAGCCGGCACGGCTGCGCGCGCACGTTGCCGCGCTCGGGTACCCGATCGAGGCGGACGGCCCGAGCTGGATGGGATCCCGGCCGGTGCTTCCCGACTACCTGCCCGGCATCGGCCGCGTCAACGGGTCCTCCGTGTACTACGCTCTGGGGCATCAGCACATCGGCCTCACGATCGCGCCGATCACCGGGCTCCTCGTCGCGGATCTCGTGGCCGGGCGCGTCCCGCGCCTGGCCGTAGCCGCTTTCGATCTCGAGAGATTCAACTAGCAGCATCAGTCACATGAGGGAGAAGTCATGAGCTCATCGTCTCGCGCCGCGGCACGCCGCGTGCTCGCGCTCACGTTCGCGGCGGCCTTGGGGCTGGATACGGCCGCTTCTCTCGCCGCGGATGCCGATGCGCGCTTCCGCGCGGTCTACACCGCGGAGTGGAAATGGCGGGACGAGCAGGTTGCCGACACCGAGGATGCGCAGAAGCCCATCCGCGACCACCTGCCGAAGGTCGATCCCGCCTCGCAGGCGATGCGCCTCGAGCACTGGCAGGACGTGATGAGGCAGCTCGACGCCATCCCTCGCGCCGCTCTCTCGCCGCCCGAGCAATTGAACTACGACATCTATCACCCGGAGATCGAAGTGCTGATCACCCGGCAGAAATTTCGCGACTACGAGATGCCCGCGAATGCCGACACCACTTTCTGGACCGATCTTGGCTATACCGCGCGCCGGCCCTTCCGCAACGTGCAGGACTACCGCAACTGGATCGGCCAGATGAAGGACATCCCGCGCTACTTCCGCGAGCAGATGGGCGAGATGCGCGCGGGCATGAAGCGCGGCTTCACGCCGCCCCAGGTCACGATGAAGGGCCGCGACGGCTCGATCACCGCGGTCACCGACGCGGCCCCCGAGGCGAGTCTCTTCTATACGCCGTTCAAGGACATGCCCGGCATCTCCGAGGCCGACCAGACGGCGCTGCGCGCGCAGGCCGCCGCGGTCATCCGCGACACGGTGCAACCGGCGTATCGCGAGCTGCTCAAGTTCATGCGCGAGGTGTACCTGCCGGGCAGTCGCACCACGCTGGCCGCCTACGATCTCCCGGACGGCAAGAGCTACTATCGCGCCAAGATCCAGGAGTTCACCACCCTCGATGAGGATCCCGCCGCGATTCATGCCTTCGGCGAGTCGGAGGTCAAGCGCCTCCACGAGGCGATGCTCGGGGTCATGAAGGAGACCGGATTCAAGGGCGATTTCTCCGCCTTCCTCACGTTCCTGCGCACCGATCCGCGCTTTCAACCGAAGACCGCCGAGGATCTGTTGATGCATGCGGCCTGGATCGCGAAGCGCTTCGACGGCAAGGCCTCGCAATACTTCGGGCTCCTGCCGCGCGCGCGCTTTGCGATCCGCCCGGTGCCCGATGACCTGGCGCCGTTCTACACGGCGGGCCGCGGGGGCCCGGGCCTGTACCTCGTGAATACCTACGCGCTGCCGAGCCGGCTGCTCTACAACCTCACCGCGCTCACGCTGCACGAGTCCGCTCCCGGCCACGCGTTCCAGATGTCGATCGCGCTCGAGCACAAGCAACAACCGGAATTCCGCCAGCACACCTACATCTCGGCCTACGGCGAAGGATGGGCGCTCTACTGCGAGCAGCTCGGGGTCGAGATGGGCATGTATGAGACACCCTACGACCGCTTCGGCATGTTCAACTATCAGATCTGGCGCGCCGCCCGCCTCGTGGTCGACACCGGGGTGCACTCGCAAGGGTGGAGCCGCGAGAAGGCCGTGAGCTACCTGCGCGACTACACCGCGTTGCCGCTGCACGAGATCGACACCGAGGTGGACCGCTACATCGCGTGGCCGGCGCAGGCCCTGTCGTACTACCTCGGCGAGGACGCCATCCTCAAGGCGCGCGCCAAGGCGGAGAAGGCGCTCGGCGCCAAGTTCAACGTCCGCGCCTTCCACGACACGGTGCTCGAGCTGGGATCGGTGCCGCTGCCGGTCATGGCCGCGCGCGTCGACCGGTTCATCGCCGACGGCGGCAGGGGCCCTTACCCGGACATGGAATGAGGCGGTGAGGAGATCTCGATGAGCATCACTGAGCTCGGGAGGGAATCGTGGGCACGTTGAACGGCGCGCGGGCGCTGGTCTTGCTGTTGGCCGCCGTGTACGTCGGCTATATCGTGCGCTGGATTTGGCTCGAACGGGCGCGCTCGCGCGGGCTGCTGCCCTCGCCCGCCGCCGCGGCGGCGACGGAGGTGGCGGCCGCGGGGCCGGCGGCCACGCGGTCCCCCGAATGGCGCCGCACGCGGCCGACGGACTTCGCGGTCGGCTTCGTCACGAACTTCCTGGACACGCTCGGCATCGGGTCGTTCGCGCCGACCACGGCCTACTTCAAGCTGCGCGCGCGCATTCCGGACGAGGAGATTCCGGGCACGCTGAACGCCGGCCAGTGCCTGCCGAGCATGTCTCAAGGCCTGATCTTCATCACCATCGTGACGGTCGACCTCACCACGCTCTACACGATGATCGCCGCGGCGCTGCTCGGCGCGTGGCTCGGCGTCGGGCTGGTGTCGCGCCTCTCGCGCCGCGCCATCCAGCTCGGCATGGGCGGCGCGCTGCTCTGCGCATCGCTGTTGTTCCTTGCCAGCAATCTCAACTGGATGCCGGGCGGGGGTGAGGCGTTGGGGCTGACCGGCCGCACGCTGGTCTTCGCCGTCGCGGTGAATGCCGTGCTGGGCGCGCTGATGATGCTCGGCGTCGGATTGTATGCGCCCTGCCTCATCCTGGTGAGCCTGCTCGGCATGAGCCCGCTGGCGGCCTTCCCCGTCATGATGGGATCGTGCTCGCTGCTGATGCCAGTCGGCGGATCGCGCTTCATTCGCACCGGCCGCTACAACCTGGGCGCCGCGCGCGGCCTCACCATCGGCGGGATTCCCGGTGTGATCGTAGCGGCTTACATCGTGAAGAGCCTGCCGATCGTGTACCTCCGATGGCTGGTGCTGATGGTGGTGCTGTACGCGGCCGCCCAGATGCTGCGCTCGGCCCGGACCAAGGCGTGAGGAGCGAGCGATCATGAGTTCCAGTCTCCTGACCCTTGCCGAGCGATCGGGCTTCGTCGAGACCGGCCGCATCGACGAGGTCGAGCGGCTGTGCGCGGCCATGGCCGAACGCTGGCCCGACGCCGTGAAGTCGATCGAGTTCGGCGAGTCGGCGGAGGGACGCACTCTGCGCGCGCTGGTCGTGTCGCGGAGCGGCGCGCACACGCCTCAAGCGCTCAGGGACGGCAACGTGCCTCTGCTCATGCTCCAGGCCGGAATCCATCCCGGCGAGAGCGACGGCAAGGACGCCGGATTCATCGCCCTGCGGGAGCTGCTCGAGGGCGGCGCAGCTCCGGGCGTGCTCGAGGAGACCGCGCTGCTGTTCGTGCCCGCGTTCAACACCGACGGCCACGAGCGCGCGGGCCGCTGGAATCGGCCCAATCAGAACGGCCCCGAGGTCACGGGCTGGCGCACGACCGCGGAGAACATCAACCTCAATCGCGACTACGCCAAGGCCGACTCGCCCGAGATGCGGTCGATGCTGGTGCTGATCGACGAATGGGATCCCCTGATCTGCGCCGACCTGCACGTCACCGACGGCGCCGACTTCGAGCCCGACGTGTCCATTCAGGTCGAGCCGATCAATCAAGGCGACCCCGGGCTCTTTGCGAGCGGCATCGAGTTGCGCGACGCGCTGATCGCGGGGCTCGCTCGCCACGGGTCGTTGCCGCTGCCGTTCTATCCGGATCTCTACGAGACCGACAATCCCGAGTCAGGCTTCGTGCTGACGGTGTACTCGCCGCGATTCTCGACCGGCTACTTCCCGCAGCGCAATCGATTCACGGTGCTGGTCGAGACGCACTCCTGGAAGCCTTATGCGCACCGCGTCAAGGTCATGCGCAATTCCATCATCGGCCTCGCGGAGCTCACCCGCGGACGCGGCGCCGAATGGCTGCGCCGGGCTCGTGCCGCGGACAGCCGCGCCCATGACCTCGGCGGCACCGAGCTGACGCTGGATTACAAATCCGGCTGGCGCGAGCCGAGCGCCGCGGGCAAGGACACCCCCGGCATGCAGGCGCGCGCCGCGGCCCCCGCGCAGGGCGGCAGCGGCGGGCCGAGCCCGGACGGCGCCAAGGTGATCGACTTTCGCGGCTACGCGTACACTCGCGAGCGCTCCGAGATCTCGGGCGGCCTGGTCACCAGCTACGACCCCAAGACGCCCGCGATCTGGCACGTACCCTATCGCAACCAGGTGGAGCCGTCGTTGATCGTGCGCGCGCCGACGCTGGGATATTTCATCCCGCGCGCGTACGCCCGCATGTTGAGCGAGCGCCTCGATTGCCACGGCATCATCACCGCGCCGATGCCCCGCCCGCTCGATCTCGCGTCGCTTTGGCAGTTCCGCGCCTCTCGAGTGAGCTTCTCGAAGGGCCCATTCGAGGGACGCACCCGCCTGACGCTGACCGGCGCATGGGAGCCGCTGGACCGCGAGATCGCGGTCCCCGGCCTGTTCGTGCCGATCGCGCAGACGCTGGCGCGCCTGCTCGTGGCGCTGCTGGAGCCGCAGGCGCCGGACTCGTTCGCCGCGTGGGGATTCTTCAACGCGTGCTTCGAGCAGAAGGAGCAGCTCGAGCCGTACGTCGCCGAGCAGATCGCGCGCGAGCTGTACGACACCGATCCCGCCGCGCGCGCTGAATTCGAGCACCTGCTCGCGGTCGACGCGGCATTCAAGGCGGATGCGGCCGCCCGGCTGGAGTTCTTCTGGCGCAGGCACGCGTCCTGGGACCGCCAGCTCAATTGCTATCCCATTTTTCGGGCATGAGCCGCGGGACACCGGGTCATCCGCCATAGGTTCGCGTAAGAGTCGACATTCAAAGGTGGTCGCAATGAAGTCATGGGTCAGAGTGTTCATCTGGGGCGCCGCGGCAGCCGCGACGGCGGCCGTCGCCGCACCCTCGGTAGCCGCAACTCCACGGGCCGCCGCAACTCCCGCCGCCGCGCCGTCCGCCGCCGAGACGCCGGGCTACGCCGGCCTCGTCACCCTGTTTCACGAGTGGCGCGCTTTCGAGCATCCCACCATGAAGTCCAACGTGCCCGACTACGGCGCGGCCGCGATGGCCGCCAAGGCCGTGGCGCTCAAGGACTGGCGCAAGCGCCTCGAGGCCATCGACATCAAGGCGTGGCCGATCGAACGCCGGAACGACTGGAAGCTGGTGGCCGCCGAGATGGACGGCCTGGACTTCAATTTCCGGGTGCTGCGTCCCTGGACACGCGATCCCGCCTTCTACGTCAGCGTGTGGCCGACCCGCACCGACGTGCCGGCACGCGAGGCGCCCGCGGTCTATCCGGAGATCGAGCTCTACAACTATCACTTCCCGCTCTCCCTCGCCGCGCGTGCCGACCTCACCGCGAAGCTGGCCGCAATCCCCGCGCTGCTCGCCGAGGCCAAGCAGAACCTCAAGGACAGCAACGCGCGCGACCTCTGGGTGTTCGGCGAGCAGGAGCTGCGCAACCAGGCCGAGGCGCTGGAATCGCTGCATGCCGGCACGCTGACCGTCAGCACGCTGGAAGGCAGCCAGCACGCCGAGCTCGGCCCCGATGCGGCCGAGCTCAAGGGCGCGATCGCTGCGGCTCACAAGGCGACCCTCGATTTCGTCGCGTGGCTGGAGCGGCTCGCCCCGAGCAGGACCGGCCCCTCGGGCGTCGGCAAGGAGAACTACACCTGGTATCAGCAGCACGTGCACTTCGTGCCGTTCGACTGGGACGAGGAGGTCGTCCTGCTCCGTCGCGAGCTCGAGCGCGCACAGAGCTCCTTGAAGCTCGAGGAGCACGACAATCGCAGGCTGCCCGAGCTCGCGCCCGCGGCCGACGCCGCGGCATTCGACAAGCTCGCCCATGCGCGGCTCGACAAGTTCGTCGATTTCCTGGTCAAGCAGGAGATCATTCCCGCGAAGCCCTACCTCAAGGCGGCGCTCGAGCCGCAGCTCGGGCATTTCGTTCCGGAGGAGCAGCGCGTGTTCTTCACCCGCGTCACGCATCGCGAGCCCATGCTGCTGCTGTCGCACGACTATCACTGGATCGACCTCGCGCGCATGCGCGATGAGCCGAATCCGAGCCCGATCCGGCGCGTCGCGTCGCTGTCGAACGTCTGGGACAATCGCGCGGAGGGTTTCGCGACCGCATTCGAAGAGCTGATGATGCATGCGGGCCTCTACGACGATAACCCGCGCGCCAAGGAGCTCGTGTGGATCATGCTCGCCAACCGCGCCGCGCGCGGCCTGGCTTCGTTGTACGTGCAGTCGAACAAGTTCACCCTGGAGCGTGCCGGCCGCTTCCACGCGGAGTGGACCCCGCGCGGCTGGGCCAACCCCAAGGACAAGCTCACCGGCTTCGAGCAGCTCTTGTATCTGCGGCAGCCCGGCTATGGCACGAGCTACATCACCGGCAAGATCCTGCTCGACCGGCTGATGGCCGAGTATGCCCATCAGCAGGAGCTCGCCGGCAAGCCGTTCGTGCTGCGCGAGTTCCTCGACCGGTTCAACGGAGAAGGCATGATCCCCGCCGCGTTGATGGAGTCGGAGATGATCTCGGACGGCGCGCGGGAGCCCTAGCCGACTCATGACCGCTCAGCCCATCACGATCTACCGCATGATGCGTGTACCGATGCCCGAACGTTGGTAATCGGGCCCCGTACTACGACGTCGTAGATTGTCGCGTCACCACACTCCAACCGCGCCGCCCACTTTGTCAATGCCGACCGAATTCGTTTGGCCCGCGCCACGGGGATCTCGCACCTCCTACGAGAGCGCGCTGATGGTCACGTAGTATCCGTCCGGATCCCGCAGGGAGAACTCCAGGGTCTCCGTGTTGGGATTCATCCCGGGCTCCTGCTCGAGCTTTGCAACCAGCGTTCTCGCTCTCTCGAGCGCCGCTTCTTGGTAATCGTCGACCCGGAAGAACAGGAGCAGCCCGTTGCCGGGCGCGGCCGTATCGGGGCTCGACAGCGAAGGATGGTCGTGCGCGCCCCACTCGTGCAGACAAATGAGGACCGTGCCATCCGCATCCAGGATCTGACCCCAGTAGTCGTGGGCCGGAGCCGTCTCGGGGTGGCCGAAAAGCGACCGGTACCACTTGAAGCTGCTGCGAACGTCGCGCACGCCGATGATGGTCCATGTCCGTTTCATTTGACTCAGCTCCACACCCGGTTGTCGTGCCTATCATGCCGTCGCCAGGGCGCCCCTACCAAAGCGCGGGGACTGGCTCGACCGTGATCTTTGGTGCCGAGCCGGGTGCGTCTCCGGTGATCGTACCGGCCGTACCGTCCTGGCCCCAATGCACCGACCACGGATCCGTTGCGCTTGTCGACCAGTGACGCCGATACGGTACTCACCGGCACGCTCTCCAGGCGCACCCGCAGGCCGAGGGCAACCGAATCGAGGAGCAACCCGTCGTCGACCCCAACAGCGATGCCAACGCGGCGACACAAAGCCACCGACCTAAGGAAGCTCCTGGCAGCTTCATGCGCATGGCCGAGGATTTTTACACAAGTCATCGCTTCTTGGTGCAGATCGGAGGCATGACCGCGGTCAAAGAAGTGCTACGAAATTTTCCGTAGGACATCCCTGACTTCAGCGCGCCGCGTCACCGCGGGCTGCAGGCAAATCCGCCGACGACTTCACGCGCCTTGCTGCCTGATGCGAGCCCCCACGCCCCAGTATCATTCATTAGGAATCATCTTGAGGAATCATCCTGCGGCGATAATCGCCCAGAGGCCGAGGTCCAACTTGCTGAAGCCATACGGACGGGTTGCAACGCTCTGGCCCATGCTCATGCTGGCGCTTCTCGGAGCCTGCGGCCATTTCAGCAACGCGACCAAACCTGCTCCGACTCCGAAGGATGCTCGAGCGCAGCTATCCATCGGCTACACCCTCCTCTATCAGGAAGCGGACGGCGTCCCCAAGCTCAATTGGATCTTGATGTTCAAGGATAAGCCCGAGGAGATGGGGCGCGTCACCAGCGAGCTGGTAGGCTATTACCGGAAGCTCGCGGATAGACTGCAGCGGCTCTCCAAGGACTATCCCGCGGTACGAATCGACGTGATAGCCATGTCCGACATCGAAGCCGACGAGCGCAAGGCCATCGGCCAGGATATGGCGAAGGACTTCGCACCTGTCGTCGGCAAGTCCGGTATCGAATTCGAACGCGAGGCGCTGCTCATGTTCTACAACGCGCTCAATGAGCAGCGACACCTCGTTGAAGTCATGCTGCCCCTGGAGAAGGAGCCCGGACTGCGTAAATTTCTGGAGACGACCAAGGTCCAGCTGGATGAGCATTACGCCGCGGTCGGAGCGCTCCTCAATCGACGCTACTTCACCCATTAGCGCGGCGTCGACGCGGCCGCTCGGCACCGAGGTCGGTCCGATGCGTGGACTCCGTCAGCCGAGCCCGAGCTCGAACTGGCGCATGTCGCCGATCACCCGATCGAAGTCGAGGCCGAGCACTTCGAGCACGGACTCTGCCACTGGACGAATCTGCTTCGCCACGTAGTGCTCGCGATCGAGCGAGTGCTCTACTTTTGCGGCGGGCTCCGCGCCGGCCGTGGTCATGACATAACGAATGGACCGGGCGCCGGGCTCGCCCACCTTGCGCGCGGCTGCGACGTGCGGGGGCGTGGTCTCGGTGTACTCTGCCGCGCTGCGCCGCAGGCTCTTCTGATAGACGAGCTCCGCATCGTGCTTGCCGGCGCGCACGTCGCGCACGATGTCGGCGAGGTAAGCCTCCACCGGCTGCCCGGTGAACAGCCGCTGATACAGCTCGCGCTGCACGCGCTTGGCGACCGGCGTCCAATCGCGGCGTACCACTTCCATGCCGACGAACTCCACTTCCTGCCGCTCGCCGTGCAGAAGACCCGCGTAGCGCTTGCTGGCGCCGCGCGTGCTATGGCGCGCGTGAGGCAGGAACAAGCGCAGGTAGAGCTTCTCGAACTCCAGCTCGAGCCGGCTGGCGACCCGCCAGCGTTCTGCGACGTACCGCTCGAGGTCGGCATTGAGCGCCGCCACCAGGTCGCGGGCGCGCGACTCGGCCGCTGAGGGATCCTGCGCCCGCGATCCGATGAACAGGCTATCGGTATCGCCATAAAGCACGGTATACCCCTCGGCCTCGAACCAGCGCTTCGACCAGAGCAGCATCTCCTTGCCCATGCCCGTGATGGCATTGGCCAGCGCCGGATTGTAGAAGCGGCAGGCGGGAGTGCCGAGCACTCCGTAAAACGAATTCATGAGGATCTTGATGGCGTGAGCCGCCACGCCATCGCCGCGCCGTTTGGCGGCCTCGCGCTGCGGGAACAGCCGATCCAGCAAGCGCGGCAGGATGGCAGGCTCACGGCGGAATTTGCCGCCGGGGGTATCGATGAGATCGTCCCCGGCGCGCGGCGCGGGCTCATAGCTCACAGGATCGATATTGAACGTGCGGATGATGCTCGGGTACAGGCTCTTGAAGTCGAAGACCCAGACGTTGGCGTGCAGCCCGACCTGCGGCTCGAGCACGTGGCCGCCCTGCTGCGCGGCGTGAACGCTCGAATCGCTGCCTCGGACGCTCGGCGCCACGATGCCAGCCCGCTCGAGCTCCGTTAGATACAGAAAATCGAACGATGCGATGCTCGCAGCCACCCGATCCGGCGTCATGCCGGTCAAACGGCTACGGACGATGGCGAGCTCGACGAGTTTGAGCTTGGCCACGATCTGAAAAGCAAGCCGCGCGTCGGTGCGCGAGTAGCGCGCGAACGCCGGCAGATCGTGCCGATAGTTGTGGACGATTTCCTGGATACGCTCGCCGGCGGCGCCGGCCAGGGCCTTGCCCTCGCCGAGCACCGCGCGCGCCACGAAATCCAGGGAGTATTCGTCCTGTCGGATGAACGCTCCGCGCATCAAATCGATGCCGTCCAGCACCAGCCGCCCGGGTACCGACGCCTGACCGCTGCCGAAGTAGCCTTGCGGCTTGCGAATGCGGATCTCGCCGGGATGTCGGCCGAGGCTCAGCGGATGACCCACGCGCTGCGCGATCTTCTCGAGCACGGTCAGATCGAAGTCGACGATGTTCCAGCCGGTCAGCACATCCGGGTCGAAGTCTCTGACCCGCCGGCAGAATGCGGTGAGCGCCGCGTGCTCGCTCTCGCAGCCGACGGCGCGTGCCGGCATGTCTCGCTGGCTGCCGTCGACGATCAGCACCTCGTCGAGCCCATCGCCGTACATGGAAATCGCCAGCAGCCGCAGGCCCTTGGGATCGGTTTCGATGTCGAACGACAACACCCGCGGCCGGACGTCTGCCTCTGCCGGCGTCAGCTCCGGATTATGGAACACCAGCACGCCATCGGCGTCGAGCTGCCCGATGCCTTCGATATTGCATCCTCCTTTGATGCCGCGCTCGATGAGGTAGCGCGTCGCGAAGCGCACGTCGGCCTCGAAGGTCTCGATGCCGCTCTCGATGAGCCGATCGCGCAGCGGCGGCACATCCGAGGGGATCTCGACCTCCACGCGGGCAACGGGCTCGCCGGCAAAGGTACGACGCGACTCGGGACATGGCGAGACACCCAGCGAGCCCGCCGCCTCGCCGTCGGCCTCACGGATGAAGAAATGGGGGCGGGGACGGTCGTCGCGCACCAGGAAAGCCGTGCCGTTCTCCAGCTTGCCGTGGAGGTGCACGACGGGCACCCGACCCGAGCGCGACCCGTGCACCCGGTAGCTCGCCTGCAGGATGAATCCGATCACGCAAAATCCTCGAGCTCGTTGCAACACCTCTGAACGAGGTAGACGGTGGGTCCGCTCACCATCGAATTAGCGGCTGAAAACGCCTGCTTTCATAGGGATAACGCCGGTTACGTTGCCGTCTTGGCGGCGATCGCTCGAACCGATTGTTGGGCGCCTTATTAGTCACAGCCGACCGCGGCGGCACCACCACGCCCAGCCGCACATGGTAAGCACCAATGAAGGGTAGGCGAAGAATGGAAGCGGCTCGGAGAGTGGCGTCAGGCCACGGCCAGCAAATGCCAATAGCGCAGTGACTGCGAAAAGTAGTGCTGCAACGAAACCGAGCACACGCACTGCCATAGGCATGACATTGGGTGAGCTGACGAGAGCCAATGCCGCAGCCCATAGCGCCGCACCTGCGGCGAAGGACGGGCCGCTGGCTTCGAGCGACATGGCTGAACCTGAGACGACCAACGCCTCGCCGGCGATGAAGACTAAGAATCCGGCAGCGAGTAAGTTTTGCGCGCATCGTATGAAATGAACTGCAAGCAGGGCCGCCCCGACGGTTAGAGCGGTGCCATCGACCCCCCACGCCAAGCCTCGAAGTGAGGCTGAAGGGGCGAAACTACCCGCCAAGCCAAGAAGCGCGCCGGCGACCAGACAAATTGGGGCGATGGGGGATGGACGTTCGTTGGACATGGTCTCCTCGGGAGCGTATCAATTCGTTTGCCGCTATCGCAGCGGAGTACCCACATTACCGGGGTTGGGGACGCAATCTCAAATGAGGCAATAATCGATGCGATGCGCGAGGTTGTTGAGGCACACGAGCACGGTCGACGTCAATCGAGCAACTGACAGGTGCCGGTTTATCTGGTTTATCCACCATGTTGGCGGCCCTTGACGCCCTCCATCACGTCTCATCGTCGTCGGCGCCTTACGGGAAATACGTGTTTGAAGCTTGCTGACGCCAGCGAGTCCATCGGCACCACGCGCACCCGTGATCCCAGCTCATACTCGCGTGAGCCAGGGTATAGCACGACGAGCTGCTCGAGCGATAAGTCGGCCAATGCGGAACGCATCGACGGAGTGAGGGTTGGGGCATCCGCACGCTTGATTTCAATTCCCAACCGACGGCCATTCTTGAACAGCAAAAGGTCGAGCTCCGCACCCTGATGCGTTGCCCAGAAATACGCCTCGTCGGGTTCGAACTCGCTGAGCACCGTCTCGATTACATAGCCTTCCCATGACGCGCCGCTCTTCGGATGCGCAAACAACTCTTTATCGGTTCGGATGCCAAGTAGCGAGTGCAGCAGGCCGCTATCGCGAACGTAGACCTTCGGCGCCTTCACCTGCCGTTTGCTGAGATTCTCATGCCAGGGTTGCAGCTGCCTCACGACAAGCAGGCTCCCGAACAGGTCGAGATAGCGCCGCACCGTCGATTCCCCGATGCCCAGTGAGCGCGCCGGATCACCAGAGCTCCAAATGCCGCCATGGCAATGCGCCACCATGGTCCAGAAGCGGAGCAACGCCGCGGCGGGAATTTTGACGCCCAATTGCGGGACGTCCCTCTCGAGGAAGGTATGGATGAATTGCTGGCGCCACGCGAAACTGTCCTCATTGGTCTTTGCCAGGAATGACAGCGGAAATCCCCCACGTTGCCAGTGGCGATTCAGAGACGACGCACCGACTTCATCCAGGGTGAAACCTCCAACGGGAATGGTCTCGATGCGGCCAGCGAGTGACTCGGATGACTGCCTAAGAAGATCGGGCGCGGCACTGCCTAGAACGAGAAAGCGGGCAGGCACTGGTCTGCGGTCAGCCAAGACCCGAAGTATCGGAAACAGATCGGGCCTATGTTGGATTTCATCGATTACAACAATGCCACGCAGCTTCTCGAGCGCGGTCATTGGCTCAGCCAGCCTCGAGATGCTCGCCGGATCTTCCAGATCGAAGTAATTGAT
>DATAUO010000079.1:0-3377 GCA_036268215.1 Steroidobacteraceae bacterium
TCATGTACGCGAGCAGATACGGATAGAAATGCGCGAAATCATGCGCCCGCGCGAGCATCACCATCAGCACGCCGCAGATGAGATGGATGATGCCGAGCAGCCGCTCCGCGTGGAAGTACCGATCGGCGATCAGGCCGACGACGAACGGCGCAACGATCGCACCCCATGCCTGCGTCGAATACGCCACACCGCTTTGCTCACCGCTGGCATGAAGGTTCAGGGCGAGGAAGCTGCCCAGGGTGACGAACCACCCGCCCCAGGTGAAGAACTCCATGAACATCATCACGTTCAGCCGCAGCTTCATGGAGTTCGTCAGCACGGAGGGCGCCTCAGTCGTGAAATGCGAGCCCGGGCAGGCTAGTGCAGTATATTTTCGCTGTCAAAGACATTGCTGCGTGCGCGTGTCGCCGTGCGGGCGCCAACCTCACACGGGGCGCTCATCGGCTCCCACCCCGCGAATCAGCTCCGCCGGCCGCGCGGGGAGCCGTCGAGCCGCGCACCACCAAGTCGGCCGCAAGCACACGCTTGCGCGCGGGGACCCCGGGGTTTTGCAGCAGCTCGATCAGCATGCTCATCGCCTCGCGACCGAGCTCGCCTTTCGGCTGTGCGACCGTCGTGAGGGGAGGCGCAGCGTAGCGCGCGAAGCGTATGTCATCGAAGCCGACGACCGAGATTTCTTCGGGCACGCGTAGCCCGTGACCTGAGAGCGCGCGCAGGGCGCCAATGGCCATCTCGTCGTTGGCGCAGAACAGCGCAGTGAATCGCCGGCGTTCCGCGAGAAGCCGCTCGACTGCGCGCTCGCCCGACTCGATGGAAAAATCACCGATCGCGGTGAGTGCGGGGTCAAACCGTGTCTTTGCGCGCTCGAGCGCCGTGCGGTAGCCCCGCTCGCGATCCACGCAGATGGGGCTCGCCTGCGGCCCGCTGACGTAGGCGATCTCCTCGTGACCGAGTGCCAGCAGATAATTCACCGCATTGCTCGCGGCCGCCACGTTGTCGATGAATACGCTGGCGATGTCGGGATCCTTCACGTACTCGCAGGCGTTGACGAGCGGCCGGCGGCCGCCGCGCAGTGCTATCCGCGGCACGCGTGGCGTGAGCGTCACGATACCGTCCGCCTGTCGCGCGGCGATCATGTTGGCGTACGCCTGTTCGCGAGCCGGATTTCCCTGCGTGTCGCCGAGCAGGATCGAGTAGCCGTTTTCGTGAGCGACCTGCTCGATACCGCGAATGACCTCGGAGAAGAAGGGGTTGGAGATATCGGGTACCAGCGCAATGACCAACTGGGTACGTGCGGTGCGCAGATTCCGCGCGATCGCGTTCGGCGTGTAGCCGAGGCGACGGCTGACTTCATGGATCCGCGTGCGCGTCTCCTCGCTGACCATCTCGGGACGTTGTAACGTGCGTGAAACCGTCGCGACCGATACTCCCGCCGCCGCCGCGATCTCTCGGACCGTAGGCATGTGCGTCTCGGAATCGCCGGCGGGGCGACTCGCGGTCGCACGCGTGGCGCGGCGCGCCGTGCGGCCGGGGCGGATTTTCGGAACCGACCGCATGTGGGGCGGACTCACCGTTGCTTGCGGCTATTGCTGTAATCGATTACAGTGTACCACAAAGAGAGGGTGGGTTGGGATATCGCGCCCGTACAGAAGTGTCACGGAACGTGCGGCATAGATGGCGTGAAAGGCACCCGACTGCAAGCGGCGAAGTGGTCCCGGACTCCGGTCAGAGCATGTAATCGATTACGGTGCTGCTACGAGGTAATGTGAAAAAGCTCGGCATGGGACTCGTCGGACCCGGGTTCGTCGCAGCACACCACATCGATGCCGTGCGCCGCCTGGGCGACGTCGAAGTCATCGCCATTGCAGGGTCGAGTCTCGACTCGGCACGACGACGCGCTCAGGAGCTGCAGGTCGATCGCGCGTACGGCGATTACCGAGAGCTGCTGAGCGACCCGGCGATCGATGTAGTGCACAACACGACGCCCAATTATCTGCATCTCGAGATCTCCCTCGCGGCACTGCGCGCGGGCAAGCACGTGATCTCCGAGAAGCCCCTCGCGGCCAACGCGGACCAGAGTCGTGCCCTCTACGAGGCGGTGCGCGGTACGCACCTCGCGAACGTCGTGACCTTCAACTACCGCGGTAACCCGCTTGTGCAACAGGCGCGCACTCTCGCCGGCGCCGGTGAGCTGGGCGAGCTCTGCTTCGTGCATGGCCACTACTTGCAGGACTGGTTGGCCGACGAGCATGTATGGTCCTGGCGGCTCGACCCCCGCCGCGGCGGCGCCAGCTCTGCGCTGCACGATATCGGCTCGCACTGGTGCGATCTCGCCGAGCACGTGACGGGCCTCCGGATCACGGCCGTGCTCGCCGAGCTCGCGACGGTGGTGCCGCTGCGCTATGGCTCCACGGACTCGGAGCACGCCTTCGCAGGACCCGTGAACGCTGCGGAGCAGCAGTTGCGCGTCGAAGCCGAAGACCTGGCGAGCGTGTTGCTGCGATTCGAGCGAGGCGTGCGGGGATGCGTGTCGGTCGGGCAGGTCCTCCCCGGGCATAAGAACGACCTGCGGCTCGAGATCAACGGACGCCGTGCGTCGTTGAGCTGGCGGCAGGAGGCGCAGAACGAGCTATGGATCGGACGTTACGCGCTTCCTAACGCCATAGTTCCGAAGGATCCCGCATCTCTCGCTGCTGATGCGCGCTCTTATGCGCACCTGCCGGCGGGCCACCAGGAGGGTTGGGCCGATGCCTTTCGCAACGTCATGGCGGACGCGTACCGTTGGATCCGTCAAGGCGCCGCGCCGCAAGCGAAGCCGTCTGCGCTGGCGACCTTCGCCGACGGATATCGCAGCGACTGTCTCATCGAAGCCATGCTGAAGAGCCACGGTGCAGGTGGTGTCTGGCAGGCTGTTCCTTCGATGCCATCGTAGTCAGATACCATGTTTTGCCGCCAACTCATACGGGGGACCTAAGCCGATGAAAGCAAACAGAGCATCCGGCAAGAGCGTGCGATTCGCGCGGCCGTCGACCTTACCTTTTGACAACCTGATTTCCACCGCTCGCTCCCGGGGTGCGCGGGCCGGCGGCGTAGCGGCCGTCGTCGCCGGCATTCTCGGCGCGGCTGCGTTTGTCGTGCCGGCACACGCCCAGACCGCGACGCCCGCCGGAGCAGCCGGTGGCCAGAACAACGGGGGGGCACAGACTTCCCAGAACCTGCAGGAGGTCGTGGTCACGGCCACGGCGACCCAGGTGAGGAAGCTCGACGCCAGCTACAACGACGTTGCAGCCGATAGCGAGCTGATCAAGGAATCGAATCCGCTCAGCGCGGCGGACGTCCTCAAGATCGCTCCGGGCATCTGGCCCGAGGCATCAGGC
>DATAUO010000080.1:0-6641 GCA_036268215.1 Steroidobacteraceae bacterium
CAATGGCGATGCGGCGCTCCTTGTCGACCCGGGCCTCGACCGGGTCGCCCGCGCGCAGCTCGCCGGTCTCGAGAATCCCGATGTGGGCGAACGAGCCGCCGATCTTCTGGGTGTCCCGCACCGTGAAACGCGCCCCGTTGCCGACCAAGACGCCGGTGTCGCCGATCTGGCCGCCGCTCTCCGCGTAGAACGGCGTGTGATCGAGCACCACTTGGCCCTCCTGGCCCGGCTTCAATACCTCGACCAGCCGGCGATCGAAGATCAACGCGCTCACCCGTGCCCCCTCAACCAGGCGGTCATATCCCAAGAACCGGGTCTTGCCCTCGAGCTGCACCTCGTCCCGGACACTCGCGCCGAACTTGCTGGCGGCACGGGCGCGCTCCCGCTGCGCCTCCATGGCGGCGTCGAAGCCCGCTTGATCGATGGTGAGCCCGCGCTCGCGGGCCACGTCGGCGGTGAGATCGAGTGGAAAGCCATACGTATCGTAAAGACGAAAAATCGTCTCGCCCGGGATCACCGTCGAGTCGAGCTTGGCGGTCTCCGCGTCGAGAAGCGCCATGCCCGTCGTCAAAGTCTCGGCAAACCGGTCCTCCTCCTGGGCGAGCACCTGGGTGGCACGCGCCTCGCCTCCCGCAAGCTCTTCATAGTAGGAGCCCATCTCCCGCACCACGCTCGCGACCAGCTTGTGGAAAAAGGGCTGGTTCTGGCCGAGTTTGTAGCCGTGACGAATGGCGCGCCGAATGATGCGCCGCAATACATAGCCGCGCCCTTCGTTCGAGGGCACCACCCCGTCGATGATCAGGAAGGTGCACGCGCGAATGTGGTCGGCGATCACCTTCAGGCTCGAAGACTCGAGATCCGTGCAACCGGTGACCTCGGCCGCAGATCGGATCAGGGACTTGAACAGGTCGATGTCGTAGTTGCTGTGCACGCCCTGCATGACCGCGGCGACCCGCTCGAGACCCATGCCGGTGTCGACCGACGGCTTGGGCAGAGGCACCAGCACGCCGTCGGAGGACCGGTCGTACTGCATGAATACCAGATTCCATATTTCAACGTAGCGATCGCCGTCCTCATCCGGCGATCCGGGCGGGCCTCCGGGAATCCCGGCTCCATGATCGTAGAAGATCTCGGTGCAGGGACCGCAAGGGCCCGTCTCGCCCATCGACCAAAAATTGGACTTCTCACCCATGCGTGTGCACCGCGTCGGGTCGACGCCGACCTCCTCCGTCCAGACGCGCGCGGCCTCGTCATCCTCCTCGTAGACGGTGACCCACAAGCGCTCCTTCGGTATCCCGAGCGTCCCCGTCACGAAGTTCCACGCGAAGTGAATGGCCTCGCGCTTGAAATAGTCGCCGAAGCTGAAGTTGCCCAGCATCTCGAAAAAGGTGTGATGCCTCGCCGTGTAACCGACGTTCTCGAGGTCGTTGTGCTTGCCGCCGGCACGCACGACTCGCTGCGCGGTCGCGGCGCGATTGTAGCCGCGCGATTCCTTGCCGAGGAACACGTCCTTGAACTGCACCATGCCCGCGTTGGTGAACAGCAGGGTCGGGTCATTGCCGGGCACGAGCGAGCTCGAAGGCTGCACCGAGTGCCCATTCTTGCGGAAGAACTCCAGGAAGCTGCTCCGGATCTCCGTGCTCGTCATCCACTTCAATCTGGCATCACGTCTCATGGCTGTAAATCTGCGTCATAGTCGATATCGAAGCCTAAGGCCGAACGGATTTGGGCGCTCGTGAAACCTCGGTAACCCAAAAAACGCGCCTGCCGCTGCTTCGCGGCGTGGTCGGACGGGCGCTTTTCGCCGAATTTCTTGCGGCGCGCCTTCTCGATCTGCTCCGCCCATCCGCCGTAGTCGTCGAGGCAGGCGCCGATCAGCTCGGGCTCCAGCCCAACCGCTGCAAGCTCGGCGCGAACGCGCCGCGGGCCCTGCCCCCGGGCCGCGTGCAGCTCAACGTAGTGTTCGGCGAAGCGCCGGTCATCGAGAAGTCTCTCGGCGCTGAGGGCTTCGACGAGCGCCGCGACCACACCCGCATCGTAACCCTTTTGCTCGAGCTTGCGCCTAAGCTCTTGGGAAGCGTGGTCGCGGCGCGCCAAGGCGTCGAGCGCCGCCGCCCGCGCCGCGCGCGCGTCGTGGGGCAGGGTGTCGCGCCGCCCCAGAGCTCAGGCCTCTTT
Source organism: Steroidobacteraceae bacterium (assembly GCA_036268215.1). Classification (GTDB taxonomy): domain Bacteria; phylum Pseudomonadota; class Gammaproteobacteria; order Steroidobacterales; family Steroidobacteraceae; genus Bog-1198. The sequence goes on from DATAUO010000080.1 coordinate 2,176, forward strand.
GGCTTCCTTGGGCTCGCCGCCCCGATTCATGGTCGCCTTTTCCGGAATCAATTTCACCCGGATCTGGCCCTCGATGTCCTTGGCCACCTCGGGATGCTGCTGCAGATAGATGCGGGCGTTGTCCTTGCCCTGCCCGATCCGCTCTGCCTTGTAGCTGTACCAGGAGCCGGATTTCTCGACGAGATTGTGCAATACACCCAACTCGATGAGCTCGCCTTCCTTCGAAATGCCCGTGCCGTACATGATCTCGAATTCCGTCTCGCGGAACGGCGGAGCGACTTTGTTCTTCACCACCTTCACCCGGGTGAGCGAGCCGACCACTTCCTCGCCGTTCTTGATCGCGCCGATGCGCCGAATGTCCATGCGCACGGAGGAGTAGAACTTCAGCGCATTACCGCCCGTCGTGGTCTCCGGGTTGCCGAACATGACGCCGATCTTCATGCGGATCTGGTTGATGAAGATCACGATGGTGTTGGAGCGCTTGATGTTGCCGGTCAGCTTGCGCAGCGCCTGGGACATCAGACGCGCCTGCAACCCCATGTGCTGATCGCCCATCTCGCCCTCGATCTCCGCCTTCGGCGTGAGCGCCGCGACCGAGTCGACCACGACCACATCGACGGCGCCCGAGCGCACCAGCATGTCGGTGATCTCGAGCGCCTGCTCGCCCGTGTCCGGCTGCGAGACCAGCAGATCGTTGACCTTGACACCGAGCTTCTCGGCGTAAACCGGATCGAGCGCATGCTCGGCGTCGACGAAGGCTGCCGTGCCGCCGTTGCTCTGAGCCGATGCAATGATGGCGAGCGTGAGCGTGGTTTTGCCCGACGACTCCGGCCCGAATATCTCGATGACGCGGCCGCGCGGAATTCCGCCGACGCCGAGCGCGATATCGAGCCCCAACGAGCCCGTGGGAATCGAGTCCACCTCGTAGGTCGCACCCGCGTCGCCGAGACGCATCACGGAGCCCTTGCCGAATTGCTTTTCGATCTGGCTCAGCGCAGCAGCGAGAGCCTTCTTACGATTCTCTTCCATGGGGAGTCCTCAACGAAGTGAAGACATATTATTTCACATTCAGCGCCGATCGCTCATCCCAAATGCAGAGAATCCGCAGAGATTTCTACGCATTTGGCGCCTCATACAGTAGTGGCCAGGTCTCGACTACTGTATAGATCGAGTGCATACCGCCGGTATCCGAGCGCACCAGCACGAGCGCGGACGCGCTCCACTCTAGCGGCGACATTTCTTGCGGCACAGGGGCTTGCGAAACCTTCCTCGCCAGCGTGATATGCGCACGCAGCGGCCGCGGCCACGAGGACCCGCGTGCACGCAGCGATCGAGAGCCAGCGTGAGCGCGGCGGCGCGCTGCGATGCGCCGATCTCGCGCAGCAGGTCGAGCTCGCCGGGCGTGACCTCGCCGATGAACGCCAGGGTCAGGTGATAGTTCGCGGCGGGCACGACGCGCGCGCAATGCCCTCAGGGCTCGAGGAGGCCACGAAGCGCCACGCGCACGGCCTGGCGCCGCACGGCCTCGCGATCGCCGCGAAAATGCTCGAGCCGCGTGGTCAGCCGCGCGCTTCGCCCATGCCGGATCGCCCAGGCGAACCAGACGGTGCCCACGGGCTTTCCCGGCACCGCGCCCCCGGGGCCGGCGATGCCGGTCACCGCCACGGACACGTCCGCCTTGGCGCGGCGCAGCGCTCCCTTAGCCATGCCGCGAGCGGCGGCCTCGCTCACCGCGCCATGCTGCCTGAGCACCGACGGCGCGACGCCGAGCGTGTCGATCTTGGCCGCGTTGCCATAGGTGACGAAGCCCTCGACGAACCATTCCGAGCTGCCGTCGATGTCGGTCAGGGCCTTGCCCACCCAGCCGCCGGTGCAGGACTCGGCCGTCGAGACCACGCGCAGACGGCTCTTGAGGTGACGCCCCACGCGTCGGGCGAGCACGGCAAGCTGTCGATCGGATATGCGCTGCATCGGCAAAGCATAGACCACCCCGGAAGCTTTGGTGTTCTGCGTACAATGGCGCCCCAGGAACACCCGGGCCGCAGTCAGCCGCGAGGTTTCGCGTGTCGCCGATCTTCGACAAGCTCTTCAACAAGAACGGGCCGCGCCCCGCTCCCGCCCAAGCCTTCGATGCGCTGTTCGCGCAGGCCATGGCCGCCGTGGCCGCCCGCAATCTCGAGCGCGCACTCGAGCTCTACGATCAGGCCATTGCGGCCGATCCGTCCCGCGCCGAAGGACACTACAAGCGCGCCAACGTGCTCAAGGATCTCGGCGAGCTCGCGGCCGCGATGGCGGCCTACGATCGGGCCATCGCCCTCAACCCCGGCTACTCCCAGGCCTACTGCAACCGCGGATCGGTTCAACATAATCTGGGGCGCACGGGCGACGCGCTCGCGAGCTACGACCGCGCCATCGAGATCGCCCCGAGCGACGCCTTCGCTTACTACAACCGGGCACTCTTGCTTCAGGAGCTGGGCCGCTGGGATGAGGCCCTGGTGAGTTACGACGCGGCGCTCGCCATCGACCCCGCCTACGCCGACGCGCACTACAACCGGGCCCTGTGCCTCCTGTTCCAGGGCCGCTTCGAGCCTGGCTGGATTGCCTACGAGTGGCGCTGGAAGAACGCACAGCGGCTCGGAATCGGCCGGCACCGGACGTTCAAGCAGCCGCTCTGGCTCGGCAAGGAATCCATCGCCGACCGGCGCCTGCTGCTGCACAGCGAGGCAGGCCTCGGCGATACCGTCCAGTTCTGCCGTTACGCTACCCTTTGCGCTGCACGCGGCGCCACGGTGATTCTCGAGGTGCCGGAGCCGCTCCTCGATCTGCTCGCCGGCCTCGAGGGCGTCTCGCAGATCGTGGCGCACGGCAGTCCGTTGCCTTTTTTCGATTTTCACTGTCCCTTGATGAGCCTGCCGCACGCCCTGCAGACGACCGTCGAGTCCATTCCCGCCCCCCACAAATATCTCCACACGGATCCGCAGCGGGTCGCGCAGTGGCACCGCACGCTGGGCGGGCGTACCCGTCCGCGCATCGGCTTGGCCTGGAGCGGAAACCCGGACAATCCCATCGATCGACGCCGCAGCATTCCGCTCGCCGATTGGGCCGCGCATCTGCCGCCGGAATTCCAATATTTCTGCCTGCAGACCCAGGTGCGCGAGGCGGACGCCGAGGCCCTCGACGCCAGCGAGTCCATCTTTCGCTTCGCCGACGACGCGCTCGACTTCGCGAGCACGGCGGCGCTGTGCGAATGCATGGATCTCATCGTCACGATCGATACCAGCATCGCGCATCTCGCCGGAGCGCTCGGACGGCCGACCTGGGTGTTGCTGCCCGAGCCGCCGGACTGGCGCTGGATGCGGGGCCGTCTCGACAGCCCCTGGTACCCGACCCTCAAGCTCTATCGTCAGAGCTCCCCCGGCCGCTGGGAAGACGTGCTCGGGCAGGTCGCGGACGATCTGCGAGGCGCCTTTTGACCGCGACGGGCGGGCTCTCGAGGGGTCTGCGGGCCTTCACCGGAGACCGCCGCGTCTTCCAGCCCGCGTAGTTTTCGCCCTAGAAGCCCGCAACCGACGCTGTCGGCGCAAAGAGCTCCGATTCTTGCGATCCCATGCGTGCTCAACCCGCCTTGCGAAACGTCAGGTTGATGCGCTGGCTGCCGAGCAACGGATGCGGGTCGTCCCGGAGCGGCGCCACACCGTGATAACGCAGTCGATCCGGGCCGCCCCAGACCGCGACATCGCCATGGCCGAGCGGCACTTTCACCGTCCGATCCGAGCGTTCGTGCCCGCCGAACAGGAAGGTCGCCGGCATGCCGAGCGACACGGAGACGATGGGTGCCTCGAAGTCGTGCTCATCCCGGTCCTGGTGCAGCGACAATCGGGCGCCCGGCTGATAGCGATTGAGCAGGCAGGCGTCGGGCGCGAAACTCTCGAAACGCGCCGCCGCTCCCGCTTCTCGCGCCAGACGCGCGAATACCTCCGGCATTTCCGGCCAGGGCTCGCCGCTGCTCGGATCCTCGCGGGTGTAGCGATAGCCGCGCCGGTCGGTGGTCCATCCCAGCGAGCCGCAGCTCGTCGATGCGACCGACATCGTGAATCCGCCCGGCGTCATCATGCTGCGGAACGGCGCTTGCGCCGCGATCTCCTCGATGCGAGGCAAAAGCTCGTCCATGTAGGGCAGCGCAAATCCGCGCAGCACGAGCGCACGCGAGCCCAGGCTCAGTCGCCCGCCCCGGGCGGAGGTCTCGAACAGATCGAGCGTCGTCATGGCAATACCGAGCGGACCCTCGTGACGAATGATGGATGCACGGGGGATACTATCCGACCGACCGCATGAACGACATCGACCTCTCCTCGCACACCCCCATGATGCAGCAGTACCTGCGCATCAAGGCCCAGCACCCCGACGTGCTGCTGTTCTATCGCATGGGCGACTTCTACGAGATGTTCTACGAGGACGCGCGGCGC